>CAZUGZ010000032.1:0-26076 GCA_964620555.1 uncultured Alteromonadaceae bacterium
ACCATGGCGCCCGCCAGCATGCTGGTGTGAATCTCGTCGCCGGTGCGGTCCAGGAAGCCGGTGTTGATGAAGACCAGGCGTTCCCGGGCCTCGCGCAGGCAGGCTCTGAGGTTGACCGTGGTGCGCCGTTCCTCGTCCATGATGCCGAGTTTGATGGTGTGGCGAGGCAGCGAAAATTCGTCCTCAATCCGGTCGAACAGGTCGCAGGTCAGGGTCACTTCCTCGGGGCCGTGCATCTTGGGTTTGACGATGTACACCGAGCCGGTCCGCGAATTGGACAAGGCCGTGTTTCCGTTCAGATCATGGCACGCCGCCAGCACCGTGACCATGCCATCCAGTATGCCCTCGAAGACCTCGTTGCCGTCCGCATCCAGCACCGCGGGCGTAGTCATCAGGTGCCCCACGTTGCGCACCAGCAGCAGGCTGCGCCCGTGCAGTGAGAACGGCGAGCCGTCCGCTGCGTTGTACCGGCGATCCGGGTTGAGTCTTCGCTCGACCAATTTGCCCGCTTTTTCAAAAGTCTCCTCCAGCGTGCCGCGCATCAGCCCCAGCCAGTTGCGGTAGACCTCGGTCTTGTCTTCCGCATCCACGGCGGCGACGGAATCTTCGCAGTCCATGATGGTGGTGATGGCTGCCTCCACCAGCACATCCTTCACTCCCGCCGGGTCGTCCCTGCCGACCGGGTGCTGACGGTCGATCTGGATTTCCATATGCAGATGGTTGATTTGCAGCAGGATGGCACTGGGTGTTGCAGCCGGACCCCGGTAACCGGCAAGCTGCTTCGGTTCGTGCAGGCCGGTCCGGGTGCCATCCGTCAGTGCGGCGACCAGCTTGCGGTCGACGACGGTGTAACCGGTCACCTGTGTATGACTGCCCTGCGCCAGCGGTGCTACCTGGTCCAGATGGTCGCGGGCAAAGGCAATCACTTTCTCACCGCGTGCCGGATTGTAGCCGTTACCTTGCCCGGCACCCTCGCTTTCGGCAATCGCGTCGGTGCCATACAGGGCATCGTACAGGCTGCCCCAGCGGGCATTGGCGGCATTCAGGGCAAAGCGCGCATTCTTGACCGGCACCACCAGTTGCGGGCCCGGTTGCAGGGCGATTTCCCGATCCACATTGGTGGTGGTGATGGCAATGTCGTCTACTTCCGGCAACAGGTAACCGATCTGTTCCAGAAACGCCCGGTAGGCGACGGGGTCGTGCGGTCGATCGGCCCTCTCCCGGTGCCAGGCGTCGATTTGTTCCTGCAGGGTATCGCGAATGGCCAGCAATTCCCGGTTGCGCGGTGTGAATTCGGTCAAAACGCGTGCCAGTGACGCCCAGAAAGCGGCTGTTTCCATACCGCTGCCCGGTGCTATTTCCCGGTCTACGAGGTCGTACAAAGGCGTGGCTATCTGCAATCCGTTAGCCTGGATGTAGGGAGTAGTCATGGAACCTCTCGATTGCCGTTGCTGGTGAAAGTGGTCTGAGTGGCTTGCCGGAGGGGCGGAGCGCAAAGGCGCATTGTACGGATTGGCATGTGGATAGGGTAGTGTTCCCGCGTTTTCTCTCCCGGCTGCAGGTTGGTGAAATGCGCCTGCAAGGCGTTATCATCAGCATTTCCCCATGCGGAGACTGGAGATGGGTAACCGGCTGCAAGACGAGGTGGCCATAGTGACCGGCGCCGGGGATCGGGAGAACTGAGATGGATGCCGAACTGAGTGCCCGCGTGGAGCGGCTGGAGGCCCTGGATGAGATCCGCCAACTGGTCGCCAAGTATGCCCTGTCCCTGGATATGCGCGACCTGGATGCCCACGTCAACCTGTTTGCGCCCGATATCCGGGTCAGTCGGGAACTCACCGGCCGCGCTCACCTGAAGCGCTGGCTGGATGACACCCTGCGCCTGCAATTTACCGGCACTTCCCATCACGTGGGCAATCACATCATCGAGTTCGACGACAGCGAGCACGCCCACGGCGTGCTGTATTCCAAGAACGAACACGAAACCCCCTGTGAGAACGGTGGTGTCGAATGGGTCATCATGCAGATGCTGTACTGGGACAATTATCAGCGAATCGACGGGCGCTGGTACTTTCGCCGCCGTCTGCCCTGTTACTGGTATGCCACCGATCTCAACAAACCGCCGGTGGGCGACGACAAGATGCGCTGGCCGGACCGCGAACCCTACGCCGGGGCCTTCCACGAACTGTGGCCGAGCTGGAAGGAATTCTGGGCCAATCCGCCGGGTCCGGAGCTGGCGGAGGTGGCGGAACCGGCTCCGCTCGAGCAATTTCTGCTGCGTATGCGGCGCGGGCAGGCGGACCCGAAAATCCGCGTCCGCTGATGGCGTTGCGGATTCAAAGGCTACTCGACGGGAGTATCGAATGAACCAGCCACTGCTGCGCTCGGTGTTGTACATGCCCGCATCCAACCAGCGGGCCATGGACAAGGCTCGCACTCTGCCGTGTGATGCCGTGATCCTCGACCTGGAAGACTCGGTGGCGGCGGCTGCCAAGGAAACGGCGCGAGAGCAGGTATTGCGGCAATTGCAGGATGGCGGTTACGGCAATCGCCAGGTGGTGGTGCGCGCCAACGGCATCGACACCCCCTGGGGCGAAGCCGATCTGCTGGCCCTGGCCGCCGCCGGGGTGGGCACCGTGTGTCTGCCCAAAGTGGAGGGGGTGGGGCAGCTGCAGCGTTGCCGCGACCTGCTCCATGGCGCAGTTGCCGCGGTTCCCGGGGCGGCCGAGCCGAAGCTGTGGGCGATGATCGAGACGCCGCACGGGGTACACCAGGTCGAGCAGATCTGTGGCAGCGAACCGGCCATCGAGGCACTGGTGATGGGCACCACCGATCTGGCCCACGAACTGCGGGTGCCGGCGGGACCCGACCGCCTCGGCCTGCTGTACGCCTTGTCCCGAGCGGTCAATGCAGCGCGCATGGCCGGGGTGCTGGCCCTGGACTCGGTATTTTTGAACCTGCAGGACCCGACGGCCCTGCGCCGCGACTGTGAATACGGCAGGGCGCTGGGTTTCGATGGCAAGACCCTCATCCACCCGAGTCAAATTGACGTCGCCAACGAGGTGTTCAGCCCCAGCGAGCAGCAGATAGCCTGGGCGCGGCGCGCCCTCGCCGCCTGGCAGGCGGCACAGGACGAAGGCAAGGGGGTGGCGCTGGTGGATGGTGCACTGATGGAAATCATGCACCGCGATCAGGCCAGCAGAATTCTGTCACTGGCGGAGCGGCAGGAATCGTAATCGACACGGGAGTACCAGCGTGTGCACGGGTTTGATGACCGCCGCGACCCTGCCACAGGACTAGGACGGCCTGAAAGCTAGCCTGGACCCGTTGCAATCCGAGTTACAGGAGTCTGCTCGCCGCCGCTTCAGCGTTTGACAATGACCGCGGAGCCGTGACCAAACAGGCCCTGGTTGGCGGTGATGCCGACCCGGGCCGCCTCGACCTGGCGCTTCCCGGCGCTGCCGCGCAGCTGCCAGGTGAGTTCGCAAACCTGGGCCAGGGCCTGGGCCGGAACCGCCTCTCCAAAACAGGCCAGACCGCCGGAAGCATTGACCGGAATCCTGCCACCCACCGCGGTATCGCCCTCGCGCAACAGCGTTGCCGCCTGCCCCGGTGCGCACAGTTGCAGATCTTCGATCCAGTCCAGCTCCAGCGCCGTGGACAAATCGTAGACCTCGGCCAGACTGATGTCCTCGGGACCCAGGCCCGCCTCCTCGTAGGCCTTGAGAGGCAGGGAGGCACGGTAATTGGTGGCCTCGACCCCCGCGGCGGCGGCGGAATCGGTGGCGATGTCGGGCATCTCCACTACCGAACTGGCAAAGTTCGGCGTCACCGTCGAAATGGCGGCGATGCGTGGCGCTTTTGCGTGGCCGTGTTTGCGGGCGTATTCGACGCTGGAAACTACCAGCGCGGCGCCGCCGTCGCTGGTGGCGCAAATGTCCATCAGCCGCAACGGGTCGGCCACCACGGGAGAGTCGCAGACTTGTTCCGCGGTGAACAGTTTTTTGTAGCGGGCGCGGGGATTGTGGAAGCCGTGGCGGGCATTCTTGACTTTGACTGCCGCGAAATCTTCGGCGCTGTCGCCGTAGCGTTCCATGCGGCGGCGGGCGTACAGGCCAAAGTACGTGGGGTTGGTGATCCCGAGATAAAAACGCACCCAATCCGGATCGTCGGGCCGATGGCCCCCGGCCGGAGCCAGGAAGCCCTTGGGCGTGGTATCGGCCCCGATCACCAGCGCTACCTCGCAGGCACCGGACAGGATCTTGCCGCGCGCCGCCGCCAGCGCCTGTGAACCGGAAGCACAGGCGGCGTAGGAGGTATTGACTTCCGCGCCCTGCCAGCCCAGGGCCTGGGCAAAGGTGGCGGCGGCAACCTGGCCGGGGTAACCGCAGCGAATGGTGGCGCCGGCGGATACGAAGCGGATATCCCGCCAGGCCGTCCCCGAGTCGGCCAGCGCCTCGCGCGCTGCCGCTACGCCATATTCGACAAAACTCCTGCCCCATTTGCCCCAGGGGTGCATGCCGGCGCCGATGATGGAAATCTCATTGGACATGGGCGCTGCCCGCGTGGTCGCCGCTGTCTTCGGCTGCGGAAGGTGCATTGCCGACCGGGTCCAGCGGTCGCCACTTCCAGGTCACCCTGGCCCCGGTTTCTTCCTCGTGCAGGGTTTCCAGCACCAGTTCCATCGGCATGCCAACCTGCAGTTCCGCCACCGTCGTACCCCGGCTGACCTGACCCAGGATCACCATCTGTTCCCGTTCGAGCTGCACTGCGGCAATCGCGAACGGCTGAAACGGGTCTTCGGCGACGTAGGGTTCCGGCGGTTGGTAGCAGGCATTGGTGTAACTCCAGAGAGTGCCGTAGCGGCTCAATTCGACTTCCTCGAATTCACTGCTGTCGCAGTCCGGGTTTTTGCAATAGCTGAATTGCTTGGGAAAAAAATAGCTGCCGCAAAGCAGGCAGCGGCTGCCGATGAGGTGGGGCTGCTCCGCGTCCATGCTGTGCCAGCCGGGGATGGCCGGAACCAGGGATTTGCCGCTCATGTGGCTGTATTTCCGGAAAAAACAGCGGGCAGGATACCGGTGAAATGGAGGGATGGGCAAGTTTCGGGCCCGATTGCCGCCATCATTTGGCGAGCTTGACTATTCAGTGGGGGTGCGCTGTTGCTACCATGAATCACTCGGCTCGACACAGTGGGGCAGTTTTGCATGAAAGTTGAATTCAGCGCGCCGCAGGTGCACCTTCGCGAACAGCTGCGAGCCTATTTCGCGGACTTGATGACCCCCGAACTGGTCGCCGAATGCGCCCGCGACGTCGGTGAGGGAGGCGGCCCGCTGTGGCGCGAGGCGCTGCGCCGGATGGGCCGTGACGGCTGGATTGGAATCGGTTGGCCGGAGCACCTGGGCGGCAAAGGCATGACCCCCATCGAGCAGTTCATCTTTATTGAGGAGGTGGCGCGGGCGGGCTATCCGTTCCCGTTTCTGACCACCGAGTCGGTGGGGCCGCAGTTGGCCGAGTACGGCAACGAGTGGCAGCGGGGTGAACTGGTACCTGGAATTCTCGCTGGCGAATTGCTGGTGTGCATCGGCTATTCCGAGCCGGGTGCGGGTACCGATCTGGCCGCCCTGAAGACGCGTGCGGAAAAGGATGGGGACGAGTGGGTCATCAATGGCCAGAAGATGTGGACCAGTCTCGCCCATTTCAGCGATTACACCTGGCTGGCGGTGCGCACCGACCCGGACGCCGCCAAAAAACACCGGGGTATTTCCCTGTTTCTGGTACCCAATGATGACCCCGGGTGGAGTTGCACACCGGTCGTGACCCTGGGAGGCGTACGAACCAACGCCACCTTCTACGACAATATCCGGGTGCCCGAGCGCAACCTGGTGGGTGAACTGCACGGCGGCTGGAAGTTGATCACCGGCCAGCTCAATCGCGAACGTCTCGGCCTGGTGAATGTGGGCCCCACCGCCGAGTTGTTCAACCAGGTGGTCGACTGGGCCCGAATCACCGAACTGGGGGGTGGCGGCAGGGTCATCGACCAGCCCTGGGTGCAACTCAATCTGGCGCGGGTGCGGGCCGGTATCGAGGCTTTGAAACTGGTCTGTTACAAACAGGCCTGGGCCATGACCGAGGGCCAGCTGGAAATGGCGGACGCCTCCGCCGCCAAGGTGTACGGCTCGGAATTCTTTATCGAAGCGTATCGGGCGCTGGGTGAAGTGCTGGGCCAGGCTTCGCTGGTAAAGGCCGGTTCCGCGACCGGACAGGTGTTACAGGGCAAACTGGAACGCCTCTATCGCACTGCCTCCATTGTCACTTTCGGCGGCGGCACCAACGAAATCCAGCGCGACATCATTTCAGCGGCCGGGCTGTGGATGCCCCGCGCCCAGCGGCAGGGAGGCTAGGACGATGGATTTCGGGTTTTCGGAAGCGCAGCGCGAGGTACAAAATCTGGCCCGGCAGATTTTGTCCAGGGAAGTGAGCCCGGAGAAACTGGCAGCCTTCGACGGCGACCGGGTGGAAAGTTACGACTCGGAGTTGTGGCAGAAGGTGGCCGCTGCCGGTCTGCTGGGGGTTGCCGTGGCCGAGGACTACGGTGGAATGGGCTTCGGTTTCACCGAACTGGCTCTGCTGATGGAGGAACAGGGGCGCAGTATCGCGCCATTGCCGCTGTTGCCCCACGCGGTATCGGCGGCACTGCCGGTCCAGAAATTCGGCAGCGAGGCACTGCGGGAACGCCTGCTGCCGGGGGTGGTGCAGGGCAGTTTGCTGTTGACCGCCGGCCTCGTGGAAGCGGGTTCGGAAGACCCGGCCCATCCCGCTAGCACGGCTCGTGCCGACGGCACGGGCTACCGGGTGAGCGGCACCAAGACCTGCGTTCCCTTTGCCGGTTCGGCAGACCGCATCCTGATCTCGGCGCAGACTGGGCCGGGGGTGGTGGCGCTGTTGCTGGATCCGGCCGCCCCCGGTGTCGAACTGGTGCCAATGCAATACACCACCTACGAGCCCCAGTTCGAACTCCGCATGAACGAGGTCGCGGTGGCGGCCGAGGATGTGCTGGGGGGGGCGCAACAGGGGGGCGCGGTAATGGAATATGCCAGTGCGCACACCACGGCGGCGGTCTGTGCCCATCAACTGGGAGTCACCGACCAGGCCCTGCGCATGACCGCCTCCTACACTTCGCAGCGGGAGCAATTCGGGGTGCCGATCGCCACTTTTCAGGCCGTGGGACACCGCGCTGCCAACTGCTTTATCGACGTCGAATGTCTGCGTCTTACCACCTACCAGGCGGTCAGTCTGCTGGATGCCGAAGTCGGTGCGGAGGCAGGGACCGTAGTGCAGATCGCCAAATTCTGGGCCGGCGAGGCCGGGCACCGGGTCAGCTATGCGGCCCAGCATTTGCACGGAGGTACCGGCATTGACCGGGATTATCCGCTGTGGCGGTTGTGTCTGTGGGCGCGCCACAACGAGGCCATGCTGGGTGGCTCGAGCCGGCAACTCTCCCTTCTGGGTGAGCGCATTGCTCGCGGTGAGGCGTACTGCGCCTGACCCGGTGACTCGCGGGTCGGGCCGCCCACCGCAACCTCGCGGTGCCGCTGCCTGCCGGGTCGAAAATTTATTTGCACACCGACTATTGGCTATTGCTTTGCACTTGTAGTATGGTATACACTAACTACTATTAGTTAGTCAGGCCCGTGTGTATTCTGCTGCCATTGCGAGGCAGACCCGGTCAACGGCGACAGGAGCGCGGGCCAACAGTGCTGGAAAGCAGAGGTGCAGTATGGAATTCGCCATTCCGGACTATGTCAGAGCCAAGGACAACCGCAACCTTTCCCATTTGCCCGGTACCCACGGCTGGCCCCTGTTCGGGGAAATATTCCGCCTTCTCAAACAACCGTACCAGGTGCAGGATGAGCATTACCGGCGCTACGGCCCGGTCAGCAGGGCCAGTTTCACCACCCAGAGACTGGTGCTCTGCCTGGGGCCGGAGTTCATCCAGCAACTGATGCTGGACCGGGAGGAGAGTTTTTCCACCCGCATGGGCTACGAGGCCTCACTGGGTGATTTCTTTCACGGTGGCCTGTTGATGCGCGACTTTGCCGAGCACAAGTTTCATCGGCGCATCATGCAAACTGCTTTCAAGACCGAAGCGATGTCCGGCTACGTCGAGCAGATGCACCCCATCATCGATGCCCAACTCGAAAGTTGGGCTGGCTACCGGGACTTTCTCTTCTACCCCAACATCAAGCTGTTGCTGTTGGATATCGGGGCCAGGGTTTTTCTGGGAATGGACCTGGAAGGCCCTGCCACCCGCAAGCTGAATCAGGATTTCCTCCATATGAACCAGGGGATGTTGGCCCTGGTCCGCAAGGATTGGCCCGGCCTGCTCTATCGCAAGGGGATGAACGGCCGTCGCAATCTGGAACGATTCTTTATCGGCCTGGTCCCCGAACGCCACGGCCGGAAGGGTTCCGACATGGCCACCATGCTGGCCAATGAGCTCACCGAGGATGGGGAATATTTTTCCCCCAGGGTGGTTGGTGAGCACCTGGTTTTTCTGCTGCTGGCGGCCCACGATACCACCACCAGCGCACTCACCATGGGAGCCCACATCCTGGCTCAGGAGCAGCAGTGGCAGGACCGCCTGCGGGAGGAAGTACGCGGTTTGCACCGATCCCACCTGGCATACGAGGATCTCGGTGCTGCCGTGCCCGACCTCGAGAACAGCTTCAGGGAAGTCCTGCGCCTGCACCCCCCCGTGCCCATGTTTATGCGCCGTACCATCAAGGAAGTCGACGTCGGTGGTTACCCGCTGCCGGCACACACCCTGGTGGAGGTCTCACCCATGTATACCCATCGCATGGAGAAGTGGTGGAATGAACCGCACCGCTATGATCCGGACCGCTTCGCCCGCGACGAACACAAGCAGCACAGCTTCCTGTGGTCGCCCTTCGGCGGCGGCGCCCACAAATGTATCGGCCTGCATTTTGCCGACATGCTCTACAAGTGTGTACTGTCCAGAATGTTGCTGAAATATCGTTTCCGCTACCGCCGGCCCGAACAGGTCAATGGCCGGATTCTGCACTTTCCCTTTGCCAAACCCCGGGATAACCTGCCGCTGCTGCTGGAGCCGTTGAGCTAACCACCAAGGTGTTTATCGCACAGGTTTCTTGCTAAGCTTTGGCTTTCCCTCTGCCAGGAGCGACTCATGGAGTCAGTCGTTGAATGGTTGCCGCGCATCGGCGCCATCCTCACCTTGCTGATTGGCCTGATCGGCTTTTTCAAACCCCGGCTGTTAAGCGAGTATGTCGGCCTTCAATTTACCCGGCCCGAGGCCTGGTCGGAAATTCGTGTCCTGGCCGGCGGTTTGAACATTGGCGTGTCCGTGGGTGCCCTGTGGTTTGACGACCCGGTGATCTACACGACGCTGGGCCTGGCCTGGCTGTGTGCCGTGGCCGCCCGCTTTTATTCCGTGCTCCGCGACGGCATGACTTTCACGGGCTCGATTCCCTATCTCGCATTCGATGGCGTGCTGGCCTTTCTCTTTCTGAGTGGATGCCTGTACTGACGGGTTTTCGGGCAGGGGCGGGCTGACGGGTAAGACGGTGGCTTCAGAGAAAATGGAAAGCAGCGGTGGGGCCGAGCAGCCGGCCGCCGCCCTTCCTGCGGCCAAAAGGCGCTCGGGCGGGCAGCGGCCGGGGGGCCGTTGGGTTGCATTCCTGGCGTTGTTGGTGGCGTTGACCTCGCTGGGGCTGGGCGGCTGGCAATACTACCTGTCGCTGCAGGTGCAGTCGGAGAAGAATGCGCTGCGCGCGCAGATCGACGGCGCCATGGCGCAACTGCAGAGTACGCAGGCTGCCTCGCTGCAGGAGTTGCGTGACCGCCAGCAGGAGCTGGTCGAGCAACTGGCACAAACCGGGCAGGAGACCCGGGCACGCGATGAGCAGTTGCAGACCCGGCTGCAGGCGCTGCGCCGGCAACTCGTGGAACTGGGCGCTGCCGATCGCAGCAAGTGGATGCTGGCGGAGGTGGAATACCTGCTGCGGCTCGCCGACCAGCGCCTGTTGATGGCGGCTGACCTGCACTCGGCCATTGCCTTGGTGAGCAGTGCCGACGATGTCCTGCGGCAGCTCGATCAACCTCGACTGCACCCGGTACGGTTGGCCATCGCCGAGGATCTGGCCGCGTTGCGAGGCCTGGCGCCGGTTGACATCGAAGGCATTTGGCTGCGTCTTCAGGCCTTGGCCGGCCAGGTGGATAACCTGGCCCTGTTCGAGCTGCCGGCAGCGGCCGCGGAGACTCCGCAGGCGGATGCCGATGGCGGGCAACAGCCACTGACCGAGGGGCTGAGAGCGGCCCTGAGCAAGTTGTCCGGTTACGTGGTGGTGCGGCGCCGAGAGGCACCCTATGCGGCACTCATGGATCCGCAGTGGGAAAACCTGGTGCGCCACAACCTGCGCCTGTTGCTGGAGCAGAGCCGGGCCGCGTTGCTGGCGCGCGAGCAGTCGCTGTATCGGCAGAGCATCGCCAGTGCGCGCCATTGGCTGGCGGAATTTTTCAGTCTGAATGAAACGGGTGTGGCTGCCCTGGACGCTGAACTGGCGACGCTCGAAGCGCTTCCGATCAAACCGGATTTTCCCGATATCTCCCGATCCCTGGCTGCCCTGAGAACAGCCGTAGACGCCACCGGGCAGGTTGAACCACGGCCATGAGGCGGCGCCTGGTAGCCCTGGTGCTGGTCCTGCTGGTGGCGGTGGTCGCCATGATCATGATCGAGGCCGACCCAGGATACGTGCTGATTTCCTATGGTCTGACGACCGTGGAGAGCAGCCTGTGGGTGGCGCTGCTGTTGCTGGTTGCGGCGATCCTGCTGACCTACTACCTGCTGCGCCTGCTGCGCGGGCTGATACGCAGTGGCGGTTCGCTGTCCCGCTGGTGGCGCGACCGGCGCGAAGAGCAGGCGCGCAAGCTCAGTTTGCAGGGGGTGCTGAACTATTTGCGGGGCGACTGGAAGCAGTCGCGTCGGGACCTGTTGCAGGCGGTGGACAGCAGTCCGCGGCCGGCGGTCAATTACCTGCTGGCAGCCCAGGCCAGCAATCGACTCGGTGATCCACAGCGCGCGGAGCAATGCTATCTGGACCTGGAAACCCACGCTGCAGAGCCGTTGGCATTGGCGTTGAGCCGGGCCGCGGAATGCCTGGGCGGCGGCGACTACCCGCGGGCCGTCGCAGAATTGGAGAGAGTAGCCGAATTGGCTGCCGGCAATGTCCTGTGGCTGACCCTGGTCAAGGACGCCTACTTCGGTGCCGGGCGCTGGGCGGCGTTGGCGGCCCTGCTGCCACAGTTGAAAAAAAACTCGATATTGGCGGCTGATGCCCAGCGTGAACTGGCGTTGCGGGTGCGCCGGGAACTGTTGCGGGAGGCGGGTCACAACGGTCTGGCGGCCCTGGAATCCGCCTGGTCGACCTGCCCCGAAGAGTTGCGCCGGGACAGCGCAATCCTGGCCTGCTACGCGGCCCAGTTGTTGGCCAACCAGGCTCACGAAGCGGCGGAAAAACTATTGCAAAAAGCCCTCAACCGGGAATGGCAGCCGCAGTTGCTGCGCCTGTTCGGACTTGCGCAGGGGCGGGACCCCCGGCGCCAACTGGAGGTGGCCGAGGGCTGGTTGCAGCAACATCCCGACGATGCGCAATTCCTGCTCTGCCTGGGCCGCCTGGCTCTGCGCAATGAGTTGTGGGGCAAGGCGCGAAGTTATTTTGAATCGAGCCAACGGCTCCAGCCCAGTGCCGAGACCTGTGCAGAACTCGCTCGCCTGTTGTTCCACCTGGGAGAGCGGGAAGACAGTGCTCGCTGCTACCGCGAGGGTCTGTTGTCGGTGGTGACGGATTTACCGGCATTGCCCATGCCCGGGCAAAAACCGGGCGCAGACTCCTAACCCGGCGCGAGACCCAACTCATCCCATAGTTCATCGACGCGGGCCTTGACCTCGGGGCTCATGGTGATCGGTCTGCCCCAGTTGCGTCCGGTCTCGCCGGGCCATTTGTTGGTGGCATCGACGCCCACCTTGGAACCGAGCCCGGACTCCGGGCTGGCAAAATCCAGGTAGTCGATCGGGGAATTGTCGATGAACACCGAGTCCCGCCGCGGGTCCACGCGGGTACTCATGGCCCAGATCACATCCTGCCAATCCCGGGCATCGACGTCGGCATCGGTGACGATGACAAACTTGGTATACATGAACTGCCGCAAAAAAGACCACACGCCGAGCATGACTCGCCTGGCGTGACCCGGGTACTCCTTGCGCATGGTCACCACTGCCAGCCGATAGGAGCAGGCCTCCGGCGGCAGGTAGAAGTCGACGATTTCCGGATACTGTTTTTGCAGTATGGGAATGAAAACTTCGTTCAGGGCGACCCCCAGTACCGAGGGCTCGTCTGGTGGGCGCCCGGTGTAGGTACTGTGATAGATCGGGTCGTGGCGATGGGTCACGGTGGTGACCGTAAACACCGGAAAACGCTCGACCTCGTTGTAGTAACCCGTGTGGTCTCCGAAGGGCCCCTCATCGGCCATTTCACCCGCCTGCAGATAGCCTTCCAGGATGTATTCCGCCGCGGCCGGAACCTGCAGATCGTGGTTCCGGCAGGCCGGGCTGTGGCAGCGCACCAGCTCGGTCCTGCTGCCTCGCAGCAGCCCGGCAAAGGCATATTCCGAGAGGCTGTCCGGTACCGGGGTGACCGCTCCCAGCGTGGTGGCCGGGTCTGCACCGAGAGCCACCGCTACGGGAAAGGACTCCCCCGGGTGTTGCCGTTGCCAGTCTCGGAAATCCTGGGCGCCGCCGCGATGGGCCAGCCAGCGCATGATCAGTTTGTTCCTGCCGAGCAACTGCATGCGGTAGATACCCAGGTTCTGACGCTCCTTGTCGGGGCCGCGAGTGATTACCAGCGGCCAGGTCAGCAGTGGCCCGGCATCATCCGGCCAGCAGGTCTGGATCGGCAGTTGCAGGAGGTCTACCTGATCGCCCTGCTGAACCTGCTGCTGGCAAACGCCCCTGCCCAGTACCCTGGGTGCCATGTGCAGTGCCCGTTTCAGCAACGGCATCTTGTCCCAGGTGTCCCGCAGCCCGCTGGGTGGGTCCGGCTGCCGCAGGTAGGCGAGGATTTCACCCACTTCGCGCAGTCCCTGCAGGTTTTCCCGGCCCATGCCCAGGGCCACGCGATGTTCGGTGCCAAACAGGTTGGCCAGCACCGGTGTACGGTATCCCCTGGGGTTTTGAAACAGCAGGGCAGGTCCCTTGCGGCGCAGGGTGCGGTCGCAGATTTCCGTCATTTCCAGGTTGGGATCGACCTCGGCGTCGATACGTTTCAGTTCGCCCCGCGATTCGAGAAAATCGATGAACTGCCGCAGGTCGGTGTAACTCACTTGCGTTTCATGGAGAGGAAAAATTCCTCGTTGGTCTTGGTGTCCTTGAGTCTGTCCAGCAGGAATTCAATGGCCGGCAGGTCCTCCATGCTGTGCAGCAGCTTGCGCAGGATCCACATTCGCTGCAGTTCTTCCTCTCCGGTCAGCAGTTCTTCACGACGGGTTCCGGAGCGGCGGATGTTGATGGAGGGGTAGACCCGCTTTTCCGAAATCTTGCGGTCCAGATGCAGCTCCAGATTGCCGGTGCCCTTGAATTCTTCGTAGATCACCTCGTCCATTTTCGAGCCGGTATCGATCAGGGCGGTGGCGATAATGGACAGGCTGCCGCCCTCCTCGATATTGCGGGCAGCACCGAAGAAGCGTTTTGGCCGTTCCAGGGCATGGGCGTCCACGCCACCGGTCAGCACTTTACCGGAACTCGGTATCACCGTGTTGTAGGCGCGGGCAAGGCGGGTAATCGAATCCAGCAGGATAATCACGTCACGCTTGTTTTCCACCAGCCGCTTGGCCTTTTCAATTACCATGTCGGCGACCTGAACGTGACGGGCGGGCGGCTCGTCGAAGGTGGAGGCGACCACCTCGGCCCCCCGCGCCCCCACCGACCGTTGCATGTCGGTCACTTCTTCCGGACGCTCATCGATCAACAGCACGATCACGTAGCACTCGGGGCTGTTGCTGATGATGGCCTGGGCGATGTTCTGCATCATGATGGTCTTGCCCGCCTTGGGAGGCGCCACCAGCAGGCCGCGCTGTCCCTTGCCGATGGGCGCCACCAGGTCGATGACGCGCCCGGTCAGATCCTCGGTACTGCCGTTGCCCTGCTCCAGCTGCAGGCGCTCGTCGGGGAACAGCGGGGTCAGGTTTTCAAACAGAATCTTGTGCCGGGAATTCTCGGGCCTGGTGTAATTGACCTCGTCCACCTTGAGCAGCGCAAAATAGCGTTCGCTGTCCTTGGGTGGTCGTATCTTGCCGGTAACAGTGTCCCCGGTACGCAGGGTAAAACGCCGAATCTGGCTGGGCGATACGTAGATATCATCGGGGCCCGCCAGGTAGGAACCCTCCTTGGAGCGCAGGAATCCGAAGCCGTCCTGCAGAATCTCCAGCACGCCGTCACCATAGATGTCCTCACCGCTCTTGGCATGTTTCTTGAGGATGTTGAAGATGATGTCCTGCTTGCGGGAACGGCCCACATTGTCGATGCCATTGTCCTTGGCGATGTCGATGAGGTCCTGGGTGGATTTGGTTTTCAGGTCAGTTAGATTCATGATTGATCTTCAGGATTTCCGGAATGGTAGGTACAAACGCTCTGGAATCGAGCGTACAGGTATGGCGCCATCTTGCAATGAGGCCGGAGAGCCGCTGTATTGCGAAAGAGTTTGTGGGTCCTTTGGCTGCCACGGGATCAGCAGCAGGATGGACAATCTAGCATAGCATAATTGGGGCGTCTATAGAGGGATATTGTACCGCCGAGTTTTTTTTTGGAGGCCTGAACGCGGTACGGCGACCCGAATTACGGGCCGACGTTCCCGGGACTACTCAATTGCATTTACACCGCCTCGTCGACGAACTCCAGCAGTTGCGATTTCGATAGCGCTCCCACTTTGACGGCATGGGCATCGCCACCCTTGAACAGGATCAGGGTGGGGATACCACGAATTCCAAACTTTGGCGGGATGCCGGGGTTGGCGTCCACATCCATCTTGCAGACTTTGAGGCGACCCGCGTATTCGTCCGCCACTTCGCTCAGGATCGGTGCAATCATTTTGCACGGGCCGCACCACTCGGCCCAGAAATCGACCAGTACCGGTTGTTCCGAATTGAGCACGTCGACATCAAAACTGGCGTCGGTGACATGCTGGATGTATTCACTCATACTGAACTCCGTGGGGAAGGGGTAGGCGTCGGGCAATGATACCACCGCACCGACTGGCGACAAAGGAAGCGTACCCGGAGGCAGCCGCAGTGGGAGAATGGCACGTCTATGTACTGCGCTGCCGGGATGGTTCCCTCTATACCGGCGTGACCATGGACCTCACGCGGCGCCTCCGGGAACACAACGGTGAAATGAAGGGTGGTGCCCGTTATACTCGCAGCCGCCGGCCGGTGCAGCTGGTCTGGCAGGAGGTCTGTGCTTCCCGCGGCGCGGCTTTGCGGCGCGAGGCGGAAATCAGGGCGCTGTCCCGGCCGCAGAAACTGAAACTGTGCGGCGGGGACAGCGTGCAGTGACACGGCAACGTTTTCCGATACCGACCGTTGGTGGAGACCAATCATGAATGTACGCAGTCTGGGTTACGCCTGGATAGAATCCACGGACCTCCGCCAATGGCTGGACTTTGGCACCGAAGTGCTGGGGCTGATGGTGGCGCCGGGAATGCCACGCGACGAGAACAGCCTCTACCTGAAGATGGACGAAAGACCGTTTCGCCTGGCCGTCGTCAAAGGTGAGAGCGACGGCCTGCAACTGTGTGGCTGGGAACTGCTGGACGAGACGGACTTCGAGAGTGCCAAGGCGGAACTGGACGCGGCGGGGGTATCCTGGGAGCAGGGCAGTGCGGAACAGATCCGCTCTCGCCGGGTACGCGACCTGATTCGTTTGCGGGACCCGGCCGGGAACCAACTGGAGTTGTATCACGGTGGCGACCTGGACTACGACAAATTCGTGTCACCGCAGGGCATCGCAGGCTTTGAAACCGGTTTCAACGGCGATATGGGCTTTGGCCATGCGGTCCTGCAGGCCCCCGATTTGTCCGCGACCCACTCGTTTTACCGGGATCTGCTGGGCTTTGGCGACTCCGACTACATGCACTTTCATTTCAGCGAAGACCCGGATGACCCCGGGCTCGGCCTGCACTTCATGCACGTGCAGAATCCCCGCCACCACAGCCTGGGCCTGTACCAGGGCGAACACCCCGGCAATTGTGTGCACCTGATGCTGGAGGTGCTGGATGTGGATGAGGTGGGCTATTGCCTGGACCGGGTGTTGCAGAAACAGATTCCCGTCACCTCAACCCTGGGTCGTCATACCAACGACCGCATGCTCTCCTTCTACATGGCGACGCCGGGCCAGTTTCAGTTGGAGTTCGGTTGCGATGGACTGAAAATGGACTGGAGCGACTACACTCCCACCAGGACCTCCCGGCCCAGTATCTGGGGTCACCGGTTCGCCCCTGCCCAATGAGCCTGCCCCGCCGGTGCCGGGCTACTCGGCCTGTTCGACATTGGCGGCCTGCAGGAAGGCCGGTGCTTCCCCGCCGCCGTGGACAGCCAGGCTGGCGCCACTGATATAGCTGGACAGGGGCGAGGCCAGGAACAGGCAGGCGTCGCCGATGTCGGTGGGCAGGGCCATGCGACCCATGGGAATGGTGCGGCCGACCGCGGCGATACCCTGTTCATCACCGTAGTGCAGATGGGATTGTTCGGTGCGGGTCAGCCCACAGATGATCGAGTTGACCCGGACCTTGGGAGCCCACTCCACCGCCAGTGACCCGCCCAGGTTGACCAGTCCTGCCTTGGCGGCGCCGTAGGCAGCGGTGCCGGGGGAGGGGCGGATGGTAGAGACACTGGCAATATTGATGATACAGCCGCCATCGGTCTGGCCCTGCATTACCGCGTTGGCAGCCTGGGAGAAATTCAACGGCGCAATCAGGTTGAGGCGGATGACCGCCTCGGAAAACCGCGGTGAGACCGTGGCCGCCGGCGCCGCGGGAGTGCCACCGGCATTGTTCACCAGCACATCGAGACGCCCGAACTGCTGCAGCGTGAACTCGATACAGGCATCAATCTGCTCCACCTCGCGCACGTCGCAGGCGGTGAACCGCGCCCGATTGCCGCCGGCGTCAGGCAGGGCCGGTGGTTCCTGCCGACCACAGACCACCACCTGTGCCCCCGCTTCCAGCAGGCGCTCACTGATCCCCTTGCCGACACCTTTGGCGCCGCCGGTAACGATGGCGGTGCGTCCACTCATGTCCATGGGGTTGTGCATAGAAGTGATTCCCTCGCAGGGCCCCGGGGTGGTGTCCCTCGCTTGTACCGGCAGCACGATTTACATACTATGCCGACACCATCCATATCGTACCTTTGTTCCCGTTGACGGTGCAATTCGGAGTGTACCGACAGCGCGCTAACAGGCTTCAGTTGTCGGAGAATCAAATTATGTCGAAACAATCATTGCCGGTGCTGGCGATACTGGGCGGAACCGGTGATCTCGGCACCGGTCTGGCCAGACGTTGGGCCCAGGCGGGTTATCGGGTCATTATCGGTTCCCGCACCCGGGAGAAAGCCGCCGCCGCAGTCGCCGATCTGCATGCAGTCATGCTGCAACGCGGGGTCGCCGAGGCAGACCTGGGCGCCATGGAGAACCCGGCGGCGGCAACGGCGGCGGACATCGTCGCCCTGACCGTCCCCTTCAGCCATCAACTCAGCACCCTGGAGCAGGTCAAGCCGGCCCTGCAGGGCAAGATACTGATCGATGCCACGGTACCCCTGATGCCACCCAAAGTGGGGCGGGTGCAGTTGCCCGAGCAGGGTTCGGCCGGCCAGCGTGCCCAGCACTGCCTGGGTGCCGGGGTGTCGGTGGTGTCTGCCTTTCAGAATGTTGCCGCCCACCACCTGCAGGAGGGCCACGGCGTGGATTGTGACGTACTGGTGTGCGGTAATGACCGGTCGGCGCGGGCGGCGGTGATCGCCCTGGTCGAAGCTGCGGGACTGCGCGGTTTCCACGCCGGTTTGATCGACAACGCCGCCGCCGCCGAGGCGCTGACTTCGGTGTTGATCAATATCAACCGGCAACATCAGTGCAAGGCGGGCATTCGCATCTCGGGTCTGGATCGGAGTCAATGAGCCGGCCGTTGCAATTGCTGCCACTGGAGGATTTTCCACTGGTCGAACCCGGCGACCAGCTTGCCCACCTGTTGTTGCAAAACCTGCGCCACAACCGGCTGACGCCGGAGTCGGGAGACATCCTGGTGGTAGCGCAGAAAATTGTCTCCAAGGCCGAAAACCGTTATGTGCGCCTGGCCGAGGTGGAACCGGGTGCAGAGGCGCTGCGACTGGCAGGGCAGGTCGACAAGGACCCCCGCCTGTTGGAACTGGTATTGCGGGAATCCAGACAGGTGCTGCGGGTACATCCCGGTGTCATCATCGTCGAACACCGGCTGGGTTACGTTCACGCCAATGCCGGCATTGACAAATCCAATATTCCCTTCGATTCGGAGGATCCGCAGGTATTGCTGTTACCGGAGGACCCGGACGCCAGCGCCCGTCGCCTGTTGCGGCTGCTGACCGATGAATTCGAAGCGCCACTGGCGGTAATCATCAACGATAGTGCCGGCCGCGCCTGGCGCAACGGCACAGTCGGGATGGCGATCGGCTGCGCCGGTATCGAACCACTGGCCGATCAGATCGGGGACCCGGATCTGTACGGACGGCCACTGGAGGTGACGCTGGTGGCAGTGGCCGACGAACTGGCTGCTGCCGCTTCCCTGGTCATGGGGCAGGCGGATGAAGCCTGCCCGGCAGTGCTGGTCAAGGGGGCTCGCTGGCAGCCCGCCGACTGTGGTCAACGCCCCCTGTTGCGCCCGCTGCAGCAGGATCTGTTTCGATAGTCGGGGCCGACGGGTTTCATGGCCTTGGCCGGCCCACACTATCTGGCCTTTTCCGGCGGTGTCGGCGGCGCCAAGCTGGCGCTGGGGCTGGCCCGTCGTCTGCCACCGGAACAGCTCACCGTGATTGCCAATACCGGTGACGATTTTCAGCACTTCGGCCTGCATATCAGCCCCGATCTGGATACCCTGATGTATACCCTGGCCGGTGTCAGCAATCCGCGTCTGGGCTGGGGCCAGGCCGGCGAGAGCTGGAATTTCCTGGCCGCCATGGAAGCCCTGGGCGGCCCCACCTGGTTTCGTCTTGGCGACCGCGACCTGGCCACGCACGTGCTGAGAACCCAGTGGCTGAGCTCGGGCCGCTCCCTGAGTGAGGTGAGCCGGCACCTGTGCGCGCAACTCGGGGTGGCGACCACCCTGTTGCCGATGAGTGATGACCCGGTGCAGACCTGGGTACACTGCGCCGGACAGCTCATGTCCTTTCAGGAATATTTTGTAGAGCGGCGTTGTGAACCGGTAGTCACCAGTTTCCAGTACCGCGGTATCGAGCGGGCCCGGCCCCAGCCCCGCCTGCTGGAGTGCCTGAATTCATCCGCCTTGCGGGCGGTCATCATTTGTCCCTCCAACCCCCTGGTCAGCGTGGAACCCATCATCCGTCTGCCCGGGATCGCCGAGTTGCTGCGGGCCGCCCCGGCGCCGGTGGTCGCGGTTTCTCCCCTGGTCGGGGGGCGGGCGCTCAAGGGGCCGCTGGCCAAGATGATGACCGAACTGGACATGCCGCTCCGCGCTACGACGCTGGCTCGCCACTACCAGGGCCTGATCGATTGCTTTATTGTGGATGAAGCCGACGCTACACTGGCGAGTTCGATAGAACAACTGGACATGCGGGTGGCAGTGGCCCCGACCATCATGAACAGCCTGGCGGCGCGGGACCAGTTGGCCGATTTCATCATCGACCTGGTGTCCGGTATGCAGGGAGCGAAGACATGACCTGGGCGGTGGTGCCCTTGAAACGCCTGGCCTTGAGCAAGACCCGTCTGTCCGCCGTGCTGACCCCCACCGAGCGCCGCGCCCTGGTGCTGGCGATGGTGGAAGACCTGCTGACGGTGCTGGCCGGCGATTCCCGGCTGGATGGCATTACCCTGATTTCCGATGACCCGGTGGCGGTGGGACTGGCCGATCGCTACGACGTGGAGTGGCTGCGGGAGAGCGACCTGGGTGGCGGAGGACTGAATGCCTCGCTAAGCGCCGCACGGGAGCTGCTTGGGCAGCGCGGGGTGGAACAACTGATGGTGTTGCACAGCGACCTGCCGCTGTTGCGGGGCACGGATATCGGTGACCTGTTGCAGGCCTATGACCGGCCTGGTGTCGATGTGGTACTGGCCCCGGATCTGGCCGGGCTCGGAACCAATGTCCTGTTATTGCCGGTGGTACCGGCGCTGAGATTGCACTATGGTGTCGGGAGTTGCCCGGCCCATCAGCGGGCCGCCGCCGCGCTGGGTTTGCGGCTGCGGTTGCTGCAGCGGGAATCCACCGGCCTGGATGTGGACGATCCCGCCGATTTGCTGCGGGTTCGTCGCAGTTTGCGGCAGCGCTCGCAGCAGGGGCACGCGGCCACCCGCTGCAGCCGCCTGCTGCTGGCCGCCGACCTGGACCGGCGTCTGAGCAGCCGGGAAACGGGCGGGCCGGTTCTGCACCAGTTGGAGGAGCAGTATGACGCGAACTGATCGTGGAGACCTGACGGCCATGCTGCGCTCCGTTCTGGACGGCGACCAGCCGGGGCCGGAGCAGTCCCTGCAACTGGCCGAGTTCGAGGACACCGGCCGCCTGCTGGAGGTGGCGGCGACCCTGTGCGAGCGCGGTCACTCCAATGTGGTGAGCTATTCGCCCAAGGTGTTCCTGCCGCTGACCCATCTGTGCCGGGACGTCTGTCACTATTGCACCTTTGCCCGCACTCCCCGGCACCTGTCGCAACCCTATATGAGCGTCGATCAGGTATTGGAACAATGCCATCGGGCGCAGGCCATGGGCTGCAAGGAGGCCCTGTTTACGCTGGGAGAAAAACCCGAGTTGCGCTACCGGGTCGCCCGCGAGGCGCTGGCGGAACTGGGTTGCAGCAGCACCCTGGACTACGTTGCCCAGGTGGCGGAGCAGGTACTTCAGCAGACGGGTCTGTTGCCCCACATCAATGCCGGTTGCATGAGCGAAGGGGAGATTGACGGGTTGCGCAAGGTCTCTGCCTCCATGGGTATCATGCTGGAGTCAGTGTCCGAGCGCCTGTGCGAACCGGGAATGCCCCATCATGGTTCTCCGGACAAGGAGCCGAAGCTGCGTCTGCAGACCATAGAGCGCGCCGGTCGTGCCGCTGTGCCGTTCACCTCGGGAATCCTGATCGGCATCGGCGAGACCCGCCGTGAGCGCATCGAATCGCTGTTGGCACTGCGCGACCTGCACCAGCGCTACGGCCACATCCAGGAGATCATCATCCAGAACTTCCGCGCCAAACCGGGAACGCGGATGGCAAAGGCGGCAGAGCCCGACCTGCAGGACCTGCTGTGGACCCTGGCTGTCGCCCGCATCCTGTTCGGTCCCGGCATGAACATTCAGGTCCCGCCCAATTTGAGCCCCGGTGTGTTGCCCCGGTTGCTGGCGGCGGGCAGCAATGACTGGGGTGGCGTCTCGCCCTTGACCCCGGATTACGTAAACCCCGAGGCCCCCTGGCCACAACTGGAACTGCTGCGCCGGGAAACCGCCGCCGCCGGCAAGTACCTGCAACAGCGATTGACCGTGTATCCCTCCTATGTACTCGATGCCGAGCGCTGGCTGGACCCGGCGCTGCACACGCGCGTGATGCAGATGACCGATGCCCAGGGTTTTCCCCGCACCGACCGCTGGCACCCGGGCGCCCTGGAGCCGCCGCCTGCGGCGATAGTGAATGACCTGCATGGTGCCGGGGCCAGGTCACCGGTATCCGCCGACGTGTTGGCGACGACGGAACGCTGCCGGCAGGGGCTGGCCCCCTCGGAAGCCGAGATAGCGCGGCTGTTCCGGGCGCGCGGCGCGGATTTCGTCTGGGTCTGTCAGCAGGCGGATGCCCTGCGCCGGGAGGTCTGCGGCGATACCGTGAGCTTCGTCGTCAACCGCAACATCAACTACACCAATGTGTGTTATTTCAAATGCCAGTTTTGCGCCTTTTCCAAGGGCAAATACAGCGAAAACCTGCGCGGCCGGCCCTACGACCTGGACCTGCAGGAGATTGCCCGGCGCAGTGCGGAGGCCTGGGAGCGCGGCGCGACCGAAGTTTGCATGCAGGGCGGAATACATCCGGAATACACCGGCCGCACCTACCTGGATATCGTCGCCACCGTGAAACGGGTCACCCCGGATATGCACATCCACGCGTTTTCGCCACTGGAAGTGTGGCAAGGTGCCCAGACCATGGGCCTGAGCCTGCGGCAATACCTCGCTGAGTTGCAGGCTGCCGGCCTGGGCACTTTGCCGGGTACGGCGGCGGAGATCCTCGACGATTCCGTGCGGGCTACGTTGTGTCCGGACAAGATCAACACCCGGCAGTGGCTGGAGGTGATGGAGGCGGCCCATGAAGTGGGCTTCAAAACCACCGCCACCATCATGTTCGGGCATATGGAGAGGGTGGAGCACTGGGCCCGTCACCTGTTGCGGATTCGCGAGTTGCAGGCGGTCACCGGTGGCTTCACGGAAATGGTGCCGCTGCCCTTTGTGTATCGGGAGGCGCCCCTGTATCTGAAGGGACGGGCCCGGCAGGGGCCGACCTTCGCCGAAGTCATACTGATGCACGCGGTGGCGCGGCTGGTATTGCACGGCTGCATCGACAACATCCAGGCCTCCTGGGTGAAAATGGGCGAGCGTGGAATTGCCGCTGTTCTGCGGGCCGGTGTCAACGACCTGGGCGGTACCCTGATGAACGAAAGCATTACCCGTGCCGCCGGGGCCGAACATGGGCAGGAATGGCCACCGGCTTTCATGGCCAGGCTCATTGGCGGGCTGGGTCGCCAACCGCGGCAGCGCAACACCGTCTATGGCGAGGTCAGCGAGGAACGGCAGCGCAGCGGACTCCGTGCCCAGCCCCTGTCGACCCCGATCAATACCCCGGCCGGAAAAAAATACGCCAAGAAAACGCCGGCCCGAAAGCTGGTGCGCAACCCGGTAATTGCCCGCGCCGGTTAGCCTTTGGGGGAGGCGTGCAGTGAGCGCAACGGTAAAACTCGAAGCAAGTTGGTTGCAGGCGTTGGCCGGTGAGTTCGAGCAAGACTACATGCAGCAGTTGGGCAGCTTTTTGCGAGCGGAAAAAGCCGCCCGCAGGGTGATCTACCCGCCTGGTGGGCAAATGTTCAACGCCTTTCGGCATACTCCACTACCCGAGGTGAAAGTCGTGATCCTGGGCCAGGACCCCTACCACGGCCCTGGCCAGGCCCATGGCCTGTGTTTTTCGGTGGCGGAGGGTGTCCCCATACCGCCGTCGCTGCAAAATATCTACCGGGAAATCGAACAGGATCTGGGGGTGCGGATGCCGCTGCACGGCTGTCTGACCTCCTGGGCAGAGCAGGGCGTATTGCTGCTGAACAGCGTGTTGTCGGTGCGGCGGGGTCAGGCCGCCTCCCACCAGGGGCACGGCTGGGAGAGGTTTACCGATCGGGTCATCGCCGTGATCAACGAACAGCGCCAGGGTGTGGTGTTCATGCTCTGGGGCAGTTACGCCCAGCGCAAGGGGGCCATGGTCGATGCAGCCAGACATCTGCTGCTGTCCGCACCGCACCCCTCTCCGCTGAGTGCCGGCAGGGGTTTTTTCGGCTGCCGGCATTTCAGCCGTGCCAACGACTACCTGCAACAACGGGGCCAGACGCCGATCCAGTGGGCGCCGACCGAACCTTAGCCTGCCTGCCCCACCAGGGTTCGCAGCGGAAGGTAGATGAGATGTGCGGGTCGGGCCTACTCCAGTTCGGGTAGCGCATAGGGCAGAGGCAGGAAATGCAACGCGGCGCCGTCGGGCGCTGCCAGGCGTACTTCCCCCTGTGCCGCGGCGATGGTGCACACCGCCAGCAGGCGGCTGCCACCTGCACGTGGTGCGGCATTCACCACGTTGCCGACGCTTTGGGCGCCATGTGCGGCGAATAGCGGGGTGCCGGGCTGCGCCGGGCCGATTTCGGCGTCGGCCAGGTACATGGCGCGTTTCAGTTTCCCCCGGTAGTGAAGGCGGGCCACCACTTCCTGACCGGTGTAGCAGCCCTTGCTGAAACTCACCTGCCCGGTGACCTGGTAGTTGAGCATCTGCGGAAGGAACTGCTCCACTGTGGCGGCTTCGATGTGCCCCAGGCCGGCTTCGATTTCCTCCAGTTGCCAGGCCGCTTCATTGACTTCCTGGCTGCACTGCCGGAGTTGCCGCTGCAGGTCTTCGGCCCGCGCCGCCGGACAGTGGCATTCAAAGCGCCGCCCTGCGTCATCCACCTGCACCCACAACCAGTCGGGGCTTGCCAAAGTGGTGGCCAGTTGCCCGGCGACGCCTTCTCCCCAGGCGGCAAACACCACCCAGTCATCGCTGGCGATGCCGAGTTCCGCCTTCGAGAAGACAATGTACTTGCCCAGCAGCGACGCGCTGTTCCGGCAGATATCCCGCTGCATGCTGAGCAGACAGTCAGTCTCGTTGCGGGCGATCAGCCGAAAATCACAGTACATCCGTCCCTGGGGTGTACAACAGGCGCCGGGCAGGGCCTTGCCCGCGCGTAACTGATCGAGGTCGCAGGTTGCCTGGCCCTGCAGGAATTGACGACTGTCGGGCCCCGTCAGTTCCAGGACACCGCGCCCTTCCAGTCTGGCATGGAATCTCATGATGATGGCAATGATAGGGGCTGCCCCCATTTTTGTCAGCCCGCTCCCCGAGATTTTTTGTGGCGCCTGCCGAACGCAGTCGAGAACCGAAACCGCAGGCTATACTGTAGCCATGGAACCGACCGCGGAATACCGGCGCCTGTACTGGCACAGCCGTCGTGGCATGCTCGAACTGGATCTGCTGCTGTTGCCCTTTGTGCGGGAGTGTCTGCCACACCTGGATGCTGCCGACCGGTACCGCTACCGCTGCCTGCTGGAACGCGAAGATCGGGAACTGCATGGCTGGTTGCTCGGTGGCGACCGCCCCCGGGACCATGACCTGGCCGACATCGTTGCAAAGATACTGGCACATACCCGCGTTGCGGATTGAAGTTCGCCTGCCGGCGTGGTCCCCCTGCCTGGCCGGGGGCCTCGTGGGGCTGGTGTTGCTGGCGTTGTGGAACAGCCGCCTGCAGCCAGGGGCGGCCGTCCTGCTCAGCGGCCTGGCCCTGCTCTACGCCCCCTGGGCCTTTGTCCGGGTTCACCGCTGGAACGGGAAACTGCCCATTCGGACGCTGAGTGCCAGCGCGGGGAAATTCGAGATCGGGTCGTCGGGCCGGCAGATTCCGGTCCGCATTCTGCCCGGCAGTTTGCTGTGGCGGCATTTGCTGGTGTTGCGTTGTGGCGGCCTGCTGGAGCCGGGGGGCGCGTGCCTGATGTTGTTCAGTTCCACCATGAGCACTGAACAGTGGCGTCGCCTGCGACTGCAGTTTCGCAGGTCTCAGGGCTGCAGGATGGTGTCCTCTGCCAGTTGGTTCCGTTCCGGGTAGTCCAGCGTGTAGTGCAGGCCCCGGCTCTCGCGCCGCGAACGCGCGCAGCGCACGATCAGTTCGGCGACGTGGATGAGGTTGCGCAACTCGATGAGGTCGGGCGACACGCGGTGGTTCGCGTAGTAGTCGTGCACCTCCTGCTTGAGCAGTTCCACGCGGCGCCAGGCGCGCTCGAGGCGCTTGTCGGTGCGCACGATCCCCACGTAGTCCCACATGAAGCGCCGCAGTTCCAGCCAGTTGTGCGCGAGCACGACGTCCTCGTCGGAATCGGTGACGCGGCTCTCGTCCCACGCGGGCAGGTCGGGGGTGTCCGGGGAGCCGCCGGCCATGGCCTCGTTGATGCGCTCGGCGGCGGACTCCGCGAGGACCATGCACTCGAGCAG
>CAZUGZ010000032.1:26154-26754 GCA_964620555.1 uncultured Alteromonadaceae bacterium
CGGGAACGTCGGTGGCGCCGCAACGGTCCACCACGACGCCGCCGCAGGTGTAATGCGCCGCCGGCACGACCGGGATGGGGTCCCGCGCGATGTCGATTCCCACGGACAGGCAGCGGGCGCGGATCGTCGGGAAGTGCGACTCGATGAAGTCGCGGGAGCGATGGCTGATGTCGAGGAACACGCAGTCGACGCCGAGCCGCTTGATCTCGTGGTCGATCGCCCGCGCGACGACGTCGCGGGAGGCGAGTTCGCCGCGCGAATCGAAGCGGTCCATGAAAGGCTCGCCGTCGGGCAGGAGCAGGCGCCCGCCCTCGCCGCGCACCGCCTCGGAAATGAGGAACGAGCGGGCGTCCGGGTGATACAGGCACGTCGGGTGGAACTGGTTGAACTCCATGTTGCCCACCCGGCACCCGGCCCGCCACGCCATGGCGATCCCGTCGCCGGTGGCCCCGTCGGGGTTGCTGGTGTAGAGGTAGACCTTGCTCGCCCCGCCGGTGGCGAGTACCACGTGCGGAGCGCGGATCAGTTCGACGGCCTCCGTCGAGCGGTTGTACACGTAGGCGCCCAGGGCCCGGTTGGGCGAGAACCCGAACTTCTCCG
>CAZUGZ010000033.1:0-7922 GCA_964620555.1 uncultured Alteromonadaceae bacterium
CGACCCCGGCGGCCAATCGGCAACGCTGCGCAGCGTTCGAAGAAGGCCAAAAGGGAACACTTTAAACCGGGAGAAAAGCGGACAATCTATTTGCTACTGAACCGGACAGTTTATTTGTTTTAAAACCGGACACATCTATTTGTTTACAACACCTGCCCTGGATCGCGTGGGGCTCGCGGTTCAGGGGGTGGTGTGGAAGAACTGCCACAGACTGGGGATCCACACCACCCAGAACAGGATCAGACTCACAAACACGGCGGCCGAGCCGAGATCCTTGGCCCGCCCGGACAACTCATTGGGTTGCGGGCCGATGCGGTCCACTGCCGACTCGATGGCCGAGTTCAGCAGTTCCATCAGCAGCACCAGGCCACAGGGCAGAATCAGCAGCAGCTTGTGGGTGAGGTCGCTGCCGATGTACCACCCCGCCGGCACCAGCACCAGGCCCAGATACAGCTCCAGGCGAAAGGCCTGTTCACCGCGCCAGGCGGCCCGCAGCCCCTGCCAGGAATAGCGGGTGGCGTGCAGCAGCTTGATCAGTCCGGTCGTGGCGGGTCTGGGCATGTCTTCGGCGCTGGCCGCAGAGTCGGCGGCGATTGCTTGCGGTTCGCGGATTGTAGCTATAAGATAATGAAAAACAAAGAAAAAAATTATCTTGCTGGCAATGCCCGGGACGATTGGCTAGTATTCTCACCATGAACCTGATGCCGAAGGCTGAGCTCAAACCGACATCCGAGCAGATTCTCGATGCCGCTGAAACCCTGTTCGCCGAGAAGGGTTACAACACTACCTCGCTTGGAGAAATAGCCCAGGAGGTGGGTATCCGCGCCCCCAGCCTGTACAACCACTTCAGGAACAAGGAAGCCCTTTACGTGGCGGTGCTGGAGCGGCTGTTGAAGGTGTTTGCCAAACCCATGGTGGAACTGCAGCAGGAACCGGAAATCTCCTCGGCGCTCATCTATCAGTGGCTGGAAAGCGTGATCGAGCTGCACCATCGGCATCCCAATCTGGCCCGCCTGCTACAGCACGCAGCCCTCAGTGGCGGCCCCCACACCAATGAATTGATAGAGCGCCTGTTCAGCCCCATGTTCGATACCGAGCAGCGCATGGGAGAGCCCCTCCTGCTCAGTCTGGGCGGTGATGAACTGCAGCCCTGGGCGGTGATGGCCCTGAACAACATGATCATGTCCTATATCACCATGGCCCCCATGTACCGGGATCTCCTGGGCGAAGACCCATTCGCCGCCGAAGCCCTGAGGAAGCAGACCGGTTTGATCATGAAACTGGCCCATCTGGTCATTCAGAGAGAGTAAATCCACCGCTCATGCGTCACCTACCTTTTGTCGGCACCCCGAATTTTCGCGATCTCGGGGGCTACCCCACCGAGGATGGTCGCCGGGTGAAATGGGGCTACCTGTTTCGCTCCGGTCATCTGAGTCGGTTGAATGACCAGGACCTGGAGCTTCTGGGGTCCCTGCAGTTGGACGTAATCTGCGATTTTCGCCGCCAGGATGAACAGACCCGCGACCCCAGCAGGCTGCCAACGGCCGGACCACGGTGGATCAGCCTGTCAATCTCGCCGGGCAGCAACGAAAGTATTTTTGCCGAATTCGGCAGGCACGTGGTCGACCGGCAGGCCATGTTCGACTTCATGGTGGACATCAACCGCAACCTCGCCCTCCGCCACGCCGAAGCGTACTCGGTCATGCTGCGCCAACTCACGGGAGAGCAACCGGCCCGCATGTTGTTCCACTGCGCGGCGGGCAAGGATCGAACCGGTTTCGCGGCGGCCATCATCCTGTCGGCCCTGGGTGTATCCCGGGCTCAGGTCATGGAAGACTACCTGCTTACCAACAGGTATTTTCTGCCCTCCAGGGAATTGAAGCGGCTGAGCCGAAAGTACTCGCTGGAGTTTCCCGACGAAATCGTGCTGCCCGCGGTGGAGGCGCACCCGGAATATATACAGGCTGCGTTTGACGCCATAGATGAGCACTACGATTCGGTTCCACACTACCTGGAACAGGTGCTGGGATTGGATCGCTCCGGACTTGAGCGGCTCCGCTCCCACTACCTGGAATAGTTGTGGCAGCGGGGCGCGGCAGGGTGACGGCATGAAGTTTTGGCAAATGTTGACCTGGGCCGGGAACCGGCAGTACCACTCCTAGAACGGTATCTCCATGGACCCCTTTGCCGAAATTCGTCCCTTCCACGACGGTGAAGTCCCGCAGGTCGTTGGACGCCTGAAAGCAGATGCGGAATTCGTTCGCACCATCACCCGTTTGAAATTCAAACGGGTACCCCGCTCACTCGCTGTGCTGCTGCGGCCGCTGGTGCGCCTGGTCCTGGCCCGGGAACTGGCCGGGGTTCGGGACGTCGCCTCCCTGCAACAGTTGGTTGAGGTCTACATGACGCGGATGATCGAACAGACCACCTCGGGGCTGACGGTCAGCGGTCTGGAATCGCTGTCGCCCCGGCAGCCCTACCTGTTCATCAGCAACCATCGCGATATCGTTCTGGATCCGGCCTTTACCAATTACGCGCTCTACCATCATGGTCACGCCACCGTGCGCATCGCCATCGGCGACAACCTGCTCACCAGGCCCTATGTATCGGACCTGATGCGTCTCAACAAGAGTTTTATCGTCAAGCGTTCGGCCACCGCCCCGCGGCAGGTGCTGAAGGCCACCCGCGAACTGTCGGCCTATATCCGCCATTCCATCGTCGAGGACCGGGCCCCGGTGTGGATTGCCCAGCGCGAGGGCCGCGCCAAGGACGGACTGGACCGGACCGAGCCCGCCATCATCAAGATGCTGATGATGAGCAGGGACCGCGGCCAGGTTTTCGGCGAACACATCGCCGCACTCAACATCGTGCCGGTGGCGATTTCCTACGAATTGGACCCCTGCGATGGATTGAAGGCCGCCGAGTTGTACCAGGCGGCGCAGGGCGGCCCGTACCAGAAGGCCGAACACGAAGATATGGTCAGCATTGCCACTGGCATTTCCGGCGCCAAGGGCAGGGTACACGTGGCCTTTGGCCAGCCCCTGGGGGCGGATCTGGAAAGTCCCGAGGCGGTGGCGGAGGCATTGAACCGGCAGATTGCCAGGCACTATGCGCTGCGCGGGACCAATCTCCTGGCCTATCGCAGGTTGCATGGCAGTTCGGCAGCGCTGCCGCAACACGACACCAGCACCGAGGATTCGTGCGACCCGGGGCAATTCCAGGCCCGCATCCAGGCCCTGCCCGAGGCGCACCGCACCTACGCCCTGGCGATTTACGCCAATGCGGTGATCAGCAAGCTGCACTATGCCGAGCAGCAGTCGCCGGTGGTTGACTAGCGTTGCTGAGCGACCGGACCCTGCAGCAGATCCGTGATGCCTACGCCCGACTGAGCGAGGAAAAGTCACTCAGCCCGCGCAGCGGACAGCGGCGAATGATCGCCGATGTCGCCGCTGCCCTGGGTCGAATTGATGATGCGCAACGAGGTGCGGCGGTGGCTGTGATCGAGGCCAGCCCCGGCACCGGCAAGACCATTGCCTACGCATTGGCCGCCATCCCGGCAGCCCTCGAACTGGAAAAGAAACTGATCCTGGCCACCGCCACCGTGGCTCTGCAGGAACAGCTTGTATACAAGGACTTGCCGGACATTCGCGAGCACAGTGGCCTGTCCTTCGACTTTCGGCTGGCCAAGGGCCGACGCCGTTACGTCTGCCTGTCCCGACTGGAAAAACTGCTTGCCGGCAAGCAGGAAGACCAACCGCCGCTGCCCCTGTACCCCGATGAAATCAGTCCACCACTGTCGGCCGAGGCACTGCCGGTATACACCAGTATGGCGGCTGCCCTCGCTGCGGGAAAGTGGGACGGGGACCGCGACAGCTGGCCCCGGAGCATCGACGAGAACATCTGGTTCAGCACCACTTCCGATCGCAATCAGTGCAGCGCCAACCGCTGTCCCAATTACCGTCAGTGCAGCTTTTACCGGGCCCGTAGCGCACTCCATGAGGCCCAGGTGATCGTCACCAACCACGACCTGGTATTGTCCGACCTGGTCCTGGGTGGGGGAGTGGTGCTGCCGGCACCGGAGGACAGCATCTACGTTTTCGATGAGGGTCACCACCTGCCGGACAAGGCGCTGGGCCACTTCGCTGCCTTCACCAGCCTGGCCGCCAGTCAGCAGTGGCTGGAGGAGATTGGCCGGCAGTTGGCACGGGCTGGCCGGGAATTGCGGGACATCCCCGGCCTGCTGGGCAACGTCGAGCCATTGCCCGGGCTTTTGCAGGAGATCATTGCAGGACTGCGGCAGGTACAGCGGGTGCTGGACGACCTGATCGATGCCAACCAGTTGTCCGAGCGCGGCGACCAGCAGCACTATCGACTGCCCCAGGGAAAGGTACCCGAGCCCCTGCGTTCGCCCAGTCGGGATCTGAGTGAATTGTTCAGTGTACTCCAGGGTCGCCTCGGCAAGCTGGAAGAGCATCTGCAGGAGGTACTGGAGGCCGGCCACGAGTCCGTCGAGGAGACTGCTGCGGACGCCTGGTACGGGGTGATTGGCGCCATGCTCAGCCGCACCCGGGACAGCCTGAACCTGTGGCGGGATTACGCCCACGGCGGGGAAGACGAAGATCCGCCCACGGCCCGCTGGGTCGAGTTGCGGTCCCGGGCCGGCAGACCCGGCTTCAACCTGCGCTCCAGCCCCATCCTGGCCGCCGGTCTGTTGCAGGAACATTTGTGGCAGCGGGCCGCTGGGGTGATCGTCACCTCCGCAACCCTGCAGGTGATGAACAGTTTCGACCGCTTCCTGCAGCGCAGCGGGGCACCCCCGGAAGCTGTCTTCCGGGTGGTGGCCGGCCCCTTTGATTTCAGCAAGGCGGTATTGTCCATTCCGGCCATGACCGCCGACCCCGGAAAACCGGCGGCGCATACCGACGCACTGATCGGCCTGTTGCCGCAATTGTTGGCGGAGGGGGAGGGCAGCCTGGTGCTGTTTTCCTCCCGCAGGCAGATGCAGGAGGTCTATGGCAGTCTCGCCGCACCCTGGTGCGAACGGGTGCTGGTACAGGGACATTTCAGCAAGCAGGAGATTCTGCGGCGCCATCGCCGGGCGGTGGACAGCGGTGGGGCCAGTGTCATTTTCGGTCTGGCCAGTTACGCCGAGGGGGTGGATTTGCCCGGACGCTATTGCAACCACGTGATCATCGCCAAGATTCCGTTTGCGGTACCGGACGATCCGCTGGAGTCGGCGTTGGCCGAGTGGCTGCAAGGCCAGGGCCGCAACCCGTTTATGGAACTCGCCATGCCCGATGCGGCGCTGCGGCTGAAGCAGGCCTGCGGCAGGCTGCTGCGCACGGAGACGGATACGGGCCGGGTGAGCCTGCTGGACCGGCGCCTGGTTACGCGCCGCTACGGCGCGGCGCTGCTGGATTCACTGCCGCGGTTTCGGCGGGAGATCGGTTGAAGGGGGGTCAATGCAGGGTTCGGGGGTGGTTGGTCCTGGCCCATTGCGGGCCCTCCATCCCGCGCTTCCTCCGGTTCGCATCCGGTTTGGGGTCGGCTCCGGCATCGTCGCAGTCATCGTTTTCGCGGGAATGCAGATAGGTTTTCAAGCGACCTACCACACTGGTCATTACCTCGATGGTCTGGCTGATCTGGTCGAGGGCAATGAGAATCGCTTCGGATTCCCTGCTGTTCAATTTCCGTGTCATCAGCTTCTCCTAATCCCAATTCAGCGCCCCACCGGTCTGATACTCGATGACCCGGGTTTCGAAGAAATTCTTCTCCTTGCGCAAGTCCATGATTTCCGACATCCAGGGAAACGGGTTCTGACTGCCGGCGAACTGCTCCGGTAGTCCAAGTTGGGCCAGCCGCCGGTTGGCGATGAACTGCAGGTACTCCTCCATCATCGCCGCATTCATGCCCAGCACCCCCCGGGGCATGCTGTCCCGGGCATATTCGATTTCCAGTTGCGTACCCTCCAGGATCATTTCGGCGGCTTCCCGCTGGAATTCCTCGGTCCACAGGTGGGGGTTTTCCAATTTGATCTGGTTGATCACATCGATGCCGAAATTCAGGTGCATGGATTCATCGCGCAGAATGTACTGGAACTGCTCGGCGACTCCGGTCATCTTGTTGCGGCGGCCCATCGACAGAATCTGGGTAAAGCCGCAGTAGAAGAAGATCCCTTCGGTCACCGCGTAGAAGCCGATCAGGTTGCGCAGCAGGGTCTGGTCCGTTTCCGGGGTGCCGGTCCTGAAGTTGGGATCGTTCAACTCTTCAGTATGTTTGAGGCTCCAGGCGGCCTTCTTGGCGACCGAGGGAATCTCCCGGTACATATTGAAGACTTCCCCCTCGTCCATGCCCAGCGATTCGATGCAGTACTGGTAGGCGTGGGTGTGAATCGCCTCCTCAAAAGCCTGGCGCAGCAGGTATTGGCGGCATTCGGGGTTGGTTATGTGGCGGTATATGGCCAGTACCAGGTTATTGGCCACCAGGGAATCGGCGGTGGAGAAGTAACCGAGACTGCGCATGACGATACGGCGCTCGTCGTGGTTGAGGCCGGCGCCGTCCTTCCAGGTGGCCACGTCGGCGTTCATGTTGATTTCCTGGGGCATCCAGTGGTTGGCGCATCCGTCCAGGTATTTCTGCCAGGCCCAGTCGTATTTGAAGGGTACCAGCTGGTTGAGATCGGCACGGCAGTTGATCATGGCCTTCTCATCCACCGATACCCGCGCCGCACCGACCTCCAACGCCTCCAGTCCGGTGGCGTTTTCGCGGTTTTCCGGGTTGGCGGCCACGCCGTTCTGTGCCGTAGCCACGGGACTCGCCGTCTGTCCGGCCAGCAGGTCAGCGGGTTTGGCGACAGCGGTGTCGGCGCCGGGGTACTCTTCCCAATTCAACATGCCGTTATATCCTCTCGGTTTGGTGATTCATCAGTCACTGCGTCATTGGCAGGCTTCGCATTCCGGGTCATCCAGCGAACAGGAGGCCGGCTGCGGCGCCGGCGGCCCCTGGGCGGCGGCTACCGCGTTCAGTTCCCCGGTATCGATGGTGGACTTCTCGGTGCCGGTGGCCGCCAGCGAGCGCAGGTAGTACGTGGTCTTGAGACCGCGATACCAGGCCATGCGGTAGGTCAGATCGAGTTTTTTGCCACTGGCGTTATCGATATAGAGGTTCAGGGACTGGGCCTGATCGAGCCACTTCTGGCGGCGGCTGGCGGCATCTACCAGCCAGCGCGGCTCCACTTCGAAGGCGGTGGCGTACACCGCCTTGAGGTCCTGGGGTACCCGGCTGATGTGCTGCACACTGCCCTCGTAGTACTTGAGGTCATTGACCATGACCGGGTCCCACAGGTCGCGTTGTTTCAAGTCCTCGATCAGGTAGGGGTTGACTACCGTGAACTCGCCCGACAGGTTCGATTTCACGTACAGGTTCTGGTAGGTGGGTTCGATGGACTGCGAGACACCGGTAATGTTGGCAATGGTTGCGGTGGGGGCAATGGCCATGACATTGGAGTTGCGCATGCCGTGGCTCCTGACCTCTTCGCGCAACTGCCCCCAGTCCATGGTGTCACTGAGGTCCACCTCGATGTACTCGCTGCCGCGCAGCTCGGCCATGTTTCTGAGTGAGTCGATGGGCAGCACACCCTGGCTCCAGAGGGAACCCGCAAAGCTCGGGTAGGCTCCCCTTTCCCGGGCCAGTTCGCAGGAGCTCTTGATCGCGTAGTAGCTGATGGCTTCCATCGAGCGATCGGCGAATTCGACGGCCTCCGCGGAGCCGTAGGCAATGTGTTGGCGATACAGGGCATCCTGGAAACCCATCAGGCCGAGACCGACCGGACGATGGCGCTGATTGGAGCTGCGCGCCTGCTCCACCGAGTAGTAGTTGACGTCGATGACGTTGTCCAGCATCCGCACCGCGGTGCGCACAGT
>CAZUGZ010000033.1:7932-25761 GCA_964620555.1 uncultured Alteromonadaceae bacterium
CAGGTCGAGCCCCTGGGCGTCGACGTGCTGGGCCAGGTTGACGGAGCCCAGGTTGCACACTGCGATTTCTTCCCGATTGGTGTTCAGGGTGATTTCGGTACACAGGTTGGAAGAGTGTACGACGCCCATGTGCTGCTGCGGCGAGCGCAGGTTGCAGGGGTCTTTGAAGGTGATCCACGGGTGCCCGGTCTCGAACAACATGCCCAGCATCTTGCGCCACAGGGTGGTTGCCTTCACGCGCTTGTGCAGCGGCAACTCGCCACTGGCGGCCAGCGCCTCGTAGTGCTCGTAGCGCTGCTCAAAGGCTTGACCGTAGAGATCGTGCAGATCGGGAACATCGCTGGGACTGAACAGGGTCCAGTCGCCGTCGTCGAAAACCCGCTTCATGAACAGGTCGGGAACCCAGTTGGCCGTGTTCATGTCGTGGGTGCGACGGCGGTCATCGCCGGTGTTCTTGCGCAGTTCCACGAACTCCTCTATGTCCAGGTGCCAGGTTTCCAGGTAGGAGCAGACCGCCCCCTTGCGCTTGCCACCCTGGTTGACCGCGATGGCGGTGTCATTGACCACCTTGAGGAAGGGCACCACCCCCTGGGACTTGCCATTGGTTCCCTTGATGTAGGAACCCAGTGCCCGCACCGGGGTCCAGTCATTGCCCAGGCCACCGGCCCATTTGGACAACAGGGCGTTGTCGCGGATGGCGCCGTAGATGCCGCCGAGATCGTCCGGCACCGTGGTCAGGTAGCAGGAGGACAACTGTGGGCGCAGGGTGCCGGCATTGAACAGGGTGGGGGTGGAACTCATGTAGTCGAAGGAAGACAGCAGGCGGTAGAACTCGATGGCCCGCTGGTTCCGGTCGGGTTCTTCACAGGCCAGTCCCATGGCCACGCGCATGAAGAAAATCTGTGGCAGTTCGAAGCGGACGTCATCGCTGTGTATGAAGTAGCGGTCATACAGGGTTTGCAGGCCCAGGTAGGTGAACTGCAGGTCCCGCTCCGGCAGCAGCGCCTGGCCCAGTTGGTCCAGATCGTAGTCGCGCAGTTGGGGTGCCAGCAGTTCCAGTTCCACGCCCTTGTCGATGTAGTCCGCCAGCGCGCGGCCATAGAGGCCGTTCATCTGTTGCTGGGTGGCGTTGTCGGCAACCCCGAGGAAGCTGAGCGCCTCGGTGCGCAGATTGTCCAGCAACAGGCGTGCCGCGGCGTAGCTGTAGTTGGGCTCCTTTTCGATCAGGGTGCGGGCGGTGATTACCAGGGAGTCGCTGAGTTCCTGCTGCGATACGCCGTCGTACAGGTTGCGCAGCGCCTCGTCGATGATCTCCTCTTCGCTCACATCCTCCAGGCCGCTACAGGCTTCCCGCACCACGGTGTGAATGCGCTCGAGATCCAGGGCCGCCCGGCTGCCGTCGGCCTGCACCACCATGATGCTGTCGTCGGCTGGTGCGGCCTCGGGCTGCGGCGCCGCCTCGGCGCGCTCGCGGGTACGCGTTTCCCGGTAGATCACATAGGTGCGGGCGACCTTGTGTTCTCCGCTGCGCATCAGCGCCAGTTCGACCTGATCCTGGATGTCCTCGATGTGAATCGTGCCGCCGGAGGGCATGCGCCGGCGGAAGGTGGCAGAGACCAGTTCCGTCAGCCTGTCCACCGTCTCGTGAATGCGGGATGAGGCGGCCGCGAGATTTCCCTCCACCGCCAGAAATGCCTTGGTGATGGCCACGGAAATCTTGCTGTCATCGTAGGGAACGACGGTGCCGTTGCGTTTGATTACCCGGATTCGGCCGGGGGCCGTGACCGCGATGCCGACATCGGGATGCGGGGACTCGGGGCGGGTGTTTTCCATAAGCCTGGTGGTTGGTTGGCTGACGTCTGTTTGCATGTCTACTCCGGGCTTGCCAGGGCCGCACTCCAATTCCTGTCCGCCGGTTACCATTCGGCCTGGGCCGGCACCTCGTCACTCCATCCCGGCGGCTGCCTCCGCTGCCGTTTTCAGCATTTTTCGGCGTTGCCGACACCCTATATGTTGGGGTCAGGACAGATAAGGGCACAAGATAATGGGGTTTTTTCTGTTTTGCAAGGCACAAATCGATTATTTTCCTGTGGGTATCCTGTGGGTATTCCAAACGCGGCCCAGGGCCGCCGGCGGGCGCCCGCGCAGGTGATCGATCCGGAAAACGGTTGACTGTGGTTCCGGAGAAGGGGCTCCGGAAGGCGCAGTTACTGACTGGCCAACAGTAAAAACTCCATCAGCGCCTTTTGCGAGTGCAGCCGGTTTTCGGCCTGCTGCCAGATTACCGAGTCCGGACTATCCATGAGCTCGGCGCTGATTTCCTCCCCGCGATGGGCCGGCAGACAGTGCATGTAGAGTGCGTCGGGGGCGGCTTTCGACATCAGTTCGGCATTGACCTGGTAGCCGGCAAACTGTTGGCGCCGCTGCTGCTGTTCGGCTTCCTGCCCCATGGAGGCAAATACGTCGGTCACCACCAGCGCCGCGCCCGCCACCGCTGCGGCGGGGTCGCTCAGCAATGCCACGCGCCGGCCGCCGCTCGCGAGCAGTTGTCGGTCGGGCTCGAAACCCGGCGGGCAGGCGATGCGTAGTTCGAAGTCGAATTGCACAGCGGCATTGATATAGGACTGGCACATGTTGTTGCCGTCGCCCACCCAGGCCACGGTCTTTCCGGCGATGGCGCCGCGCAATTCCCGGTAGGTCTGCATGTCGGCCAACAGCTGGCAGGGGTGAAAGCGGTCGGTCAGGGCATTGATTACCGGCACCCTGGAGTGGGTGGCAAAGTCTTCGACGACCTGGTGCACATAGGTTCGGATCATCACCATATCGACCATGGAGGAGAGAACCCGGGCCGTGTCTGCGATGGGCTCGCCGCGGCCCATCTGGGTGTCGCCGGATGCCAGAAACAGCGCGTGGCCACCCATCTGTACCACCCCGACCTCGAAGGAGACCCGGGTGCGGGTCGAAGCCTTCTCGAAAATCATGCCCAGTACCCGTCCCTCGAATGGGGTCGGCGCCGCCGGCCGGTGCCGCAGGTCCTTCCACTCGGTGGCGCGGTTGATGACGCGATTCAACTCGGCGGGAGTCAGATCCAGCAGGGAGAGGAAGTGCCTGACTTTCATAGCATGGTTTCCACGTTTAGCGGTCAGGCCGCCGAGCCGACAAAATCACCGATCAGCTCACTCACCGCATCCACCAGGTCCTGGCCCTGCTGGTCGCTCATGATCAGCGCCGGCAACAGCCGCACGGTTTTGGATGCGGTGACGTTGATCAGGAGCTTCCGCTGCAGTGCCCGGTTGACCAGTGCGGTGCAGTCCATCGCCAGTTCGATGCCCAGCATCAGGCCGCGACCGCGTACCTCGACCACTTCGGGCAGCGGCAAAAGGCGCTCGCGCAGTGATTCCAGCAGGCTTTGACCCAACTCCCGGGCCCTGGCTGCCAGCTGCTGCTGCTCCATGGTGTCCAGCACCGCCAGGGCGGCCGCACAGGCCAGGGGGTTGCCGCCGTAGGTGGAACCGTGCCGGCCCCGATCGAGAATTTCGCCAGCGGGGCCACTGGCCATGCAGGCTCCCACCGGCATGCCGTTGGCCAGCGCCTTGGCGGTGGTGATGACGTCGGCACGCACCGACTCACCCTGGGCCGCGTAAAAGTGGCCGCTGCGACAGTTGCCGCACTGCACTTCATCCAGCATCAGCAACCAGCCCTGCTCGTCGCAGATGGCGCGCAGGTCACGCAGATAGCCGGGGTAGGGCACATTGACCCCGCCCTCTCCCTGCACCGGTTCCACCAGTACGGCGACCACCCGGGCGTGGCCCTGGGCAATTCTGCGCAGCGCGTCGAGGTCGTTGAAGGGAGTGCGTACGAAGCCGTTGAGCAGTGGTTCGAAACCGGCCTGGATGGCGCGGTTACCCGAGGCAGTGAGCGTTGCCATGGTGCGGCCGTGGAAGGCCTGTTCCATGACGATGATGGCCGGTTGCTCGATTCCCTGCTGGTGTCCGTACAGGCGCGCCAGTTTGATCGCGGCTTCATTGGCCTCGGCTCCGGAATTGCCGAAAAAGACCCGCTCCATGCCCGCCAGTGCGGTCAGCTTCGCCGCCAGAGTTTCCTGCAACTCGATGTGGTAGTGGTTGGAGCAGTGCAGCAGTCGGCTGGCCTGTTCGGTAATGGCAGCCGTTACCGCGGGGTGGCTGTGTCCCAGGGAGGTCACGCCAATTCCGCTGAAGGCATCGAGGTAGCGCTGGCCCGCGGTGTCGTACAGGTAGAGTCCGTTGCCGTGACTGAAGCTCACGGGCAGCCGCGCGTAGGTGTCCATCACTGCCGAGGACATGGTCCCCCCTGAACGGGTCAAACCCAAACCGTAAAAACGCAAAAAGGCAGCGCCTGCTGCCCATCCGACGGGAGACTATAGCGTCAAATCCGGCGCTTGGCAATCGCCTGCGCGGGTTCAGGACATGCCCAGCCCCTGCATCTTGCGGGTCAGGGTATTGCGGCCCCAGCCCAGTACGCGGGCGGCTTCGCGCTTGTTGCCGTTGCTGTGTCGCAGGGCTGCCTCGATCATCACCCGCTCGAATTCCGGCAGTGCCCGTTGCAACAGCGGTTGTTGGCCGTCGCGCAGAACCTGCTCGGCCCAGGCCAGCAACTGCTGTTGCCAGTGGGGGTGGCTGGTGTCTGCCCCGGCTTTGTCCCGGTCCGCTTCCGGGGCCAGGTCGCTGCGATGGATCTCGCGTCCGGCTGCCATTACCGTCAGCCCGCGGCAGGTATTTTCCAATTCTCGTACGTTGCCGGGCCATGGCAACTGGCACAGGTAGTCGCTGGCTTCCGGCAACAGCAGCTTGGGTTCCACCTTCAGTTCCGCCGCCACTCGCTGCAGGAAGTGCCGCGCCAGGTGAGGAATGTCTTCGCGGCGTTCCGCCAGCCGCGGCAGTTGAATTCGTATCACGTTGAGCCGATGGTACAGGTCCTCTCGAAAGCGTCGTTCCGACACCAGTTTTTTCAGGTCCTGGTGGGTAGCGGCAATGATGCGCACGTCCACCTGCACCGGCGCGTGCCCGCCGACCCGGTAGAATTCCCCGTCCTCCAGCACCCGCAAAAGACGGGTCTGGGTGTCGGCCGGCATATCGCCGATCTCATCCAGAAACAGGGTGCCTTTGTTGGCCTGTTCAAAACGACCCTGGCGCCGGACGTTGGCGCCGGTGAAGGCTCCCTTTTCGTGACCAAACAACTCGGATTCCAGCAGCTCCCGGGGGATGGCCGCCATGTTCAGGGCGATAAAGTCCTGTTGCTGGCGCGGGCTGTGCCGGTGCAGGGCGCGGGCCACCAACTCCTTGCCGGTGCCGGATTCCCCGCTGATCAGCACGGTGATACTGGAGTGGGCCAGGCGTCCGATGGCCCGGAACACTTCCTGCATGGCGGGGGCCTTGCCGATGATGCCGGTATCAGCGACCCGGACCAACTCCGGCGACTCCCCGGATTCCTCCGCCGTGGGAACCAGTGCGCGGTGGCAGACCGCGACCACTTCATCCACATCGAATGGCTTGGGCAGGTATTCAAAGGCGCCGTGCTGATACGAAGCGACGGCGCTGTCCAGGTCGGAGTGGGCCGTGGTAATGATTACCGGCAGGCCGGGATGGGCGTCGTTGATGCGGGTCAACAGGGTCAGGCCGTCGATACCCGGCATGCGGATGTCGCTGATAATCGCCTCGGGCTGCTCCCGTTGCAGGCACTCCAGCAGCGCCTGGGCGGATTCGAAAGATCTGGTGGAGATGCCGGCCTGTTCCAGAGCCCGTTCCAGCACCCAGCGAATCGACTTGTCGTCATCGACGATCCAGATTTTTGCGTCAGCTGTCATTGCAGTGTTCCATCGGTATATAGACCGTAAAGACAGACCAGTCGGGTTCACTGCCGAAGGTAATGATCCCCTGGTGCCGGTTGATAATGCCCTGGCTGAGCGCCAGGCCCAGGCCGGTGCCATCCGCTCGTCCACTGATCATGGGCACGAACAGGGAATCGACCAACTCGGCGGGTACGCCCACGCCGTTGTCGCGAATATCCAGTTGACACACCAGTTTGTGCAGGCGGGTGGCAATGGTGAACTGTGGTTGCACGCGACTGCAGAGGCTGATGATTCTCTCGCCGATGTTGTCCTCGGTGGCCTGCACGGCATTGCGCAGGATGTTGAGGAGGGCCTGAACCAGCTCGTCCCGGTCACCGCGCACCGGCGGCAGACTGGGGTCGTAATCGCGTCGAATCTCCAGTTCCGAACCGGCTTCCGCCTGTACCAGGGCAAGCACGTGTTCCACCACTTCGTGAATGTTCAGCGCTTCGAACCGTGGCTGCCGATGGGGCCCCAGCATCCGGTCCAGCAGGTCGCGCAGCCTGTGGGATTCGGAGATGATGATGTTGGTGTACTCCCGCTGAGCCGGGTCGTCCAGTTGCCGCTCCAGCAGCTGGGCGGCGCCCAGTACTCCACCGAGCGGGTTCTTGATCTCGTGGGCCAGTCCGCGGATCAGTGCCTGGGTGGTCTCGCCGGTGGAAATGAGACTCTCTTCGCGGGTGATGCGCAGGATGTTGTCCAGCGGTCGGAATTCCAGCAACAGGCCGGGCTCGGCCTGATCCAGCAGGGGAGTGACCACCAGGTCGACGTGCAGTTGCGCCTCGCGACCGGCCGAATGCAGGCTGAGGCCGTGGTAGGTGTGAGGGTTGTCGTTGCGCAGGGTGCCCCTGAGTTCATCGATCAACTCCGGGTGTGCGGGAAACAGCTCCGGGAGCGGGGCGCCCAGCGAGCGGGATTCGCTGACTTCCAGCAGTGTCTGGGCGGCGGAATTGAGGTAGCCGATGCGCAGCCGGGAGTCCACCAGCAGCAGTGCGGTATTGAGGTTGTCGAGAAGCTGTCGGAAAAAATCTAATGTTGCCATGATGCTTCAGTTTACCCTGAATCCGCACCTCGGCGCGCACCGTTCACGGGTCCCGGAACTTGGAGGAAGGGCGAAATACATAGATGGTGACCGCCGTCGATCGCGCCAGTTCGGCACCGTCCCGGTCCAGCACCTGGACCTGCAGCCGATGGCGGCCGCGAAAAACATTGCTCAGGTTCCACGTCGGCTGTACCCGGGGCTCACCCTCGGCGACGCCGTCCACCAGCAATCGCAGTCGCTGGCCGGGGTCAAGGCCTGGGGAGACCTCGGCCGCCACCGAAAAGCTGCCCGGACCGTGGGGGATGATGGTCTGGTCGGCGGGTGCGGTGATGCGTACCGAGTACCCGGCGTCAGCTTCCACCGCAGCCTCGGGGGCGGCCGGTGCCGGCTCCGGCGCGGGCATGGTGTTGGTTTCGGGTACGTCGACGGCCTGGGCGGCCGCGGCGGGCCGGTCGGTGTAGGTCACCTCACCCCCTTCGTCGACCAGCCGGTAGACCCGGGCCGAGCCGGTTTCGGTGGGCGAGCCGCTGCCCGCCAGTACCGCCAGGCTGGCGGCGCCACAAAAAAAAGCCCGCACGGGGCGGGCTCCTGGGAAATCCACGGGGGATTATACCGAGTAGTACATGTCGAACTCAACCGGGTGGGTCGACATGTTCAGCGTTTCCACTTCGCCCGCCTTCAACTCGATGTAGCCGTCGATCAGGTCGTCGCTGAACACGTCACCGGCGGTCAGGAAGTCGCGGTCCTGGTCCAGCGCCTCCAGGGACATCTCCAGGCTGGAAGATACCGTCGGGATGTTGTCCGCTTCCTCGGGAGGCAGGTCGTAGAGGTCCTTGTCCGAGGGATCGCCGGGGTCGATCTTGTTCTGGATGCCGTCGATGCCGGCCATCAGCATGGCTGCAAATGCCAGGTACGGGTTGGAAGTGGCATCCGGGAAGCGTATTTCCAGGCGCCGTCCCTTCGGGTTGGGGTCGTGTGGTATGCGAATCGCGGCGGACCGGTTGCGGGCCGAATAGGCCAGCAGCACCGGGGCCTCGAAGCCCGGAACCAGGCGCTTGTAGGAGTTGGTGGAGGCGTTGGTGAAAGCGCACAGGGCGCGGGCGTGCTTGATGACGCCGCCGATGTAGTAGAGGGCAGTCTGTGACAGACCCGCATAGCCGTCCCCGGCGAAGACGTTGACACCGTCCTTGGAAATGGACTGGTGGCAGTGCATGCCGTTACCGTTGTCGCCAACCAGTGGCTTGGGCATGAAAGTGGCGGTCTTGCCGAAGGCGTGGGCCACGTTGTGTACGCAGTACTTGAGTATCTGGGTCTGGTCGGCTTTCTCGATCAGAGTGCCGAAACGGATGCCGATTTCACACTGGCCGGCAGTGCCCACCTCGTGGTGGTGAACCTCCACCTTGAGACCCATGGATTCCATGGCGGCACACATTTCGGAGCGGATATCGTGCAGGCTGTCGACCGGCGGTACCGGAAAGTAGCCGCCCTTCACTTTGGGGCGGTGGCCGATGTTGCCGTCTTCAAAGGTTTCGGCAGAGGCCCAGGAACCTTCATCGGAACCGATCGAGTAGCCGGCGCCGGAGATGCCGCTGTGCCATTTGACGTCATCGAACACGAAGAACTCGGGCTCGTTGCCGAAATACGCGGTATCGCCGATGCCGGTGAAGTTGAGATACTCCGTGGAGCGCTTGGCCGCGGAACGGGGGTCGCGCACGAAACCCTGCATGGTGGTGGGCTCGACCACGTCACAGCGCAGGTTGACGGTGGTGGCATCGGTGAAGGGGTCCAGCACGGAAGTGTCGTCGCTGGGCATCAGGACCATGTCGGATTCGTTAATGCCCTTCCATCCGGCGATGGACGAACCATCGAACATCTTGCCGCGTTCGAAGAAGTCGGCATCGACTACGCTGGCGGGGATGGAAACGTGCTGTTCCTTGCCCCGGGTATCGGTAAAGCGCAGGTCGACCCAAAGCGCTTCATTTTCTTTGATCAATTGCAGAGTCCTCTCTGACATTCTCGTTCCTCCAGTAGTTGGTCATTCAATGGTCCGGCACGGGCACCACGGGCTCCGGATCAGGCAGCCGGCGGTGCTCTCCATTCAACCTGACAAGCAATAATTGTGCCAGTAATGCCGCACGCCGCCCGTTCCCTGTTATCCACGATTGCGATAGCCGCTGATTGTGCTGTTTGCACCAAATTGGGGCCACTATGGTTCCAATTTGGTGCGTTGTGGCTGCCCCAGCGGGTTTCACATACTGCTTGTAGATGCCCTTATAATGGTCAGCAGAAGCAGGGGCCGTGTTATGGCTGCAATCCAATTCATTGTCAAGTACTTTCCTGAAATCACCATCAAGGGGCGCGCCACCCGTGGCCGTCTGTCACGGCAACTGGCCTCCAATGTGCGGCAGGTGTTGAGCGAAATCGATCCGCAGATTCGCGTTCGGCGCCACTGGGACAAACTGGAGGTGACCAGTGAACTGCCCCGCGAGGACGTCTACGGGCGGCTGGTAGACGGCCTGTCACGCTGCTCGGGTGTCGCCTCCTTTCTCGACGTGCTGGAGTACCCGCTGGGGGATTTGACACAGGTGTCACAAGTGGTGCTGGCGTTGTACCGCGAGCGCCTGGCCGGCAACACCTTTGCCGTGCGCTGCAAGCGAACGGGAAGGCACCCGTTTCGCTCCACCGATGTGGAGCGCGAGGTGGGGACTGCGCTGGACCGGCATACCGAGGCAGCGGGAGTCGACCTTCGCGCCCCCCAGGTCACGGTGCGCCTGGAGATACGGGATCAACGGCTGTTCGTGGTGGAGCGGTGCTACCAGGGTCTGGGCGGCTTTCCCACCGGCAGCCTGGGTCCGGTGCTGTCGCTGGTCTCGGGCGGTTTTGATTCCAGCGTTGCCAGTTATCTGAGCATGAAGCGCGGCCTGCTCACCCATTTCTGCTTTTTCAATCTGGGTGGGCGCGACCACGAACTTCGGGTCAAGGAGACGGCGCTCTACCTGTGGCTGAAATACGGCAGCACCCACTCGGTCAATTTCATCAGCGTACCTTTCGAGGAAGTGGTGGCCCAACTGCTGGCCAGGGTAGCGGACCCGCAAATGGGTGTGGTGCTGAAACGCATGATGTTGCGGACCGCCACCCAACTGGCGCAGCAGGGCGGGTATGAGGCACTGGTGACCGGGGAGAGCGTGGCCCAGGTCTCCAGCCAGACCCTGCGCAACCTGGCGGTGATCGACTCGGTCACCGACCACCTGCTGCTGCGGCCACTGATCAGCACCGACAAGAATGAGATCATACGGCTGGCGGCAAAAATCGGCGTGGAGCAGTTCGCTGCACAAACGCCGGAATACTGTGGCGTAATTTCCGTAAACCCGGCTACCCGCAGTTCGGTGGCACGGGCGGAGGCAGCCGAGCGGCAGTTCGATTTCGCGGTGCTGGAACGGGCTCTGCAGCAGGCGCGGGTGGTGCCGATGCGGCAATTGGCGGACGCCGACCTCGACCCCGCTCGCGGTACGGTGGAAGTGCTGGCCACACCCCTGGTGGACAGCGTGGTCATCGATGTCCGCCACCCCACCCAGGCCGAACTGCAGCCACTGCGGGTGCCGGTGCCGGTGCAGCAGATACCCTTCTATGAATTGCACGGCCGGGCGGCGACCCTGAATGCGGATCAGACCTACCTGCTGTACTGTGACCGCGGGGTGATCAGTCGACTGCACGCCGGGCATCTGCTGGAGTCGGGATTCGACAATTTCAAGGTCTATCGACCGGGTGTTACGCAGGCGCCGGCCCGCACGCGGGAGGTGTCGTGAAAGGATTGTTACAGCGGGTCGCGCACGCCGAAGTAGCCGTCGCCGGCGACCGCGTCGCAGCCATTGAAAGCGGGATCCTGGTGTTGCTGGGCCTGGAGCGCGGCGATACCGAAGCCGAGGCCCTGCGCCTGATCGACAAGCTGCTGGACTACCGTCTGTTTTCGGACCGTTCCGGGCGCATGAACCGCAGCGTGCGCGACGTCGGCGGAGAGGTATTGCTGGTATCGCAGTTCACCCTGGCGGCGGCAACCGGCAAGGGCCTGCGCCCCGATTTCTCCCCGGCCATGGCCGGGGACCGGGCGCGGGTGCTGTACGACTACACGCTGGCGTTGCTGCAATCCCGGCATCCACGTGTTGCGGCGGGCGTCTTTGCCGCCGACATGCAGGTCTCCCTGGTCAACGACGGACCGGTGACCCTGCTGCTGGAGGTCAATCCCCGTTGAGCAGAAAGTGCGCCAACTGCAGGCGCTGCTGCGCGGTCAAATCGTACAGCGGCATGGGCGGGGTGGGGCTGAGGAAGAAGTCGGACAGGCTCTGCGCGTCATAGCGCGACGCCAGCCCTGCCAGCGGCAGCGGCGTAGGGGAGGTGGGCGCGTGACAGACGCCGCAGGCCAGCCTGTCGTAGAGTTGCCCGCCGGCCCGCACCGCGCTCGCGTCGGCGGCGGTTGCCGGTTGCGGTGATGTTGCCGGCGCCGTCTGCCGGGCCGGTGTCGAATTCACCTCCGCGCTTTCACCCGGCCTCGGGACGACGGGCTGCCTGTGGATCCGGTAGATTACCCGGGCGTAGTCGTCGGAGATGAAATAACCACCCTGGCCATCGTGGCTGATATCCACCGGTCGCCCTACCCTGTCGCCACCCTCTTCAAAACCCCAGAGAAAATCCGAGGAACTGATTCGGCCCGCGGCGTCCCAGTGCAGCCGGACCACCTTGTAGCCGGCCGGGGTGGAGCGGTTCCAGGAGCCGTGCAGGGCCACCAGGGCGCTGCGCCGCGGAGCTGTTTCGAAGAGTATGCCCAGGGGCGCGGTGTGGGCATCGAATTTGAACACCGGCTTTATCGCACTGTCCTGCCGCTGCGCCGCGCCGGCACCGAAATCCGGGTCCGGCCGGTTGTCTCCGTTCAGATACGGCCAACCGTAGAACGCCCCCTGTTCGATCCGGTTCAACTCACAGGGTGGGAAGTCGTCACCCAGCCAGTCACGGCCATTGTCGGTGGCGTAGAGGGCGCCGTCCCAGGGCGCGAAATCCATGCCCACGCTGTTGCGCAGGCCGGTGGCGTAGATGGTGGCGTCGCTGCCATCGGCCCGGTAGCGCATGATGGTGGCACGGCGCTCATCCTCTTCCTCGCAGACGTTGCAGGTGGAACCCATGGCCACGTACATCCAGCCGTCGGCCGCAAAGCGCAGCGTCTTGCTCCAGTGGTTGCCATTGTCGGTCAGCCCGTCCACTACGACCTCGTAGTCGCCGGCTACCTGACCCGGGACGTCCCGGTAGCGGATACGTCCAATACGATTGGATTCGGCCACGTACAGATAGCCGTCGTACCGGTCGAGACCATGGGGCCGGGACAGGCCGCTGAGCAGCACCTGGCGGGATTCGGCGAAGCCGTCGCCGTCGGCGTCGTCCAGTTGCAGCACCTGCCCACTGCGTGGGCTGCTGACCAGCAGACGCCCCTGGTCGGTCCGATGCAGCATCCGGGGCTTGGCGATGTCATCGGCATAGATGCTCAGGGAATAGCCTTCGGCGATGCGCAGGCGAGCCAGCAACTCACTGGCGGAACTGTCGCCCTCGCGGTTGGCGACTGCGTCGAGGATCATGCTCAGGTTGCCTCTGTGCGGCCCAGCCAGCAGCAACACGGCAACCAGCAGCAGCGCTGCCAACACCACCAGCGATGCCGGACGTCGCAGCCTGGACTGGTCGCTACCCTGCATCGCCGTTCTCGAACATGGGGAAAAAGCCGGATGGTACGGCGAAAGTGCTGCCAGTGGAAGCCGCCGAGTGCCGAGCGTCGCGGACAGTGTATCGACACAGCGTTTCCGATGCGCGAGTTCAGGATGGCAAGCTGCTGGTTTCCAGCATCTACGATATCAGCCCCTTTCCCGGTCCTGCCCCACCCGTAATTCCCTGTTGCCATTCCGCCAGGGCCGAATTAATTCGGCCAACCCTGCTGCGCCAACGGCCTGCGACTTGCTACACTGAGAGACGATATCCACCTCTTCATTTGCTCGAAGTGCTCTCATGTCCGATACCACAGAAATTGATGATCAGGGGGTCGAGCCGGTATCCCTGAAGGAGTATACCGAGAAGGCGTATCTGAATTATTCCATGTACGTCATTCTCGACCGCGCCCTGCCGGCCATCGGTGACGGGCTCAAGCCGGTACAGCGGCGCATCGTCTACGCCATGAGTGAACTGGGCCTGCAGGCCTCGGCCAAGTTCAAGAAATCCGCCCGTACCGTAGGCGATGTGATCGGCAAGTTCCACCCCCACGGTGACCGGGCCGCCTACGACGCGATGGTGCTGATGGCCCAGGATTTCAGCTATCGCTACCCGCTGGTGGATGGCCAGGGCAACTGGGGCTCCGCGGACGATCCCGGCTCCTTTGCCGCGATGCGCTACACCGAATCCCGCCTGACCCGCTACGCCGCCGTGCTGTTGTCGGAACTGGGGCAGGGGACGGTGGATTGGGCGCCCAACTTTGACGGTACCCTGGAGGAGCCCGAGGTGTTGCCGGCGCAGGTACCCAATGTGTTGCTCAATGGCGGCACCGGTATCGCGGTGGGAATGGCCACGGATATCCCCCCCCACAACCTGCACGAAGTGGTGGCGGCAACGGTGCGAATGCTGGAGCGGCCGGACACCACGGTGGAGCAATTGTGCGAGCTGGTGCAGGGCCCCGATTTCCCCACCGAGGCCGAGATCATCACTCCCCGCGAGGAACTCCTGGAGCTCTATGAAAGTGGGCGCGGTTCCCTGCGCATGCGGGCAGTGTGGGGCCGGGAGCGCGGCGATGTAGTGATTTCCGCATTGCCTCACCAGGTATCCGGGGCGCGCGTGCTGGAGCAGATTGCACAGCAGATGCAGGCCAGAAAGTTGCCCATGGTGACTGACCTGCGGGACGAATCGGACCGGGAGAATCCAACCCGCCTGGTGCTGGTGCCGCGCTCCAATCGCGTCGATCTGGAAGCGCTGATGAGCCATCTGTTTGCCACCACCGACCTGGAGCGCAGCTACCGCGTCAACCTGAACATGATCGGTACCGATGGGCGCCCCGCCGTCAAGGGGCTGCGCCGGATCCTCGAGGAGTGGTTGCTGTTTCGCCGCGTTACCGTGCGGCGGCGCCTGGATTACCGTTTGCAGCGTGTGTCGAAGCGCCTGCACGTGCTGGCGGGCTATCTCATCGCCTTCCTCAATATCGACGAGGTGATCCGCGTCATCCGCACCGAAGAAAAACCAAAAGAGGTGCTGATGCAACGCTTTGAACTGAGCAGTGCACAGGCGGAAGCCGTGCTCGAACTGAAATTGCGTCACCTGGCCAGGCTGGAGGAAATGAATATCCGGGCGGAGCAGGAACAACTGCAGTCGGAGCGCGACAGCCTCGATAAAACCCTGGGTTCCGAGGCGCGAATGACGGCGCTGATCAAGCAGGAATTGCTGGAGGTGGCCGAGCAGCATGGCGATCCGCGCCGCTCACCGCTGATGACGCGGGACAGCGCCATCGCCTTCACCGAAAAGGATTTTCTGAGTACCGACCCGCTCACCATCGTGCTTTCCGACAGGGGCTGGATTCGCGCTGCCAAGGGTCACGATATCGACCCGCGCAGCCTCAGTTACAAGTCTGGTGACAGCTACCGGATGTCGGTTTCGGGCCGCAGCAATCGCATGCTGGTGATACTCGATTCCACCGGTCGAACCTATTCCGTGCCCACCCATAATCTGCCTTCGGCGCGCGGTCAGGGCGAGCCGTTGACCAGCCGTATCAACCCGCCCTCGGGAGCAACCTTCGAAGGTCTGATGACCGGGGAAGACGAGCGGCGCTACCTGTTGGCCAGCGATGCGGGTTACGGCTTTGTGGCGCAACTGGGCGAGTTGCAAAGCAAGAGCCGGTCCGGCAAGGCGGTGCTCAAATTGCCTCGTGGCAGCCGCGTATTGCCCCCCGCCAGTGCGCCCCGCAGCGAGGTTGCGCAAGTGGCGGCAGTCACCAGCGGAGGATATCTGCTGGTGTTCCCATTGGCCAACCTGCCGCAATTGGCACGTGGCAAGGGGGTCAAGATCATCGGCATCCCCAAGCCGCTGCTGGAGAGGGGAGAGGAATCCCTGCTTGCCGTCGGGGTGTTGAGTGAGAAGGATTCATTGACTGTTCACGCGGGCAAGCGCCACCTCACTCTCAAGCCTCGGGACCTGCCGCACTACCAGGGGGAGCGGGGTCGCCGCGGCAGGAAGTTGCCGCGCGGCTTCCAGCACGTCGATGCGCTGGAAGTGCAACGCAAGGCCACGGCAGTCGACGGCGGCGAACCGGGGGAGGGCTGAATTCCGAGTGGCCCCTACCGGATCGCAACCTCCCCGGTGCCGTGCCTTTCCTCGCCTCCCGGGCCGAGGTATTCCGCGCAGGTCTTCAGTATCTGTTCCAGCAACAATCCGTGCTGGCGTTTCAGCAGGCCCTGCAGCGGTCTCGCGAACCCGATCAGCACCGAACTGCCCCCGGCGTCGGCTTTCCACTTCAGGAGCTGCTCGGCCTCGTTCTCCAGTTCGGCCTCCGGCGTGAGCAAAATCGCCCCGGGTTGTGCCTTCACCCGGGTTTCCATGTCACTGATGACGGGTTGACAGTTCAGCGCCGGATAGAAGTCCCCACGTCTGCTTGAATCCGCCTCACCGAGGCCACAGCACCAGGACGAGTCCAGTTTCAGCCTGACCCGGCTTTGCAGACTCGTGGCCAGCAGTCTGCAAAGCCAGGCGCTGCTGGCTGCTCTCAACACCGGGGAGCCGGCGGAATGGCGGCCCTGGAAACTGACCAGTACGCCAAACCTGCGCACTACCTGTAGTTCGCCTGCATAGGGCTGGGCGGCAGTGGCGATCAGATGCTGCAGAAAAAGCAGGTAGCGGCGCAGCGTGATTTCGTCGAGCAGGTCCGCGTAGCTGTCCAGCATGTCGAGTCGAATGTACAACAGCCCCGCGCTGTCCAGATGCGCCAGGTCCCCACCGACTCCGGGGCCCTCTCCGCACAACAGATCCAGTGGCAGGTCGGCTATGACCTGCTCCAGAACCGCCACTTCGTCCCCCGGGGGCGATGCCACCTGCCTTTGCAGTTTGCTCGTTGCAGCACTGATTCTGGCCGCCACCGGCCGGGCCAGATTGCTGCCGATGACGGTGGCAAAGGCACACAGCAGCAGCGCCAGCAGTAACAGCAGGACAGCTACCGATTGCTGTTGGGCCAGCGCCCTGTTGTCCTCCAGGTAGATGTGCAGCCGCCCCAGGGACTGGTCGGCGGCCCGGACTTCGCTGCTGAAGCGGGTGCCGGCTTCGTCCCCGGCGGCGCCGACCTGCCGTTCGTTGGTATCGTAGACCCGGGCACCCCGCAACTGGTTCAGCGATACCAGCATTTCGAGGTTGACCTCCAGCCCGATCATGTCGCCTCGCGCCATCACTTCCCCCACCTCCAGGGCCGATTGGTGGGCCAGCATGCGGCCTCGCTCGGCCTCCTGCTGCAGCAGCAGGTAGCGGTTGGCGAGGAAACTTACCGTGACCAGGATCGTACTGACGAGCAGGCACAGGCCGCCGAGGACACTCGCCGATTTCTGGGTCAACCTAAAACGGGTCTTGAGGCTCTGCACTATCTGCTATGAGTTGCTGGTTCGGGTTTGACGGCAGCGGGTAGAATAGGTGCTTTCGACATGGGTAGCATACCTTGAAAGAGATTTTGTTGATAACCGTCGCCGGTCAAACCGGGCCCCGGGAGACGGCCACGTTCACCGCCATTTTGGCGGACTTCCGCATCAACGTGCTGGATATCGGGCAAGCGGTCATTCACGACACGCTTGCCCTGGGTGTGCTGGTGGAATTCCCCGGGGCCGACCAGTCGGCCAGTTTGCTCCGGACGCGCCTGGCGAACGCCTGTGAGCCGGGTCTGCAGGTGAGCTTCACACCGATCAGCGAAGCGAACTACGAAGCGTGGGTAGGGGGGCAGGGCCAGCCACGCTACGTGGTCAGCCTGTTGGCGAGGAGCATCAGCGCCCGTCATCTGGCTCGCGTCACCGGCGTCTTTGCCGACCGCGGCCTGACCATCGATGGCATCAACCGCCTGTCCGGGCGATTGTCGCTCGGCGTGCAACCGCCCCGCAGCAAAGCCTGTGTGGAATTCAGCGCGCGCGGTGAACTGGCGGATGAACAGGGCTTTCGCTACCAATTGCTGGAATTGGCGAGTGAACTGGATGTCGATATTTCCCTGCAGGAGGACAACCGCTACCGCCGTCACCGCCGCCTGGTGGCCTTCGATATGGATTCCACCCTGATCGACACTGAAGTGATCGATGAACTTGCCGGGATCGCCGGGGTCGGGCCGCAGGTCAGCGCCATCACCGAACGGGCTATGCACGGCGAGATGGACTTCGATACCGCCCTGCGACAGCGCGTGGCGCTGTTGAAGGGCCTGGATGAAACCGTGCTGGCCGACGTTGCCCGGCGCCTGCCGCTCACCGAGGGCGCCCGGCAACTCATCGGCACCCTCAAGTCGCTGGGTTACAAGACCGCCATCCTGTCGGGGGGCTTCCGTTACTTTGGCGAGTACCTGCAACGACAACTGGGAATCGATTACGTCTATGCCAACGAGTTGGAAATTGTCGACGGCAAGGTGACGGGCCGGGTTCGTGAGCCGATCGTGGATGGTCCCCGCAAAGCCGGTCTGCTGCGCGAGATCGCCGAGCGTGAGGACATCGACCTGCAGCAGGTCATCAGTGTCGGCGATGGCGCCAACGACCTGCCCATGCTGAGCATCGCCGGCCTGGGTATCGCCTTTCGGGCCAAACCGGTGGTCAAGCGCGGCGCCGAGCAATCCATCTCCACCCTGGGTCTGGACGGCATTCTCTACCTGCTGGGCATCGGCGACCGCTTTCAATAG
>CAZUGZ010000034.1:0-25274 GCA_964620555.1 uncultured Alteromonadaceae bacterium
CATGCAGCGACACGCCGAAATCCGCCGCACCCGCCTGTCCTTTCTGCGACCCGACGCCAAGAGCCAACTCTCCATCCGCTACGACTCCGCCGGCAAGCCTGCGGCCATCGACGCCATCGTCCTGTCCACGCAGCACACGCCAGACGTCGACAACGCCACTATCGAGGAAGCTGTCCGGGAGGAGATCATCAAGCCGGAGTTGCCCGGCAACTGGCTGACGTCGGACACCAAGTGGCACATCAACCCGTCCGGGCGGTTCGAAGTGGGCGGCCCCGTCGCCGACTGCGGGCTCACCGGCCGCAAGATCATCGTCGACACCTACGGCGGCATGGCCCGCCACGGCGGCGGCGCGTTCTCCGGCAAGGACCCGTCCAAGGTCGATCGCTCCGCCGCCTATGCCGGCCGTTACGCCGCCAAGAACGTGGTCGCGGCCGGTCTGGCCGAGCGCTGCGAAATTCAGGTCTCCTACGCCATCGGCGTCGCCGAGCCCACCGCCATCGCGGTCAACAGCTTCGGCACCGGCAAGCTGCCCGACCCGCAGCTCGCCTCGCTGGTGCGCGAGCACTTCGAATGGCGCCCCAGGGAATTGATCGAAATGCTGCAACTGAAACGCCCGATCTACCAGAACACCGCCGCCTACGGCCACTTCGGCCGCGAGCTGGCCGATTTCACATGGGAACACACCGACCGGGCCGCGGCCCTGAGGAGCGCTTTATGAGTACTGTGCAACCCCTCGACAACACCACCGACTACCGGGTCGCCGACCTCTCCCTGGCCGAGTGGGGCCGCCGGGAAATCCGCATCGCCGAAACGGAGATGCCGGCACTGATGGCAATGCGCGAGCAGTACCGCGCCAGCCAGCCGCTGCGCGGCGCCAGGATCCTGGGCTGCATCCACATGACCATCCAGACCGCGGTGCTGATCGAAACCCTGGTCGAACTCGGGGCCGAGGTGCGCTGGTCGTCCTGCAATATATTCTCCACCCAGGACCATGCCGCCGCCGCCATGGCCGCCGCCGGGGTGGCGGTGTACGCCTGGAAAGGGGAGACCGAAGCCGAGTACGACTGGTGTATCGAGCAGACCATTCTCCGGCACGGCAAGCCCTGGAACTGCAACCTGGTGCTGGACGACGGCGGCGACCTGACCGCCATGCTGCACCAGCGCTATCCGGCCCTGCTGGAGCGGATTCACGGCATCTCCGAGGAGACCACCACCGGCGTGCACCGGCTGCTGGAGATGTTGGCGGAGGGCCGCCTCAAGGTGCCCGCGGTCAACGTCAACGACGCCGTGACCAAGTCCAAGAACGACAACCGCTACGGCTGTCGCCACGGCCTCAACGACGCCATCAAGCGGGCCACCGATCACCTCCTGGCCGGCAAGAAAGCCCTGGTGATCGGTTACGGCGACGTCGGCAAGGGTTCGGCCCAGTCGCTACGCCAGGAGGGCATGATCGTGCGCGTGGCCGAGATCGACCCGATCTGCGCCATGCAGGCCTGCATGGACGGTTACGAAGTGGTCTCGCCGTGGAATAACGGCCGCAGCGAGGATGGCGCCAATCGCGAAATGCTGGCCGCTACCGATTTGCTGGTCACCGCCACCGGCAATTACCAGGTCTGTGACCGGCAGGTGCTGGAGGCCCTGAAATGCGGCGCCGTGGTCTGCAATATCGGTCATTTCGACAATGAAATCGACACCGCTTTCATGCGGGAAAACTGGCACTGGGAGGAAATCAAGCCGCAGGTGCACAAGGTGCATCGCGACCGCTCCGGACGGGACCACCTGATCCTGTTGTCCGAGGGCCGCCTGGTCAATCTGGGCAACGCCACCGGCCACCCCTCGCGCGTCATGGACGGTTCCTTCGCCAACCAGGTGCTGGCGCAGATCTACCTGTTTGAGCGCAAATTCGCCGACCTGCCCGCGGAGTCGAAACCCGCCGCGGTCGGCGTGGAAGCGCTGCCCAAGCACCTGGACGAAGAAGTGGCCCGCCACATGGTGTCCGGCTTCGGCGGCGTCCTGACCCGCCTCACGGAAGAACAGGCCCGCTACATCAACGTACCCCTCGACGGGCCATTCAAAACGGACGCCTACAAGTACTAGCCATGCAAAGCGACGCTTCCCCGAAGCTCAGCTTCGAGTTCTTCCCGCCCGCCAGCGTCGCCGGGCGGGAGCGCCTCCTGAAGGAGACGTCGGTGGCGCTGCAGGCCCTGAACCCGGAGTTTTTTTCCTGTACCTACGGCGCCGACGGCTCGACCCGCGAGGGCACCTACGCGGTGGTTTCCGCGCTGCAGCGGGCCGGCCGGGTGGTGGCCCCGCACCTCAGTTTCGGCGTCGATGACGCGGCGATCGTAGGCGGCCTGCTGGACTCCTACGCCGAGCAGGGCATCGGCCATCTGGTGGCGCTGCGTGGCGACACCCCGGCCGACGCGGGAAGCGTCGAGCTGGTGCACGCCGTCAAACTGGTGGAATTCGTGCGGCGGCGCCACGGCGCCCGGTTTCGCATCGCGGTGGCGGCCTACCCCGAAGTCCACCCCCAGGCCACGGACTACGCCAGCGATGTCGGCTTTCTGAAAGCCAAGTTCGACGCCGGCGCCGACCTCGGCATCACCCAGTACTTCTACAACCCCGATGCCTATACCGGTTTCATCGAGCAGTGCCGCGCCAGGGGCATTGACCAGCCCATTCGTGCCGGGCTCATGCCGATTACCGATTACCCGCGATTGGCCCGCTTTTCCCACCGCTGTGGCGCGGAAATTCCGCGCTGGATCGCCCGTCGGCTGGAGGGCTACGGGGATGACGGCGACAGCGTTCTGCAATTCGGCATCGAAGTCCTGACCCGGCTGGCCGAGAACCTGCTGCGGCAGGGTTGCCCCGGATTGCACTTCTATACCATGAACCAGGTGGAACCCACCCGCAGCATCCTGCGCAACCTGCGCTGGTCCGAACGCTGACAGCCGCCGCTCAGCTCGCCCGGCGGGCGTGGCACCACTCCAGGAAGGTCGCAATCGCGTTCACCGTGTGGTCGGCGCGTACCGAATGGAAGACTTCAAACGCGTGCTGGGCCAGCGGCAACTCTCCATAGACCACGGCACGCTTCGACAGCGAGCGCAATTTCTCCACGAAGATTCTCGCTTCCTCCACCCACACCAGCGAATCGTGGGTGCCCTGCAGGACGAACATCGGTGGCGCGTCCTCGTTGACGCGGGACAGTGGCGAGCCCTGGTCACGGGCCTCGAAACCTTCCTCGCGGCTATTCTGGAACACGTATTTTGCCAGGGTCGGTTCCATGGACATGGTGCCCCGCACCTGGTCGCGGTCCAGAAAGTCATACACGCCGTACAGCGGCACCGCGGCGGAAATGCCGGTATCGGCCTTTTCAAAACCCGGCTGCCATTCGGGCTGGTTGGGGGTCAGCGCCGCCAGCGCCGCCAGATGCCCGCCCGCGGACCCGCCGGTGATGGCCAGGAAGGTGGGGTCGCCGCCGTATTCGGCCGCGTGCTCGCGAATCCAGGCAATGGCTTTCTTGACGTCGATGATATGGGCCGGGAACGTGTCTTTGGGACTCAATCGGTAATTGCAGGCGACACACAACCAGCCCCGCTGGGCCATGTGATACATCAGCGGCAACGCCTGCTGATGCTTTTCGCCAATGATCCAGCCACCGCCGTGCACCTGCAGCAGCACCGGAAAGCCGCCCCGGCGCGACGTCTGTGGCTGGTACACGTCCAGCAGGTTGCGCTTGCCGGCATCGCCGTAGACCACGTCCTGGTGCCGGGTAACGCCCGGCCGCCGCATGCGGAACGGCCGCGCCCACTCGGCCATGACGATGCCCGAGCGCAACGCCGACTGTCTGGACTTGGGTATTTCGCGGCGATAGTGATCCCCACCCAGGCCTTCCCGCAGCGCCGCTTCCAGCACTTCACCGCTATCCATGGCCTTGCCGTGCAGATACCACAGCCCCATCCACGACAGCACAAACACCACCAGTCCCAGTTGACCGCTGACGCTGGCCAGGCCGCCACTGAAGGCGAACAGCAGGGTAAAGGCGGCTTGCAGAAACAACAGCACAAAGGCCAGTTCCCCGGTCAGCCACGCCACCAGAAAGTACAGTGGGCTCAGGTAGGAAATTCGCCTCGCCTTGACCAGCGCGGCTGCCACGAACAACAGACTGATCACGGAACAGGCAAGATAGACGGCGGGAAAATTCATGGTTTCGGCTGCGGAAAAAAACGCCGATTGTAACCGGGAAACGGCCGGTCCGCGAACCGGACGGAAACGCACCGGCAGGAGGACGGCGCCCGCAACGGCCAAACTTGCGCCGGTCGGAAACGTTGCGTATGTTGACCACTGTCGCCGCAGAGCAGACCGCCATGAGCATCAGCATCGGCGTGGTAATGGACCCCATCGCCCATCTGGATTACCGCAAGGACAGCACCCTCGCGATGTTGTGGGCGGCAGCCGAGCGCGGCTGGGCCCTCTATTACATGGAGCAGCACCACCTCTTCCTGCAGCAGGGGACAGCCATGGCAACCATGGCCGAGTTGCAGGTGTTTCGCGACCCGCAGCGCTGGTATGCATTGGGGCCGGCCCAGGTGCGCGCCGTCGGCGACCTCGACGTGGTGCTGATGCGCAAGGACCCGCCCTTCGACAACGAGTACGTCTACAGCACCTACATTCTCGAAGCCGCGGAGCGGCTCGGCACCCTGGTGGTCAATCGCTGCCGGAGCCTGCGCGACTGCAACGAGAAAGTATTTGCCACCCATTTTCCCGAATGCTGCCCACCGCTGCTGGTCAGCGCGGACCGGCAGCAACTGCTGGCCTTTCACGCACAACACGGCGAGGTGGTCTTCAAACCGCTGGATGGCATGGGGGGGACCGCCGTATTCCGGGTCGGCCGCGACGATCCCAATCTCAATGTGATCCTGGAAATCCTGACCGACCATTACCGCAGCACCATCATGGCCCAGCGTTACCTCCCCGAGATCAAGGGCGGAGACAAGCGCATCCTGATGATCGACGGCGTCGCCCTGCCACACTGCCTGGCCCGGGTGCCCGTGGCCGGGGAAAATCGCGGCAATCTGGCCGCCGGCGGCCGCGGCAGGGTACAGCCGCTGAGCCCGCGCGACCACTGGATAGCAGAGCAGGTGGCCCCGGTCCTGAAAGAGCGGGGTCTGTTGTTTGCCGGGCTGGACGTGATCGGTGATTACCTGACCGAAATCAATGTGACCAGCCCTACCTGCATCCGGGAAATCGAAACCGCCACCGGCCTGGATGTGGGTGGCATGCTGATGGACACCATAGCGGAACAACTGCAGCGGGCCGGCCCCAGCCGGGGACCGGGTCGATGCGGCTAAGCACCGGCCACGATCAGCTCGGCTTTTTCCTGTTCCTCGCTCTCGCGCTGCACCTGATGTTGATCCTGGGCATCAGCTTCCGGCCCCAGGCCGAACAGTACGTGGCGCCCGCGCTGGAGGTTACCCTGGTGTTGCAACGGGGTGCAGCGGCGCCGCAACGGGCCCGCTTCGTTGCCGCTGCCCACCAGGCCGGTGCGCCGGAAGCACCCGCGCTCAGGACTGCCCCGCTGTCCTCACCGCCACCGGCGGTCCGGGAGCCGGAACCAGCCACCGCGCAGGACCTCGATACGAGCATCGCCAGACTCGAATCCCGCCTCGACCAGCAACAGCGGGAATACTCCCAGCAACCGAGAACCCGGCGGCTCACCGCGGCCCTCCAGTCATCGGAAGCCGAATGGCTGCAGAACTGGCGGCAGCGGGTGGAGACCATCGGCAACCGGAACTACCCGGAGGCCTCCAGCCGCTACGGCATTTACGGTGCGTTGCGCCTGCTGGTGGCCATTCGCCACGATGGCAGCATCGAAGACATCGAAATTCTCAGCTCTTCCGGGCATGCGGTCCTGGATGAGGCGGCCATTCGCATATTGCACCTGGCGGCCCCCTTTGCGGCTTTTCCCGCGGAACTGAGAGAGCAGGCGGAACGGGTGGAAATCGTCCGCACCTGGAAATTTCAGCAGAATAGGCTATCCTCTGCCCCTGGTTGACAGTAGATGCGTACATCCGCAGGAACCCGGCCATGAACCAGATGTCGAGCGATTCGAACGACCCCAAAAACCATTTGCGCAATCATTTCCTGTTGGCCATGCCATCGATGACCGGCGGTATCTTCTCCAACAGCATCACCTACCTGTGCGAGCACAATGAACACGGCGCCATGGGGGTGATCATCAATCGACCTCTCAAGGTCTGCGTCGAGGAAATCATGGAGCATCTGGAATTGTCCGCCGGCGGCCGGCTGCGCTCCACCCCGGTGATGGCGGGCGGACCGGTACATTGTGACCGGGGCGTAGTCCTGCATCGCCCGACCCCGCACCAGTGGCAATCCTGCATGCAGGTTACCGAGGATATATCGCTTACCACTTCGCGGGACATCCTCGCCGCCATTGCCGAGGGAGAGGGACCGGCGGACAACCTGATAGCCCTGGGCTATGCCGGTTGGGGCGCGGGTCAGCTCGAATCCGAGATCATGCGCAACGCCTGGCTCACCGTGCCCGCGGACAGCGCCATCATCTTCGATACTCCCTGCGCTCTTCGACTGAGCAGGGCAGCGGAACAACTGGGGGTCGACCTGAGCCTGATTTCCGGCGACGCGGGCCACGCTTGACCGCACCCGCTGCGACGGTCGTCATGGCCTTCGATTTCGGCCTGCGTCAGATCGGAGTCGCGGTGGGCAACCGGACCACCCGTAGCGCCCAGGCGCTGTCCATCCTGGCAGTCCGCGACGGCGTACCGCGCTGGGAAGAAATTCAGGATCTGCTGGAGCATTGGCAGCCGCAGCGGCTGCTGGTCGGCCTGCCACTCAACATGGACGGCAGTGAAAGCCCCATGTCCACTCGTGCCCGCCAGTTCAGCCGCCGCCTCGGCGGGCGCTTTGCCGTACCGGTGGAGTGCGTCGACGAACGGCTGAGCAGCTTTGCGGCCAAATCACTGCTCGCGGAGCAGGGCCATCGCGGCAACTACCGGGACTCCGGCGCCGATGCCCTGGCGGCGCAGCTGATTCTGGAAACCTGGCTGGCAACCTGAGGCGCCGCCGGGACGGGACGCCCCTTTTGCAGACAGCCTGCCCACCAGTTACACACAGGCAATCCACAGCGGTGCAAATGCTGTGCATTATCCTGCCAGCGGGTTGCCAACAAGCTGTGGGGGAAACGACGCTGCCCGCGGACCGGCACCACCAAGCACGGTTTTCCCCACCCCATGCACCGCCAATACCGCCTGCAGACAGCACTTGTCTGCCCTCTTATTCTCCTTCCAACCTGTTGAATGGATTGAAAAGAATGCCCTTTTCAACAGAATTCACCGAGACCAATAACAACAACTATAACCAAGGTATACCTCTATCAATGATAGATAGTATTAATTTTATTACTGCAATTTCCGCTAAAAGGCCGACAGAGCATTCGTGGGTTGTTTCGTCGCTCCATGGGCCGTCCATGGCTTATCCGGCTTCCGTCTTCAGGAGCACATGGCGGGTGTTTTGTCGTTCAATGGGCCATCCATGGCCCATCCCGCGTCCGTCCATGGCGCTATTCACTCCAAAACACCCGCCACATGCTCCTTCCTCAGCACCCTGTGGCGACAGAGCATGGAGACGCCCCCCTGACTGGATGCCGGGCAGCGCTTGACACTCTCTTGGCGCCTGCTCAATTTTTGAACAGTTGAAGTGCACTGCGTATACTACGCCGCCTTATGAATACCCGTTTCGACGTCATCGTGATCGGCGGCGGACACGCCGGCACCGAAGCCGCCCTGGCCGCGGCCCGCATGGGCTGCGACACCCTGCTGCTCAGCCATAGCCTGGATACCCTGGGCCAGATGTCCTGCAATCCGGCGATCGGCGGCATCGGCAAGAGTCACCTGGTCAAAGAGGTGGATGCCCTGGGTGGCGCCATGGCCCTGGCCACCGACCAGGCGGGCATACAGTTTCGTACGCTCAATGGAAGCAGGGGCGCGGCGGTTCGCGCCACCCGCGCCCAGGCCGACCGGGTTCTCTATCGCCGGGCCATCCGCGGCATGCTGCAACAGCAGAGCGGACTGACCCTGGTGGCACAGGCGGTGCAGGACCTGATTCTGGAAGGCGACCGGGTGCAGGGGGTGGTCGGCGAGCAAGGGGACCGGTTCCACGCTCCCACCGTGGTGTTGACCACCGGCACCTTCCTGGGGGGGCGGATTCACATCGGCCCGGACAGCCGTTCCGGCGGACGCGCCGACGATCCTGCGGCAGTGGCCCTGGCACAACGCCTGCGCGAATTGCCGCTCCGCGTCGGGCGCCTGAAAACCGGAACCCCGCCACGGCTCGTCGCCGACACGGTGGACCTCGAGCTGCTGCAGGAACAGTGGGGCGATGAGCAGCGCCCGGTGATGTCGTTCCTGGGGGACGCCAGCCAGCACCCCCGCCAATGCTGTTGCTGGATTACCCACACCAACGAAGCCACCCACGAGGTGATTCGCCAGGGCCTGACCCAGTCTCCCCTGTTCAGTGGCGCGATTGCCGGCACCGGGCCGCGCTACTGTCCCTCGGTGGAGGACAAGGTTCACCGGTTTGCGGACAAACCCTCCCATCAGATTTTTGTCGAACCGGAGGGGCTGAGCAGCGGAGAACTCTACCCCAACGGCATTTCCACCAGTTTGCCGCTGGCGGTACAGGAGCGGATGGTACATTCCATACGCGGCTTTGAGCGGGCTCGCATCAGCCGTCCCGGCTATGCCATCGAATACGATTTCTTCGACCCGCGGGACCTGCAGCACTCCCTGCAAAGCAAACTGATCGGAGGCCTGTATTTTGCCGGTCAGATCAATGGCACCACCGGCTACGAGGAGGCGGCGGCACAGGGCCTGCTGGCTGGTATCAACGCCGCCCTGCAGGTGCGGGCCGAGCCACCCTGGTGTCCGCGCCGGGATGAAGCGTACATCGGCGTGCTGGTGGACGACCTGATTTCCCTGGGTACCCGCGAGCCCTACCGGATGTTCACTTCCCGTGCCGAGTATCGCCTGCTGTTGCGTCAGGACAACGCCGATATCCGGCTCACCGAACGGGGCCGAAGCCTGGGCCTGGTGGGAGAGGAGCGCTGGCGGCGGTTCCGGGAAAAAACCGAGGGAATTGCTGCCGAGCAGCGACGACTGGCCGACAGCCGGGTGCTGCCGGGTACGGAGGCGGCGCAAAAACTGGCCGTCAAGCTGGGCAAGCCCCTCGAACGCGCCTACAGCCTGGCGGAACTGTTGAAGCGCCCCGAACTGGATTACCCGGCGGTGGCCGGTTTGCTGGGCGAAGCGCATCCCGACCCCCAGGTGGCAGAGCAGGTCGAGATCCAGGCCAAGTACGCGGGTTACCTGGCGCGCCAGCAGGACGACATCGAACGGCTGCGGCGCTTCGAGCACACATCGCTGCCGCAGGATCTGGATTTTCAGCGGATTGACGGCCTGTCCAACGAAGTCAGGCAGCAACTCAGCGCTGCGCGGCCGGCCACCCTGGCCCGGGCCAGCCGGCTGCCGGGAGTGACCCCGGCGGCCATCTCGCTATTGTTGATTCATCTCAAAAAGCGCGGCGCCCCGCTGCGCCGCAGCGCCTGAGCCGGGCCCAGGCCATGCTGGGCCGGGGACTGCAAGCCCTCGGACTGGCAAACCACCCCGGTCTGGAACAGCAGTTGCTGTCCTATCTGGATTTGTTGCAGCGCTGGAACCGGGTCTACAACCTGACCGGGGTGCGCGACCCGGAGCAGATGGTAGTGCGGCATCTGCTGGATTGCCTGGCCGTGGCGCCGCATTTGGTGGCGGGGGAACGGCGGGCGGACGAGCGAATGGCGGATGCCGGCAGTGGCGCCGGCCTGCCGGGAGCGATCCTGGCCATGGTTTTCCCACAATGCCGGTTCTCCCTGCTGGACAGCAGGGGCAGGAAAACCCGCTTTCTGCGGCAGGTGAAAACCGAATTGGCCTTGGCTAATATAACCGTGTTGCAGACCCGGGTCGAAGACTACCACCCCACCAGGAAATACGATGTGGTGCTATCCAGAGGGTTCTCCCCGTTGCCGCGGATGGTGGCGGGCTGTGGTCACCTGTTGCGGCCCGGCGGCCGGTTTCTGGCCATGAAGGGGCGCTACCCGCAAGGGGAACTGGCACAGCTTCCCGCAAAGGTTGAAGTTCTGGCGGTGCATGCATTGCAGGTGCCGGGCCTGCCGGAACAGCGGCACCTGGTGGAATTGAGGAGATAGTATGGCCTCCGTGCTGGCCATCGCCAACCAGAAAGGCGGGGTGGGGAAAACCACCACCAGCGTCAACCTGGCGGCCTCGCTGGGGGCCACTCGACGCAAGGTGTTGCTGGTGGATATGGACCCCCAGGGACACGCCACCATGGGCAGTGGTCTGGACAAGTACCAGTTGACCACCACGGTGTACGATGTCCTGGTCCAGGGCACGCCGGTGCGTGACGCCCGTCTTCGCTCGCCAGGCGGGGGCTACGATCTGCTGGGCGCCAATGGCGACCTCACCGCGGCGGAAGTGGAACTGCTGTCCGTCGAGCGCCGCGAACGCCGTCTGCACGAAGCCCTGCAGGCGGTGGCGGAGGACTACGATTACGTGCTGATCGACTGCCCTCCGGCACTCAACCTGTTGACCGTCAATAGCCTGGTCGCTGCTTCCGGCGTGTTGATCACCATGCAGTGCGAGTACTACGCCCTGGAGGGATTGTCGGAGTTGTTGCATACCGTTGAACGCATCGGGCAGCACGTGAATCGGGGCCTGCAGATCGAGGGAGTGCTGCGCACCCTCTACGACCGCCGCAGCAGACTGACCAGGGAGGTTTCGGCGCAGTTGCAGCAACATTTTGGCGACAAGCTGTTCCGCACCGTGATCCCCCGCAACGTGCGGCTGGCGGAAGCGCCGGGCTTCGGCCAGGCCGCCCTGCAATTCGATCCCCGCTGTGCCGGAGCCAAGGCGTACCTGGCGCTTGCGGGTGAACTCATCCTGCGCACCAGGAAGGCCTCCGGAGGCAACGCCGGAGCAGACGAAGAGGAGAATGGTGACAATGGCAACTAGGAAACGTGGTTTGGGCCGGGGTCTCGATGCCCTGCTGGGAGTGGAGCCAGCGCTGGAACCACCTGCTGCCGACGACCGCGACGGCCAACTCAGGGAAATTCCGCTGGACCTGATTCAGCGCAGCCAGTATCAGCCCCGTCGCAACCTGGACCAGGAAGCACTGCGCGAACTGGCCAGGAGCATCCGCGCCCAGGGGGTGATGCAACCCATCGTGCTGCGTCCGCTCGCGGCCCAGCGCTTTGAAATCATTGCCGGAGAGCGCCGCTGGCGCGCCGCCCAGTTGGCCGAGCGGGAGACCATACCCGCAGTGGTGCGCAAGGTCTCCGACCGGGCGGCGGCGGCCATGGCGCTGATCGAGAATATTCAGCGCGAGGACCTCAATCCGGTTGAAGAGGCGGCAGCCCTGCAACACCTGCAGCAGGAATACGGCCTCACTCACCAGGAACTGGCCGAGGCAGTGGGCAAGAGCCGCACCGCCATCACCAATCTGCTGCGCCTGTTGCGGCTGCCGCGGGAACTGCAATCCATGCTGGAAGAGGGTCAGCTTGAAATGGGACACGCCCGGGCCCTGTTGGGTCTGCCGGAGGCCAGGCAGGCGGCCGCGGCCAACCAGATCGTGGCCAGGAAATTGTCGGTGCGGCAGGCGGAGGCCCTGGTGCGCCAGCTACTGGCCGACCAACAGCGGCCCGCCGGCAGCCCGCCCGGTCTCGACCCGGACACCCGCCGCCTGCAGGAAGAACTGGCCGCCCGGCTGGGCACCGGGGTGCGTATCAAGCACACCGCCAAGGGCCGTGGCACGCTGGTGATACCCTACAACTCGCTGGACCAGCTCGACGGCATTTTGCGCCACATCAAGTGATTCCGTTCGCCGCGCCGCAGTCGCTGCTCTCCCAGCCATCCAACGCTGGCAGTTTTGTAGGCAGGGTGGGGTGTCAGCTTCAACGCTTTCAAGCTCGCATGACACATTTATTTGTTTACAACATCCCGACAGAATAGACGCTGCCGACGCGGTTTCTGTTGCAAGCCGGTCATTCATGGCCGGAAGTCCGCTTCCGGCCATGAATGCCTTTGCTACGACAGGTTGATAAAAGACACACTTGGTGTTATAGAATGAATATCGGGACAGGTGTTCACGGGATTCGTCTTGCAGACATTCAAAACCAAGGCGTTCGCCCGTTTCGCCGATCACGAGGGACTGGACGACTCCGCGCTGTGTGAGGCTGTCTTGCGCGCACGGAGGGGCTTGGTCGACGCCGATCTGGGCGGTGGCGTCATCAAGCAGCGCATCGCCCGCAAGGGTGGCGGTCGGTCTGGCGGGTTCCGCACGATCATGCTGTTCCGCCGGGGCGAATTGGCGTTCTTCGTGTACGGGTTTGCCAAAAGCGGTCGGGGAAGCCTGCGCCGGGACGAGTTGGAGACCTTCCGGCTACTGGCCGACGAATATCTGGCGCTGGACCGGATGGGGCTCGCGGCGGCGCAGGCGGTCGGAGCGATAATTGAGGTGAAATGCGATGACCAAGCAATACAAGAGTGAAGCGCTGGCAGCTGCGCATGAGGCTGCGCTCGGGCTGGCTGAGGCCGGTCTGGTGTCGAAGCGGACGATGCGGGCGTTCGACGAAATGTGCCTCACACCGGTTGAGGAGATGTCGCCGGAGGACATCCGTGCGCTTCGGCTTCGCGAGAACGCGAGCCAGGCAGTGTTCGCACGCTACCTTAACGTGACGACCGGTCTGGTGAGTCAGTGGGAGCGCGGAGAGAAACGGCCACGGGGTGCGTCGTTGAAGCTGCTGACGCTGGTGGCGAAGAATGGCCTGGGGGCGGTTGCGTGAAGAAACGCACTGATCGGGATTCCGCCCTGCATGCTCGGAGCGTGTGAGGAATTCAAACTCGACCTTATCGACGGGTTCGCAGGCGGAGGCATCTTTTTGGATGGAACTGCCGAGGTTTCGGGCACGCCTTTGGTCATGATCGAAGAAACCACGGAGGCGAGCTCCGGACTGAACCAGAAGCGCACAAAGCGACTTCGCATCGGCTGCAGGTTCTATTTTGTCGATACAGACATTGGCGAGAGTCGCCGATCGCAGACACTTTTATCTGTTGCGCCGAGCCTGTTGAACTGCGCAAACTTAGCCTCTATAATCCGGCCCGCCTCGCGAGGTGGGTATTGATCTTGTGAGTGGTGCGAATTTTCCTCGCCCACCGGTACACAACATTAGCTTTGCGCAACTGCTGATGCTCGGTGCGAGTACGGCCCTGTTGAGTCGTTGGGCCGAACCCGGGCTGCTGTATTCATGGGTGTCCGGGGGTCTGGTGGCGATCGTGCCCCAAGCCTGTTTCAACTGGCATTTTTTTTGCCGGCGGGGGGCACCTGGGGCGGATCGGATCGTCGCCCGGGGCTACCTGGCCGAGGCCGGTAAGCTGGTGCTGGCGGCGCTGGGGTTTGCGCTGATTTTTGCCCTGCTCCGGCCGCTGTCGGTCGGGGCTGTATTCGCCGCCTGGGGCGGCATGTTGATCATACAACTGGTGGGGTCCTGGTATCTGCTCAGGTGAGCGGTTCCGGTAGAGAGGACGAGAGTCGACAGGGCATGGCATCTGCAAGTCAAACAGACGGTCAAGGCGTTTCCGAGTACATACTCCACCACCTGACCAATCTCACCTATGGCAAATTGCCGGCGGGCACGCTGCGCTACGATGGCAGCGTGGTACCCGAAGGGGGTCTGTGGACCCTGGCTCACGGCGGCGCCGAAGTCTCCGCCATGGGTTTCATGGCGTTCAACGTCGACAGTCTGGGCTGGTCGGTGGGTCTGGGTCTGCTGTTTTGCTGGTGGTTCCGCCGGGTGGCGCGCAAGGCCGGCAGCGGCGCGCCCAGCGGCATCGTCAACGCAACCGAAATGATCGTCGAATTCGTCGATAGCAATGTGCGCGACATGTTTCACGGGCGCAATCCACTGGTTGCCCCGCTGGCGCTGACCATCTTCGTCTGGGTCTTCCTGATGAACCTGATGGACCTGATCCCGGTGGATCTGTTTCCCGAATTGTTCAAGCTGATGGGGGTGGAATACCAGAAGATCGTGCCCACCACCGACGTCAACGTCACCATGGGCATGGCCCTGGGCGTGTTCCTGCTGATGCTGTTCTATTCGTTCAGGATCAAGGGCCTGGAGTTCATCAAGGAACTGACCATGCACCCCTTCAATCACTGGGTGTTCATTCCCGTCAACCTGTTCATGGAAGTCGCCAGCCTGTTGGCGAAGCCGTTTTCACTGGGCCTGCGCCTGTTCGGCAACATGTACGCAGGGGAGATGATCTTCATCCTGATCGCGGCGCTGTACGGTGTCGGCCTGTTGTGGATGCTGCCCACCGGCCTGCTGCAGATCGGCTGGGCGATCTTCCACATTCTGATCATCACCTTGCAGGCCTTCATTTTCATGGTGCTCACGGTGGTGTATTTGAGTATGGCCCATGAAAGCCACTGACTCGCGGGCACGGCCCGGCGCAGCGGATCTACGGACCAGCGGGCGGGCCGGTTGCGGCCCGGTGGTCCAGTCGGTAAAGGAATTTCAACCACAACACAGTTTTGAAGCCAGGAGAAAATCATGGAATTAACGTATATTGCCGCCGCCATCATGCTTGGTCTGGGTGGTCTGGGCGCCGCCATTGGCATTGGCCTGCTGGGCGGCAAGCTGCTGGAGGGCTCGGCCCGCCAGCCCGAGTTGGCGCCGCGCCTGCAATTGACCTTCTTTCTCGCGGTGGGCCTGATCGACGCCATTCCCATCATCGGCGTGGGAATTGCCATGTACCTGATCTTTGCAACCGGCGGCTGAGGCCGGTCACCCGCGACCGTGCCCGGCACGGACCGGAGGAGCATGACGTGAATATCAACCTTACGCTGTTCGGCCAGATGCTGGCCTTTACCGCATTTGTGCTGTTTTGCATGAAATATGTATGGCCGCCGATACAGACGGCGATGCGCGAGCGCACAGAAAAGATATCCGCCGGGCTGCTCGCCGCCGAACGCGCCGAGAAGGACCTCGAGCTGGCCCAGAAGGAGGCCGTGCAGCGTCTCCAGAAGGCCAGGGAAGAGGCCGGCGGCATCATCGACGCCGCCAACCGGCGCGCCAGCCAGATTGTGGATGAAGCCAAGCAGCAGGCCCGCGTCGAGGGCGAGCGCCTCAAGGAAGCCGCCCAGGCAGAAATTGACCAGGAGTTCAATCGCGCCCGCGAACAACTGCGCGGGCAGGTGGCCGGTCTGGCGCTGGCCGGCGCCGAAAAAATTCTGGCCGCCGAAATCAACCCCGACCACCACGCCGAGCTGGTGGACCAACTCGCGGCCCAACTGTAGGTCGGCGCCATGGCGGAACTGAGGACACTGGCGCGGCCCTATGCCCGCGCGGCCTTTGAATTTGCCGCGGAGAGCGGGTCGCTGGCGGCCTGGTCGGAGCAACTGCGCCTGGCTGCGACGCTGGCGGCCACCGGGAAGGTGGCCCGGGTGCTGGGCCATCCCGGCTGGAGCGCGCAACGCAAGGCCGGTATTTTTCGGGAACTCTGCGCTGAGGAGCTGGCGCCGGCGCTGTACAACTTCATTCGCCTGCTGGCCGACAACAAGCGCCTGACCCTGTTGCCCGAAATCTCCGTCCTGTTCGAGCAGTACCGCGCCCGGCGGCAGAAGACCGTCGAGGTCACGGTGTTTTCCCCCTTCGAGGTGGCGCCGCCCACCGGGGAGCGGCTGGCCCGGGCCCTGACCACGAAACTGCAACGCGAGGTCACGGTGACCACCAGGATCCAGGCCGATTTGCTGGGCGGCCTGCTGATTCGGGCCGATGACCTGGTGATCGACGGCTCCGTACGCGGGCATTTGCAGCAACTGGCCGCGGCAATGAATTCCCAGGAGTAAGGAAATCCGTTATGCAAGCACTGAATCCATCCGAGATCAGCGACCTCATCAGGCAGCGCATCGAGCAACTCGAGGTACAGAGCGAAGCCCGCAATGAAGGTACGGTGGTCTCCGTCACCGACGGCATCATCCGTATCCACGGGCTCGCCGATGTCATGTACGGGGAGATGATCGCCTTCGAAGGCGGGCTGTTCGGAATGGCCCTGAATCTGGAGCAGGACTCCGTGGGCGCAGTGGTGCTGGGTGACTACCTGGGCCTTAGCGAAGGCCAGCGCTGTCACTGCACCGGGCGCATCCTGGAGGTACCGGTGGGCCCGGAACTGCTGGGGCGCGTCATCGATGCGCTGGGCAATCCCGTGGACGGCAAGGGCCCGGTGCAGACCGCGCAGACCGACGCGTTGGAGAAGGTGGCGCCCGGTGTCATCGCCCGCCTGTCGGTATCGGAACCGGTGCAGATCGGTCTCAAGGCCATCGACTCCATGGTGCCCATCGGCCGCGGCCAGCGCGAGCTGATCATCGGCGACCGGCAGATCGGCAAGACCGCCATCGCTGTGGACGCCATCATCAACCAGAAAGACAGTGGCATAAAATGCATTTACGTGGCCATCGGTCAAAAGGCCTCCTCGGTGGCCGCCGTGGTGCGCAAGCTGCAGGAGCACGGCGCCATGGAGCACACCATCGTGGTCGCCGCCAACGCCTCCGATCCGGCGGCCATGCAGTACCTGGCGCCCTTTGCCGGCTGCACCATGGGCGAGTATTTCCGCGACCGGGGACAGGACGCCCTGATCATCTACGACGACCTGACCAAGCAGGCCTGGGCCTACCGCCAGATTTCCCTGCTGCTGCGCCGCCCGCCGGGCCGCGAGGCCTATCCCGGCGATGTGTTCTACCTGCACTCGCGGTTGCTGGAGCGCGCCGCGCGGGTCAACGAGGACTACGTCGAAAAGTTCACCGAAGGGGCGGTGACCGGCCGGACCGGCTCGCTGACCGCGCTGCCGGTGATCGAGACCCAGGCCGGTGACGTGTCGGCCTTTGTTCCCACCAATGTGATTTCGATTACCGACGGGCAGATTTTCCTGGAAGCCGACATGTTCAACGCCGGCATTCGCCCGGCCATGAACGCGGGCATATCGGTGTCGCGGGTGGGGGGCGCGGCGCAGACCCCGATCATGAAGAAACTCTCCGGCGGCATTCGTACCGCGCTGGCCCAGTACCGCGAACTGGCCGCCTTCTCCCAGTTTGCCTCGGACCTGGACGACGCCACCAAGGCCCAGCTTGACCACGGCCAGCGGGTAACCGAATTGATGAAGCAGCAGCAGTACTCGCCCCAGACCATCGCCGAGATGGGCCTGATGCTGTATGCCGTGGACCGCGGTCACCTGCGGGATGTGGCGGTGGACAAGGTGCTGGATTTCGAGGCGGCGCTGCTGGCCTACGTCCACGCCGAGCATGCGGAACTGATGGACCGCATCGTCGCCACCGGCAGCTACGACGACGACGTGGAGGCGAACTTCGAGACCATCCTCGAAACGTTCAAATCCACCCAGAGCTGGTAAGCGCCGTGGCCGTCGGAAAGGAAATTCGCAGCAAGATTTCGAGTATTCAGAATACCCAGAAAATCACCAGCGCGATGGAAATGGTCGCCGCCAGCAAGATGCGCCGTGCCCAGGAGCGCATGCAGGTGGGCAAGCCCTACGCCAGTCGCATTCGTGCCGTCATGGGGCATCTGGCCAATGCCAACCCGGAACACCGGCACCTGTTCATGGGGCAGCGGGAAGTAACGCGGGTGGGCTACATCGTCGTCGCCACCGACCGCGGCCTGTGCGGTGGCTTGAACATCAATCTGTTCAAAGCCACGATCCAGTCCATGCAGCAGTGGCACGAGGCGGGCAAGGCGGTGGAATTGTCGCTGGTGGGGGCCAAGGCCGCCGCCTTCTTCAACAGTTACGGCGGCAACGTGGTGTCCGCGGTCAGGAACATGGGCGAGGAGCCGGCCGTTGCCGACCTGATCGGCGGCGTAAAGACCATGCTGGACTCCTACACCGAGGGGCATCTCGACAGGCTGTACCTGGCTGGCAACGAATTCATCAACACCATGACCCAGAATCCGCGCATCCAGCAGTTGTTGCCGCTGGAGCCCGAGGATGACGAGAGCCTGAAGCACCATTGGGACTACCTGTACGAGCCCGACGCCAGGGAATTGCTGGAGGGCCTGTTGACGCGCTACATCGAATCCCAGGTCTACCAGGCGGTGGTGGAGAACGGCGCCTGTGAGCAGGCGGCGCGCATGCTGGCAATGAAAAACGCCACCGACAATGCCGGTGAGTTGATCGACAACCTGCAGCTTGTCTACAACAAGGCCCGACAGGCGGCAATCACCCAGGAACTCTCTGAAATTGTGGGCGGCGCCGCCGCCATCAGCTAGTAATCGAGGATGCAGACATGAGCAGCGGAAGTATCGTACAAATCATTGGCGCGGTGATCGACGTGGAATTTCCACGCGACGCGGTGCCCCAGGTTTACGATGCCCTCAAGGTCCCGGACCGGGACCTGACCCTGGAGGTACAGCAGCAGCTCGGGGACGGGGTGGTGCGGGCCATTGCCATGGGTTCCTCCGAGGGGGTCAGCCGGGGATTGGCGGTGGAAAATACCGGCGCGCCCATCTCCGTGCCGGTGGGCTCCGAGACCCTGGGCCGCATCATGGATGTGCTGGGCAACCCCATCGATGAACTCGGGCCCATCAATGAGCAGCAGCGCATGCCCATCCACCGCAAGGCTCCGACCTACGAAGAACTGGCCGCCTCCGATGAGCTGCTGGAGACCGGCATCAAGGTGATCGACCTGGTCTGTCCCTTTGCCAAGGGCGGCAAGGTCGGTCTGTTCGGCGGCGCCGGGGTGGGCAAGACCGTCAACATGATGGAGTTGATCAACAACATCGCCATCGAGCACTCGGGTCTGTCGGTGTTTGCCGGGGTCGGCGAACGCACCCGCGAGGGCAATGACTTCTATTTTGAAATGCAGGAATCCAAAGTCGTCAACGTCGAGGATCTGTCGGCCTCCAAGGTCGCCATGGTCTACGGCCAGATGAACGAGCCACCCGGCAACCGCCTGCGGGTCGGTCTGACCGGCCTGACCATGGCCGAGAAGTTCCGCGACGACGGCCGCGACGTGCTGTTGTTCATCGACAATATCTACCGCTACACCCTGGCGGGAACCGAAGTCTCGGCGCTGTTGGGGCGGATGCCCTCGGCGGTGGGCTACCAGCCGACCCTGGCGCTGGAGATGGGGCAGTTGCAGGAGCGCATTACCTCGACCAGGACCGGCTCCATCACCTCCGTTCAGGCGGTATACGTGCCGGCGGACGACCTCACCGACCCCTCGCCCGCCACCACCTTTGCCCACCTCGATTCCACCGTGGTCCTGAGCCGGGACATCGCCGCCAAGGGGATCTATCCGGCGATAGACCCGCTGGATTCCACTTCCCGCCAGCTCGACCCGCTGCTGCTCGGCGCAGACCACTACAACACCGCTCGCGGCGTGCAATCGGTGTTGCAGCGCTACAATGAGCTGAAGGACATCATCGCCATTCTCGGCATGGACGAATTGTCCGAGGAGGACAAGCAGACGGTGGCCCGGGCCCGCAAGATAGAACGCTTCCTGTCCCAGCCGTTTCACGTGGCGGAAGTCTTTACCGGCTCGGCCGGCAAATACGTGCCGCTGAAGGAAACCATTGCCGGGTTCCGGGGCCTGCTGGCGGGGGATTACGACCACTTGCCGGAGCAGGCGTTCTACATGGTCGGCAATATCGAAGAAGCGGTTGCCAAGGCCGAGACGCTGTAGCGTGGGGAGCTGTACATGGCGATGACCATCCACTGCGACATTGTCAGTGCCGAGCGGGAAATATTTTCCGGCCCGGTTGAGTTGCTGGTGGCAACTGGCAGCCTGGGAGAGCTGGGTATCGGCTACGGCCACTCGCCCCTGTTGACCGGCCTGATTCCGGGTCCGGTGCGCATCCTCAAGGCGGACGGCGAAGAGGAGATCTACTACGTTTCCGGCGGGTTCCTGGAAGTGCAGCCGGGCGTGGTCTCGGTGCTGGCCGACACCGCCATCCGCGCCGACGACGTGGATGAGGCCGCCGCCGAACAGGCCCGCGAGGAAGCTGCCGCGGCGCTGACCAACCAGGCCGGCGAATTCGACTACAGCCGCGCCTCGGCCCAACTGGCAGAGGCGGCGGCGCAGTTGACGACCATTCAGAAGTTGCGCAAGAAAGCCAAAAAATAGCGTCGGCGGCACGCGTTCACGCGTTGTCGTGTCGGGAGTAATACGCTCTAATACCGGCAATTGAACGGACGAGGCAGGACCATGTCGCTGGAAGTGATCATCCTGGCGGCGGGCCAGGGTACCCGCATGCAAGCGGAGCTGCCCAAGGTGTTGCTGCCGGTCGGTGGCAAGCCCATGCTGCAGCACGTCGTCGACACGGCGCGAGCCCTGCAACCCGCGGGCCTCCACGTGGTGGCCGGCGCCGATGCCGGCCCGCTCCGCGCCGCCCTGCCCCAGGCCGACCTCAACTGGGTCGTACAGGAGCAGCAACAGGGGACCGGCCACGCCGTGGGGCTGGCCCTGGCCGGGCTCGATCCGCAGCACGAAGCGCTGGTCCTCTATGGCGACGTCCCCCTGATCGAGGCAGACAGCCTGCGCGAACTCCTGGCCCTGCCGCGACCGGCGCTGCTCACCGCGGTGCTGGCCAACCCCGGCCGCCTGGGTCGGGTGGTGCGCGGGCCGGAGCGGGAATTTCTGCAGGTGGTGGAATACGCGGACGCCAGCGAGCAGCAGCGGCAGATCACGGAAATCAATTCCGGGGTGCTGGCGGCCGGCGTCGGGCAACTGCAAAGCTGGCTGCCCAGGCTGAGCCGGGACAACCGGCAGGGCGAATACTACCTGCCCGACGTGCTGGCGCTGGCGCGGCAGGAGGGATTGGCGGTACATACGCTGGCAGCCGCCACCGAGCGGGAAGTGCTGGGCGCCAACGACCGCGCTGAATTGCACCAGGTCGAGCGAGAGTACCAGTATCGGCTGGCCAGCGCTCTGCTGGAGCAGGGCGTGGGCCTGGCCGATGCCCGGCGCCTGGATGTTCGCGGCAGCCTCCGTGTCGGCAGCGGCGTGTTCATCGACGCCAATGTGCTGCTGGAAGGGGAGGTGGTGCTGGGTGACGGGGTCCGCATCGGCCCCAACTGCGTGTTGCGCAACGTGCAACTGGGTGAAGGGGTGCAGGTGCTGGCTTTTTCCCACCTCGAGGACACCCGGGCGGCTGCCGGCTGCGAAATCGGACCCTATGCCCGCCTGCGCCCCGGCACCCGGCTGGCGGCCCAGGCCAGTATCGGCAACTTTGTGGAAGTGACCCGCTCCGCTATCGGCCAGGGCACCAAGGTCAGGCATCTGACCTACCTGGGCGACAGCGAAGTGGGCGCCGAAGCGAACATCGGGGCCGGCACCATCACCTGCAACTACGACGGCGCCAGCAAACAGAAGACGCGCATCGGCCGCGCCGCGTTCGTCGGTTCCAACGCTACCCTGATTGCACCCCTGGAGGTGGCGCCCGGCGCCTTCGTCGGCGCCGGCTCGACGATCAGCAAGGACGTGGGCGAGGACGAGCTGGCGGTGAGCCGCCCCCGGCAGCGCAATCTCCGTGGCTGGCAATCGCCCGCGGCCAGGGGCAAGGGAAAACCCGCCAGGGAATGACCGGAAAAAAAATCGCCCGGCCCCTCGCCACAGCGGGCGTATCGGCGTTCGCAGCTGAAGCTTGGTGAGATATGCGGGCTATAATGTAACCATGGACGAAGCCACGATTCTCGACCCACTCAATGACGCCCAGCGCGACGCCGTAACCAGCGACAGCGGCAACATGCTGGTGCTGGCGGGCGCCGGCAGCGGCAAGACCCGGGTGCTGGTGCACCGCATTGCCTGGCTGATTCGGGCCCGGAGCTATTCGCCCGGGTCCATCCTGGCGGTTACCTTTACCAACAAGGCGGCCCGGGAAATGCGGGCCCGCATCGAAGAGATACTGCAGACCGGGACTCGCGGCATGTGGGTGGGAACGTTTCACGGCCTGGCCCACCGCCTGTTGCAGACCCACTGGGAGGATGCCGGCCTGCCGCGCAATTTCCAGATTCTGGATGCCGCCGACCAGCTGCGGCTGGTGAAGCGCGTCTGCCGCGAGCTGCAACTGGACGAGAGCCGCTGGCCGCCGCGCCAGGCCCAGGGCTACATCAATTCCTGCAAGGACGAAGGACTGCGGCCCGCCCACCTGCCGCCACCCGCTTCCGGCGACCTGTACCAGAAGACCATGCAACGCGTATACACCACCTACGAGACCGCCTGTCAGCGCAGCGGGCTGGTGGACTTCGCCGAACTGTTGCTGCGCGCCCACGAATTGTGGTTGAAAAATCCGCAACTGCTGCAGCACTACCAACAGCGCTTTCGCTACATCCTGGTGGATGAATTCCAGGATACCAACACCATTCAGTACGCTTGGCTGAGAGTGTTGGCGGGCGCGGAGGGCGACCAGATTCCGGTGATGGCGGTTGGCGATGACGATCAGTCGATCTACGGCTGGCGCGGGGCCAGGATCGAGAACATCCAGCGCTTCCCCACGGAATTTTCTGCCACCCGCACGGTGCGGCTGGAACAGAATTATCGCTCCACCGCCACCATTCTGCAGGCGGCAAACGCGGTGATTTCCCACAACCAGAGCCGGCTGGGGAAAGAGCTGTGGACCGACTCCGGCGGCGGCGACGCCATTACCCTGTACGCGGCCTACAACGAGCGCGATGAAGCGCGCTTCATCGTCGAGCGGCTGCAGGAATGGGCCCGGGACGGCAACGACTACCGGTCCGCGGCCATCCTCTATCGCGCCAACGCCCAGTCGCGGGTGCTGGAAGACGCCTTGCTGCAAAGCGAGGTGCCCTATCGCGTGCTGGGCGGCCTGCGCTTCTACGAGCGTTCCGAGATCAAGAACGCGCTGGCCTACCTGCGGCTGCTGCTGAGCCCGGACGACGATGCGGCGCTGGAGCGGGTGATCAACCTGCCGCCCAGGGGTATCGGCGGCCGCACCATGGACACCCTGCGGGAACTGGCCCAACAGCACCAGCTCTCCCTGTGGCAGGCCCTGGGCCAGACCCTGCAGCAGTCGCAGTTGCCGGGCCGGACGCGGCAGGCCCTGCAGGGTTTCAGCGACTGCCTCGAAACGCTGCGCGAGACGCTTGCCACGCTGCCACTGGACCAGCAGATCGAGCGTGTCATCGAGGGCTCCGGCCTGCTGGAAATGCATCGCAACGAGCGCGGCGAACAGGGCCAGACACGGCTGGAAAACCTGGCCGAGCTGGTGACTGCCAGCCAGCAGTTTAAACCCCAGGAGCCGGAACTCTCACCGCTGCAGGAATTCCTGGACAACGCTTCACTCGACGCCGGGGAAACCCAGGCCGGGGAGCACGAGGATTACGTGCAGTTGATGACCCTGCACTCGGCCAAGGGTCTGGAGTTCCCGCTGGTGTTTCTGTCCGGCATGGAAGAAAACCTGTTCCCCCACTACCAGTCGGCGAATGAACCCGGGCGGCTCGAGGAGGAGCGGCGACTGTGCTACGTGGGGATCACCCGGGCAATGCGGCAACTGGTCATCAGTCATGCCGAGAACCGGCAGATTTACAACCGCCAATCCTATAACCGGCCGTCCCGCTTTCTCGGCGAGATTCCCGTGGAGCTGATGAAAGAAGTGCGTGGTTCCGGCACCTTGGCCTATCCGGCAACCCATGCCGCCGGCGCCAGCTCCCGGACTCTGGAGCAACCCGCGGTGGAGCTCGGCCAGCGCGTGCGTCACCAGCTATTCGGCGAAGGCGTGGTGGTACACTGCGAGGGGCGCGGCGACAGCACCCGGGTAGAAGTCAATTTTGACCGTGAGGGCAGCAAGTGGCTGGTTTGGGAATACGCGAAAAAGAGTCTGATATGACGAGCCGGGAGCGGCCATGGTGAACCGGTTCGCGGCGGCGTCGCGTTTTTCGCCGCTGGTAATTCTGGGGTTGCTGGCGGCTTTGGTGCTGGTCTGTGGGCTGTGGGCCATGGAGCGGGCCGGCGCCGGCGCCGGCCGTGACCGCCAGGCCGACGGCGCGGCAAGCGCGGAATTCCATTGGAAGCTGATTACCGCCTGGCCCAAGAATTTCCCGGGTCTGGGCCTGGCCCCGGAAAATTTTGCCCGCATCGTCGATGCCATGAGCAATGGCCGGCTCAAGGTGCAGGTCTACGGGGCCGGTGAAGTGGTGCCGGCCTTTGGGGTGTTCGATGGGGTATCCCGGGGGGTGGCGGAAATGGGCCACGCCGCCGCCTATTACTGGACCGGCAAAGCGCCCGCCAGCGTGTTTTTTACCTCGGTGCCGTTTGGCCTCACCGCCCAGGAAACCAACGCCTGGTTGCACTATGGCGAGGGTCTGGCGCTGTGGCGGGAGGTCTACCGGCCGTTCAACCTGGTTCCCTTTGCCGGGGGCAACACCGGGGTGCAGATGGGCGGCTGGTTCAACCGGGAAATCAATTCGGTCGAGGATCTGCGGGGTCTGAAGATGCGCATCCCCGGCATCGGCGGCGAGGTGCTCAACCGCGCCGGGGGCACCGCCGTGGTGTTGCCGGGCGGCGAACTGTACACCTCGCTGCAAACCGGGGTCATCGACGCCACCGAGTGGGTGGGCCCCTACAACGACCAGGCCCTGGGTCTCCACGAGGTGGCCAGATACTACTACTACCCTGGCTGGCAGGAGCCCGGCGCCATGCTGGAGTTCACTGTCAACCTGGAGGCCTGGGACCGGCTGCCGGGGGACTTGCAGGCCATCGTTACCCATGCCGCCCGCGCCGTGAACCAGGATATGCTGGACGAATACACTGCCCGCAACAACGACGCCCTGCAATCGCTCATTCAACAGCACGGCGTGCAGGTGCGCCGCTTCCCGGACGATGTTCTGGCGGCGCTGCGCCGCTCCGCCCTGGAAGTGTATGCGGCGTACGCCGCCAGTGACCCCATGTTCGCCAGGGTGTACGCCTCGTACACTTCGTTCATGCAAGGGGTCGGCGAATACCACCGGATATCCGAGCAGGCCTACATCAACACCCGCGATCTGCCCCCGGAGAACTGACCGGACCCAAGCGCTAGGGCCGTCACCTGCTCCTTCTTAAGCACCCTATTGCGACAGAGCATTCGGGGGTTGTTTCGTCGCTCCATGGCAGGGGCGGCGCTGGAT
>CAZUGZ010000035.1:0-6330 GCA_964620555.1 uncultured Alteromonadaceae bacterium
TACCTTATCGGTTATAGCGGCCAAGTCGGTCTTCATAGAGGTCATCCCTGGTCCAAGTGCGCGGGCCGAGGTCGCGGCCATGCCGCCTGATTGATTCTCTGAGCGCGGCAATACGCTCCTGTTTGACGCCGGCATCGCTTTTTGCGACGGCAGTCAGGTAGTCTCGCACCATAGCTGTCAACGTCGTATTCTTGTCAATGGCTATCTTGCGCACTTTCTTCATGATTTCCTCGTCAATACTCAGCGTAATATTCATATTATCTTCCCCGGCTTATATTTCACATATTAAGTGAGAACCATAATAAGGGCAAAGGTGGTTACAAGTCAAGGCACTTCAGAGAGCTTGTTAGGAACAAATGAACTGTCCGCAGCTCAGCCAGTGGTGCTGGAAGGCACATCAATAAATCTTCCAGTAAGCAAAGGAAAAGCGGACAATCTATTTGCTACAGAACCGGACAGTTCTGTTTGTTGCTAACAGAATCCGGCAAGATTTCAAGAATTTCGATGCTGAACGGGAAACCACAGATCATGCAGAAGGGTCAATCAACTCAACGCCCGTGGACTGAAAGTGGCGCGTATTCCGCGTCACGACCGCAAGCCCGTGCTCAAGCGCCGTGGCGGCCAGCAGCAGGTCGGCGCTGTGGTTGCCGATCCTGGCGGAAAGCTGGCCCCAGCGCCGGGCCACCGCCAAATCGATCCCGAGTATGTGATCCCCGTACATCTCGATCAGACCGTCCAGCCACTCACCGAGTCTGAGAGCGAATTCCGGATCGGATTGTCGCTGCCGCGCAATGCCTCTTTCGATCTCGCCGACGGTAACGACACTGATATAAAGATCGGCAGTGCGCTGGTTTGCCAACCAATCGACGACATTAGGAAATCGATCTCTCCTGCGCAACGCGGAAAGCACATCGGTGTCGATCAGATACATCAGAATTCGACTTTTCTCGGCGCAACTTTCAGTCGCGCGAAATCCTCACCGCCCTGCGGCATTTCCAGTAGCATCTCGGCCAAGCCCGGCGCTGCGGCCTTTTCCATCCGGCGAAGCCGCTCATATTCGGTCGTCGAAAGCACCACGACAGCCGGCTTCCCGCGCCGCGTCACCTGCTGCGGCGTACCGGCCAGCGCAGCTTCAACCACGGCGCTGAACTTGTTCTTGGCATCTTGAAGGGGCCACTCGATCATGCGTAATCCTCTCTCCAAACAGCTAGATTATCTATCTAGCCGAACGCCAAGTCAAATAAGCAAGCCGCTGCGTCGGTGAGAGTGCATGGCGTGGCTGTGGCAGAGTTGGCGACGCCTTGCCGGGATTGGCCAGGGTTGCAAACAGGGATATTGCTTCCCTGACTATTTCTTCTTCCGGAAGCGGATTGGAAGTACGCCGGGTCGTTGCATTGTAAAATTCGCCCAGTGGTGCTGGAAGGCACATCAATAAATCTTCCAGTAAGCAAAGGAAAAGCGGACAATCTATTTGCTACAGAACCGGACAGTTCTATTTGTTGCTGACACGCCTGAATGGCGGGCCTTTGGTGGTAGAATGCGCGGTTGTTTTTCAACGTAGACGAGCCGGCCCACCCTGGCATGAACGAGCAGTACCAACCCCATAGCGTGGAACGGGACGCGCAAGCGTATTGGCGCGAGCACGACAGCTTTGCCGCGCGACGCGACGATGAGCGGGAGAAGTTCTACTGCCTGGCCATGTTCCCCTACCCCAGTGGCAATCTGCACATGGGGCATGTCCGCAATTACACCATCGCCGATGTCATTGCCCGGTTTCAGCGCATGCAGGGGCGCAACGTATTGCAGCCCATGGGTTGGGACGCCTTTGGCATGCCGGCGGAAAATGCCGCCATCGAAAACCGGACCCCCCCGGCGGACTGGACCGCGGACAATATCGAGGCCATGCGGCGGCAGTTGCAAAGGCTGGGTTTTGCTTACGACTGGCAGCGCGAACTGGCCACCTGTGACCCGGATTACTACCGCTGGGAACAGTGGTTTTTCACGCGGCTGTTCGAGCAGGGCCTGGCCTACAAGAAACTGGCGGAGGTCAACTGGTGTGCTAACGACCAGACCGTGCTGGCCAATGAGCAGGTGGTGGACGGCTGCTGCTGGCGCTGCGGCCAGCCGGTCCAGCGGCGCCAGGTAAGCCAGTGGTTCATCCGCATTACCGCCTATGCCCAGCAGCTTCTGGATGACCTGGACCAGCTCCAGGACTGGCCGGAGCAGGTGCGCACCATGCAGCGCAACTGGATCGGACGCTCCGAGGGCGTCACCCTGCGCTTCGACCTGGCCGCCGAGGGCGAGGAACCCCTGGAAGTCTATACCACCCGCCCGGATACGCTGATGGGCGCCACCTACATGGCGCTGTCGCCACAACACCCGCTGGCCCGCCGGGTGGCCCAGGGAAACCCGCAACTGGCCGCCTTTATCGAGGAGCAAAACGTCGGTGGAGTCGCCGAGGCCGAACTGGCCAACCAGGAAAAACTCGGCATGGCCACCGGGTTGCATGCGCTGCACCCGCTCACCGGCGCGGAAATTCCCATTTGGGTGGCCAATTTCGTGCTCATGAGCTACGGCTCGGGAGCGGTGATGTCGGTCCCCGGACACGACCAGCGCGACCACGAATTCGCCCGCAAATACCGGTTGCCCATCGTCCAGGTAATCGACAAGCCGGACGGCGCCCACCACTACGACCCCGCCACCTGGCAGGACTGGTACGCCGACAAGGAGGATGTGGTCACCGTCAATTCCGGCGCGTTCGACGGCCTCGACTTCGAGGCTGCCTGCGCCGCCATCGCCGACCACCTGGAAGCCCGGGGCCGGGGCCGACGCACGGTGAATTTCCGCCTGCGCGATTGGGGCGTCTCCCGGCAGCGCTATTGGGGCACGCCCATTCCCATCATCAACTGTGAAGTCTGTGGGGAGGTGGCGGTGCCGGAACAGGACCTGCCGGTGGTGCTGCCCACCCAGATTGAATTCGATGGTGTCGGCTCGCCACTGCGGCAGATGCCGGAATTCCTGGCGGTGGACTGTCCCTGCTGCGGGCTTCCTGCGCAACGGGAGACAGATACTTTCGACACCTTCATGGAATCGTCCTGGTATTACGCCCGCTATGCCTGCCCCGGCAACCGGCAGGCAATGCTGGATGCCGAGGCGGACTACTGGACGCCGGTGGACCAGTACGTCGGTGGCATCGAGCACGCCATCCTGCACCTGCTGTACGCCCGCTTCTTCCACAAACTGCTGCGCGACCACGGCCTGGTCAGTTCCGATGAACCCTTCAGCCGCCTGCTGACCCAGGGGATGGTGCACAAGGACGGGGCCAAGATGTCCAAGTCCAAGGGCAATACGGTGGATCCGGAACAACTCATCGAACGCTACGGAGCCGATACGCTGCGCCTGTTCAGCATGTTCGCGGCGCCGCCGGAACAGTCGCTGGAATGGTCTGATGACGGGGTACGGGGAGCACACCGCTTCCTGAAACGGCTGTGGCGGCTGGTCGCCGAACAGCGCTCCGCCGCGCCCGTCGAAGCGCTGGCGGCAGCCGGCCTGGATGACCGGCAACGCGCACTGCGCCGCAAGACCCATCAGACCATCGCCAAGGTCAGCGACGATTACCAGCGACGGCAGACCTTCAACACCGCGGTGGCGGCGGTGATGGAGCTGAGCAATGCGCTGGGCAGGGTGCGCCAGGGGCCCGAGCGGGGACAGGACCTGGCGGTGGAGCGGGAGGCGCTGCAGGCCTGTGTGCTGATGATGGCCCCGATCACACCGCACATCTGTCACCATCTGTGGCGCCTGTGGGGAGGAGAAAGCGTGCTCGATGAGCCCTGGCCGCAGGTGGACCCCGGCGCCCTGGCGCGCGACAGCATCGGCATGGTGGTGCAGGTCAACGGCAAGCTCCGCGCCCGCCTGGAAGCGCCCGCCGATGCCGACCGCGAGGCGCTGCAGACGCTGGCCATGGCGCAGCCCAACGTGGAGAAACACCTGCAGGGCGTCACCGTGCGCAAGGTCATTGTGGTACCGGAAAAATTGATCAACATCGTCGCCAATTAGGAGCCTGCCGATGCGTGCTCGCCATCTGCTGCTGATTGTCCCGCTGCTGTTGTCGGGCTGCGGGTTCCATTTGCGGGGTACGCTGGAAATGCCGCCCGACTGGCTGGCGATGCACCTGCGCAGCCCCAGCCCACACGGCGAACTGACCCGCCAGGTGCGCGCTGCCCTGGCCAATGCCGGGGTACAGTGGCTGGACGCGGGTAGCGCCAACTACACCCTGCAACTGGGTGTTGAGCACTTCGAACAGCGCAACCTGACGATCGCCGCCAACGCCCGCGCCGCGGAGTTCGAGCTGCAGCTCAGCACCACCCTGGGGGTGCGGGACCGCAACGGTGTGGAATTGCTGCCGCCAAGCCGGGTCAGCAGCACCCGCATCATGGCCCACGACCCGGAGAAGGTTTCCGGCAAGGCGGAGGAAACCGACCTGACCCGCGCCGAGATGCGGGTGGAACTGGTACAGCAGATCCTGCGCCGCATCCGCTTTCTGGCCACGCGCTGATGCGGCTCAAGCCCGAGCAACTCGGAGACCACCTGCAGCGGCAACTGCTGCCGCTGTACCTGGTCAGCGGTGACGAGCTGCTGCTGGTGCAGGAAGCCTGCGATGCAATACGGGCGCGCTGCCGCGAACAGGGCTGTGAGGAGCGGGAAATCCTGACCGTGGAGGGGAAATACAACTGGGACAACCTGCTGCAAAGTTCCGCCGAACTCTCCCTGTTCGCCACGCGCAAACTGATCGAACTGCGGATACCCAACGGCAAGCCGGGCACCGCCGGCAGCAAGGCGCTGCTGCAGTATCTGCAAAGCCCGAACCCGAACAACGTGCTGCTCATCGTGGCCGGCAAGGTGGAGCGGCAATCCACCAACAGCAAATGGTTCAAAGCGCTGGACCAGGCCGGGGTGGTGGTGCAGGTGTGGCCGGTCGGGGCCCGGCAGATGCCGGGCTGGATTCAGGCCCGGCTGCGGCAACGGGGGCTGCACATCGACGCCGACGCGCTGCAGATTCTCAGCGAGCGGGTGGAGGGCAATTTGCTGGCTGCCGCCCAGGAAGTCGAAAAACTGGCGCTGTTCGCCGACAGCAAAACCATCAACTGCGACGTGGTGCGGGGCGCGGTGGCCGACAACGCCCGCTACAACCTGTTTGCGATGGTGGATCAGGCCCTCGCCGGCGACGCGGCCGCGGCCCTGCGAATGCTCCAGGGACTGCGCGCAGAGGGCGAGCAGCCGCCACTGGTCCTGTGGGCCATCAGCCGCGAATTGCGGCTGCTCTACCGATGCCGGGATGCACTGGACCGGGGCCAGCCACAGCTTCGGGTACTGCGGGACCAGCGCGTCTGGGAGCAGCGCCAGCCGATCGTGGCCGCGGCGCTGCAGCGCCATCCGCTGGCCGGTCTGGCCGAGTTGATCCAGCGGGCGGCAGCGGCCGACCGCGCCGTCAAGGGCATGTCCCCGAGCACTACCAATGGTGCGGCGGATGACAATGCCTGGCACCTGCTGACCGATTTGCTGCTGGCGCTGGCGCGGGAATCGGTGCCCGGCGGCTCGCTGCACTGAGCGGTTCGATTTTCAGCCGGGTCCCTGCAGTATCTGCACCGGATGGGGAGCCCGCTTTCTGGCCGGCCGCATCCCGCCCAGTTCCGCCGCCAGCCTGGTCAGGGTCGCGGCGCGGTTGGCGGGGGCAGGGTGGGTAGCGAGAAATTCCGGTAACCGCGGCCCCCCTTCCTTGGTCATTTTTTGCCACAGGCTGACCGCCGCCCGCGGGTCGTAACCGGCGAGGGTGGCCAGCTCCAGGCCCATGCGGTCGGCCTCGGCCTCCTGGGTACGGTTGTTGGGGAGACCGATGGCGACGTTGGCCGCCATCTCCGCGACGCTCCGCGTCCCGCCTGCGACGTTCAACAGGCTCCCGGTCAGCCCTTCGATGGCCAGCGCCATGGACATGCGTTCCGCGGTGTGGTTGGCCAGGGCGTGGGATATTTCATGCCCCATGATCTGCGCAAACTCGTCATCGGTGAGCTGCAACTTCTCGAACAGCCCGCTGTACACCGCCATCCGGCCACCGGCCATGCACCAGGCGTTGACCGTTTCCGCTTCGTCGATGAGTGCCACGCTCCATTGCCAGGTGGCGCTGCGTGGATAGAGTTCCACCGCCGTGGCCACCAGGCGACCGGTGATCACCCGCACCCGGTCCGCCAACAGCGGGTCGTGCAGCAACTTGTTCTCTCTCTGCAACTGGCCCACGGTGCTGACGTAGGCCCCTTTCGACTCGGCGATGGCGGT
>CAZUGZ010000035.1:6430-22525 GCA_964620555.1 uncultured Alteromonadaceae bacterium
TGCGCCGCTGTCGGCTCACGTGCGCCAGAATGCCGGGGTAAAGATAACCAATAATGTAAAGACTTCCAAACGGCCCAACACCATGGCCAGGGCCAGCAGCCATTTGCCGGCGTCGGGAACTTCGGCGTAGTGATTGGCCACCGCGCCCAGCCCCGGACCGAGATTGTTCAGAGCCGCGGTGACTGCGGAAAACGCGGTCTCGAAATCCAGCCCCACAGCCACCAGCAGAATCAGCACCAGGATGAACACCGCGATGTAGACCGCAAAAAAACTCCAAACGGCGCTGATGATCCTTGCTTCGACCCGGTGCGTCCCCATCTTCAGGGAAATGACCGCATTGGGGTGCACCAGTTGTTTCAACTCGCGCAGACCCTGCTTGAAGATCAACATCACGCGCATGGCCTTCATGCCGCCGCCGGTAGAACCGACGCAGCCACCCATGAAGGAGGACAACAGCAGCAGCAGCGGCAGAAAACCCGGCCACAGCGCGTAATCGGCGGTGGAGTAGCCGGTGGTCGTGGTGATGGAAATGGTCTGGAATATCCCGTGAATCAGGCTGTCGGCGAGGTTGAACGTCCCGCTGATCACCAGCATCAGGCAGGTGACGACCACGCAGGCCGCCAACACGGCGGCGAAAAACAGCGCTTCGGAGTCGCCCCGGTAGGGCGCCAGGCTGCGCCGCCGCCAGACCGCAAAGTGCAGGCCAAAATTGATGGCGGAGAGAAACATGAAGAGGCTGCTCACCAGCAGGATGGCGGGGCTCTGAAAGTAGCCCATGCTGCCGTCGTGCGTGGAGAAGCCGCCGATGGAGACCGTGGAAAAGGCGTGGCATATGGCGTCGAAGGGCGACATGCCGGCTGCCCAGTAGCTTCCGGCGCAGGCCAGGGTCAGCAACACGTAGATGAGGGACAGGGCCTTCGCGGTTTCGGTGATGCGCGGCGTCAGTTTACTGCCCATGGCCGTTCCGGGCATTTCGGCACGGTACAACTGCATTCCGCCGACGCCCAGCAGGGGCAGGATCGCCACCGCCACCACGATGATGCCGATACCCCCCAGCCACTGCAGTTGCTGGCGGTAAAACAACAGCGGTACCGGCAACTCGTCGAGGCCGGTAATCACTGTCGCACCAGTGGTAGTGAGCCCGGAAACCGACTCGAATACGGCGTCGGTAAGCGATAGACCAGCCCCTTCTTCGAGCACGAAGGGCAGCGCGCCGAACAGACCCAGCACCAGCCAGAACAGCGAGGTAATCAGGAATCCGTCGCGGGCGCGCAGTTCGCGTCGCGCTCGCCGGGTCGGCAGCCAGAGCAGGAAACCGCTGCCGAAGGTAATCACCAGGGCTCCGAGAAAGCCCCGCAACATGGGGTCTGCGGTGAGCCAGGCCAGCAGCAGCGGCACAGCCAGCGACAGGCTGAACAGCATCAGCAGCAGGCCGAGGACGCGAAAGGTAATGGACAGGTGCACCGGCGCGGCTCAGAAGTAATTGAAGCCGGCCTGGAACATTTTTTCCACGGCGCGTACCCGGGTCTTGTCCACCAGCAACAGGATTACATGGTCTTCGCTCTCTACCACCAGGTGCCGGTGCGCCATCAGGATCTCATCGCCCCGCACCAGGGCGGCGATGGTGGCGCCTTCCGGCAAATCGATCTGGTCGAGACGGCGGCCCACCACCGCCGAGGAATCCGCGTCCCCCAGCGCGGTCACCTCGATGGCCTCCACCGCACCGCGCCGCAGCGAATGAACCCTGGAGATCTGGCCCTGCCGCACGTGGGCCAGCACGGTGCCGATGGTGAGTTGTTCCGGCGACAGGGCGACGTCGATTTGACCGCCCGGCAGCAGGTCGGCATAACCCAGGTTGGTAATTGCGGTAACGACCTTGCCCGCCCCCAGTTTCTTGGCCAGCATGGCGATCATGAGGTTGGCTTCGTCGTCGTTGGTCAGGGCGCAGAACACGTCGGCCTTGTCGATTTCCTCCTGCTCCAGCAAATCGGCGTCGTTGGCGGAGCCGTTGAGGACCAGGGCGTTTTCAAGCTGTTCGGACAACTCCTTGCAGCGGCTGTAGGAGCGTTCGAGAAGTTTGACGTCATAGTGCTGGTCCAGTGCCGTGGCCAGGCGGGTACCCACATTGCCACCCCCGGCGATGAAGATTTTCCGGTAGGGTCTGTCCAGCCGCCGCAGCTTGCTCAGTACCTTGCGGATATTTTTCCTGGCGGCAATGAAAAACAATTCGTCGCCCACCTCGATTACCGTGCTGGCGGTGGGAATAATGGATTGGTCGCGACGAAAAATGGCGGCCACGCGAGTGTCCACCCTGGGCTTGAGCGTGGGGATTTCCCGCAGTTCCCGGCCCACCGCGGGGCTTCCCGGCAAGGCCCGCACCGCGACCATCTGCACCAGGCCACCGGCAAAGTTCAGCACCTGGGAGGCGCCGGGGTTGGCGATCAGTTCCTCGATGCTCTCGGTAACCAGTTGCTCGGGGTTGATCAGCACGTCGATGGGGACGTTCTCGTCGCAGAACAGTTCCTGCCGCGACAGGTAATTCAGGGAGCGCACGCGGGCAATCTTGGTGGGGGTCTGGAACAGGGCGTGGCCAACCTGGCAGGCCATCATGTTGATCTCGTCGGTGCCGGTTACCGCAACCATCATGTCGGCATCGTCGGCACCGGCCTGAAACAGGGTGTCGGGGTGCGAGGCGTAACCGGTTACCGACCTGATATCCAGCCGGTCCTGCACCAGGCGCAGTTTCTCGGCCTGGTTGTCGACCAGGGTAATGTCGTTCTGCTCGTTGGCCAGTGTCTCCGCCAACGCGCGCCCGACCTGGCCTGCCCCCAAAATGATGATTTTCATTGCTGTCGCGGATTCGCCACCGAAGCCTCGAACCATAATGAATCGAAGCGGCGAATGTAAGCACGGCAGCGGCCACTATTCACATTTTCAGTTTTTTCAGCAGTGAGAAGTAGAGGCCATCGGGCCCGTTGACGCTGGGCAGGGTCTGACGGCCGGCCCCGGTCGCCACACCCCAGTCCAGCGCCGGCAGTTGCACTTCGGCTCCGGCCGTCTGCTCCACAAAGGCGGCCACCACGTCGTCGTTTTCCGGGCGCAGCACGGAACAGCTCACGTAGAGCAGGCTGCCGCCGGGCCGCAGCAGCGGCCACAGCGCCTGCAGCATCTGTAACTGGGTCGCGGCGTAGGCGCCGATATCGTCCGCCCGCCGCAACACCTTGATATCCGGATGCCGGCGAATCACGCCACTGCCGGAACAGGGGGCGTCCAGCAGAATCCGGTCGAAGCTGCCCGCGCCGTAGTGGCCGGGAGGCGCGCAGGCATCGGCCTGCCGCAGCTCGGCGCCGAGCCGCAGCCGTTGCAGGTTGTCCCGCACCCGCTGCAAACGCGCCGCGTCCACGTCCCAGGCCACCAGTTCCGCCAGTTCCGGCTGCATTTCCAGCAGTTGACAGGTCTTGCCACCGGGGGCGCTGCAGGCATCCAGCACCCGTTCGCCGGGGCGGGCCCCCAGCAGCGGCACTGCCAGTTGTGCCGCTTCGTCCTGGACGCTGGCCAGACCTTCGGCAAAGCCCGGCAGCCGGTTTACCTCCATTGCAGCTTCCAGCACCAGCCCGGCGTTCGACCAGGGGGTAGGCCGGGCGGCGACGCCCCGGTCCTGCAGCAGGCGCAGGTAGTCGGCGCGGCTGTTGCGCCGCAGATTCACGCGCAGGCACATGGGCGGCTGGCTGTTGTTGGCGGCCAGCAGTTGTTCGGCGGCCGGCCCCCAGGTATCGACGAGTTGCCGGTACAGCCACTCGGGGTGACTGTGCCGCTGCGCCTCGCTAAGGTTTCGCTCCAGGCTGGCCCGGTTGCCGGCGCACCCCCGCAATACGGCGTTGACCAGGCCGGTGGCCCAGGGCTTGCCCAGCTTGCGGCAGGCTTCCACCGAGCTGGAAATCGCCACATGGTCCGCCGTGCGCATTTCCAGCAACTGGTAGAGACCGCACAGCAGCAGGGCGCCGAGGTCCGCGTCCTTGCCGCGCAGTGGCTTGCGCAGCCGCGTCGCCAGCATCGCCTGCAGGCGGTGGTAACTGCGCAGGCTGCCGTAACACAGTTGCTGCAGCAGGGGCCGGTGCCGCGGCGGACAGTGCGCCAACTCGGCGGGCAGGCTCTCCCCCAGGGATTTGCCGGCGTCGATGGTCGCAGCGAGGACCCTGGCCGCAGCCGCGCGAACCTCCGGCATCTACTCACCCAACCGGGTGCCGGGCTCGAACTGGTGCCTGCGGGCATTGAGCAGGTCGGCACTGGCCATGGCCTTGCCGCCACTCAACTGCAGGCGCTGCAGGCGCAGCGCTCCCTCGCCACAGGCGACCACCAGTTCGCCCCGCTCACTGGGCAGCACCTCGCCGGCCGGCCCCGCACCCGCACAGGGAGACGCCTGCCAGATCTTCAACGGTTGGCCCTGCAGCAGGGTCCAGGCGGTGGGGACCGGGTTGAAAGCGAGAATCTTGCGATGCAGGACCGGGGCGGGAGCATTCCAGTCCAGCAGCGCATCGGCGCGACTGACCTTGTGGGCGTAGGTGGCCCCCTCCGGCTGCGGCCGGGCCCGGGCCAGGTAGCCCTGCAGGTCGTCCAGCACCCGCAGCAGCAGGGCCGGCCCCAGTTGCAGCAACTGCCTTTGCAGGTCACCACCGCTGGTCTGTTCGCCAATGTCCTGGGTGGCGGTGGCCAGCACCGGGCCACTGTCCAGACCTTCCTCGATCTGCATGATGCTGATGCCGCTGCGGCGGTCGCCGGCTTCCACCGCCCGCTGAATCGGCGCGGCGCCCCGCCAGCGCGGCAACAGCGAAGCGTGCACGTTGATGCAACCGAAGCGGGGGATGGTCAGCACCGCCGCGGGCAGCAGTACACCGTAGGCGACCACCACCATCAGGTCCGGAGCCAGCGCCTGCAGGGTCGCCCGGGTCTCTGCAGCGTTCCAGTCGGCGGGTTGCTGCACCGCAATGCCCGCGGCCCGGGCCAGCGCCTTTACCGGGCTGGCGACGATCTTCCGGCCCCGGCCGGCGGGGCGGTCGGGCTGGGTATACGCGGCGGCCACCTGGTGTGGCGAGTCGAGCAGGGCCTGCAGATGGGGAACCGCGAATTCGGGGGTACCGGCAAAAACCAGGCGCAGGGCGGTGCCGTCCGACATCAGTCGTCCAGGTTGTGCTGCTTTTCCAGCTTCTTGCGGATGCGCTCGCGTTTCAGGGAGGACAGGTAATCGACGAACAGCTTGCCGTTGAGGTGATCGATTTCGTGCTGGATGCAGGTGGCCAGCAGGCCCTCGGCGTTCAGTTCAAAGCTGTCCCCGGTTTTATCCTGGGCGGTGACTGCAACCTGCCGGGGACGGGCCACGGTTTCAAAAAAGCCCGGCACCGACAGACAGCCCTCGTCGTATTCGGCCAGTTCCCGGTCCACCACCTCGATTTGCGGATTGATGAACACCTGGGGCTGATCCCTTTGTTCCGACACGTCGATGACCAGCACCCGCTGGGCTATGTTGACCTGGGTGGCGGCGAGGCCGATGCCTTCGGCCGAGTACATGGTTTCCAGCAGGTCTTCCACCAGGCGGGCCACCGGCGGACCAAACTCCACCACCGGCCTGGCCTTGATGCGCAGGCGCGGGTCGGGGAACTCCAGGATATCCAGCACGGCCATGCGGGGACTCACCACCCGTTTTTGATGAAATTAATTCCTTGCCTGACCCGATTCGCGGCGGCAAACTGCTGTCAATTATACAGGCTTGGGCAGGAACCTGCCTATCGTCGCCGCAGCGCGGCAGGGACGCTGCATGGACCTGAAACGGGAACGACTGTGGCTGGCGCTGCAGACCATCACCAGCGGCAACCGGGAGTTGCTGAAGCTGCTGCGCATCTCTTCCGACCCCGAAGAAATCCTGGATGCCCCGGCGCCTCGCTGGCAGGCGGTGGGGGTGGGCAGCCGTGCGGTGGAAACCCGCGCCGGCTGGCGGGGGCGGCCCTGGAGCGAGGCCGGCCGCCAACAGGAGCAACTGCGCCGCCTGGAGGCGCTGACCCTCGCTATGGACAGTGCGGATTACCCACCGCTGTTGCGGGAAATTGCGGACCCTCCGGCGCTGCTCTTCGTGCGCGGCGACCCCGGCTGCCTGCGCCAGGCGTATATGGCCGTGGTCGGCAGCCGCAATTCCAGCCTGGCCGGACGGCGGGCCACCGCCGAGATTTGCGGGGAATTGGTGGCCGCCGGGCTGGGGATTTGCAGCGGCCTGGCGCTGGGCATCGATGCCGCGGCCCACCAGGCCACCCTCGCCGCCGATGGGTTGACGGTAGCCGTCATGGCGACCGGCCCGGACCAGTTGTACCCGGCCCGCCATCGGGGCCTGGCCGCGGAGATTTGCCGGCGCGGCGCCCTGCTCACCGAATTTCCACTGGGCAGTCCGCCCATCCGGGAGCGCTTTCCGCAGCGCAATCGGATCATCAGCGGCCTCAGCCTGGGCGTGCTGGTGGTGGAGGCGGCGCAGCGCTCCGGCTCCCTGATTACAGCCCGGCTGGCCCTGGAACAGAATCGCGAGGTATTCGCGCTGCCCCACTCCATCTATCACTTCCAGGGCCGCGGCTGCAACGCCCTGCTCAAGGACGGAGCCCACCTGGTGCAGACCAGCGCCGACATCCTGCAGCAGCTCGACAGCATGGCCGGCGCCCTGCGGGAGCTGCAGCCGCGGGCACAGCCGCAGGAGGTGGAATTGTCCGCGGTGCAGAAGCGGATTCTGCAATCGCTGGGGGACGCCCCGCTGGCCCTGGATGAACTGGTCGCGGTTTGTGCGGTAGCGGCCGAGGACCTGCTGACCCAACTCACCGAGTTGCAATTGCGGGGATTGGTGGAGAACCGGGACGGGCGCTACTGCCGCGGATGACGGGCCGGCCCCCTTCACTTCATTCCGGCAAAAACCGGAATCCGGAGGCTTTTGCTGGTCGCGGATCGACGCTGAACTTGCCATTGCCCGTGCCCGTTGCTTACACTCGCCAGCTTTCCCCCAACACAGCCGAGACGCTGACCGAGATCCACTATGACATCTACCTTCGTGGCCATCCTGATGGGTTCCGACTCGGACCTGCCGGTGATGAAAGAGTCCTTCGACATACTGGACCAACTGGGCATCCCCTTCGAGGCCAGGATTCTCTCCGCCCACCGCACCCCGGAATTGACGCGCAGTTACGTCCAGGACGCGGAACAGCGAGGTTGCAGCGCCTTTATCTGTGCCGCCGGCATGGCGGCTCACCTGGCCGGCGCGGTGGCGGCCAACACCGTTACTCCGGTCATCGGGGTGCCCATGGCGGCCTCGATGCAGGGACTGGATGCCCTCCTGTCCACGGTGCAGATGCCGGCGGGGATTCCGGTGGCGACCGTGGCCATCGGCAAGGCGGGAGCGAAAAACGCGGCCTGGCTGGCGGCCCAGATCGTCGCCGTTGCCGACCCCGAACTCGCCGCCACCCTGCGCCGGCAGCGAGAGGACAATGCCCAGGCGGTACAGGACCGGGACGCCGCCCTCCAGGAACAACTGGGCGGCTGAGTCACCGGCCTTGGAATTCCAGCTTCGGCGGGCCGCCGCGGCGGTGGCGGCGGGCGGGGTCATCGCCTACCCCACCGAGGCAGTGTGGGGCCTGGGCTGCGACCCCTTCCAGCCACTGGCGGTTCAGCGCCTGTTGCAGTTGAAGGCGCGAGCCGGCGACAAGGGCCTGATCCTGGTGGCCGGCGACTGGCGCCAACTGGGCTGGCTGCTGGATGACCTGAGCCCAACGCACCAGGCCCGGCTGCGCCAGTCCTGGCCCGGCCCCAACACCTGGCTGATACCCCACCGGGGCCGGGTTCCAGCCTACCTGTGCGGCCGCTTCGATACCATCGCACTGCGCATCAGTGCCCACCCGCCGGTGGTGGCCCTGTGTGCGGCGCTGAACGCGCCGCTGGTATCCACTTCGGCCAACCCCAGCGGTGCGCGCCCGGCAACCCGGTTGTTCCAGGTGTACCGCTATTTCGGCCAGGCACTGGACCAGGTGCTGCCCGGTCCCCTGGGCGGAGACCGGACTACCTCCGTCATTCGCGACCTGGAAAGCGGACGACTGGTGCGCGGCGGGCGCGCCGGCGGCGCCCGGGACGAGCGCCGGTGACCTCCGCCCACTGCGCTGCAGCCAAAACGTACTTCCTCGCCCTGCAGGAGCGGCTCTGTGCGGGTTTGCAGGAGCTGGAGAGCGAAGCCGGCTTCATCGACGACCGCTGGGACAGCGCGGCCGGCGTCGGCAGCTCGCGGATACTGAAAGGGGGCCGGGTGCTGGAGCAGGCCGGGGTGAATTTTTCTCACGTCCGCGGCGAGCGCCTGCCGGCGGCAGCCTCGGCGGCGCACCCCCACCTGGCGGAATCCGGCTTTGAGGCGCTGGGAGTGTCCCTGGTGGTACACCCTCGCAACCCCCACGTTCCCATCAGCCACGCCAATCTGCGCATGTTCAGTACCGAGCCGGCCGGGGCGGAGCCGGTGTGGTGGTTTGGCGGTGGTTACGATCTCACCCCCTGTTACGGCTATGTCGAGGACTGCCGGCACTGGCACCGTACCGCGGCCGCCGCCTGTGCCGCCTTTGGCGAAGACCTCTACCCGCGCCTGAAACGGTGGTGCGACGAGTACTTTTATCTTCCCCATCGGCGCGAGGCGCGGGGCGTGGGAGGGTTGTTTTTCGACGACCTCAACGAATGGGGATTCGACACCACCCTGACCTTTATCCAGGCCGTGGGCGATTCATACCTGCCCGCCTACCTGCCCATCGTCCGGCGCCGCATGGACCTCGAATACACACCGCAGCAGCGGCAATTCCAGCTCTACCGGCGCGGGCGCTACGTGGAGTTCAACCTGGTCCACGACCGCGGCACCCGCTTCGGTCTGCAGTCGGGCGGGCGCATCGAATCGATACTCATGTCACTGCCACCCCTGGCCCGCTGGGAATACGCCTACCAGCCACAGCCGGACAGCCCCGAGGCGCGGTTGACCGGGTATTTTCTGCAGGCGCGGGATTGGCTGGCGGAGGAGGGAACCTGACAGTGGACAGATACGCGGTCGCCGGCAACCCGGTGCGGCACAGCAAATCGCCCCGCATTCACCATGCCTTTGCCCGGCAATGCCGGCAGGAAATGCAGTACCGGACCATCGTGGTGGAACGGGGTGGCTTTGCCCGGGCCGCAGACCGCTTTTTTGGCGGCGGCGGCAGTGGCCTCAACGTGACCCTGCCCTGCAAGGGCGACGCCTGTCGCTACGCCGATGAACTCAGCCCCCAGGCGGAACGGGCCGGCGCCGCCAACACCCTGACCAGAACCACCGGCGGCAGGATACAGGGAGACAACACCGACGGCCTCGGACTGATTCGGGACCTGGTGGACAACCTGGGCTGGGAAATCGGTGGCCGCCGGGTACTGGTGCTGGGTGCCGGCGGTGCGGTGCGCGGAGTGCTGGAACTGCTGCTGGAAGAAAAACCGGCGTTGCTCACCATCGCCAATCGCACCGCCGCCACGGCCCGCAACCTGGCCGCGCATTTCGCGGATCTGGGCCCGATCCGGGGCGGCGGCTTCGAACAACTGGCGGGACAGCAGTTCGACCTGGTGATCAACGGCACGGCGGCCAGCCTGGCGGGGGAACTCCCCGCCCTGCCCGCGGACCTGCTCAGCGAACGCAGTTGCTGCTACGACATGATGTACGCGGCCCGGCCCACGGTCTTCATGCGCTGGGCGACGAGCAACGCCGCCTGGGCGGTAGCCGACGGGCTGGGCATGCTGGTGGAGCAGGCGGCAGAGAGCTTTTACCTGTGGCGGCGCAAACATCCCCAGACCGCGCCGGTGATCGCCGCCGTGCGCCGCGAAATGCAGGGCTGACATGGCGCGCAGATTCATTGCCGGGGCGATCTGTCCGAGCTGCGGGAAACAGGACAAGCTGGTGCTGGACACCGTGGCCGAGCGGCTCGAATGCGTCAGTTGCGATTTCGCCGAGCAGCGCCCGCAGGACCCTGCACCGGACGAGGGTGAGGTGGTGAAAATCCTGGAGCCGGAGAACCGTACCACCCTCCGGAACAGCGGGTGAAGGGGGCCGGAACGACCCGCTGCCGTCGTGCCGGGCCTGGGCCGGCATCCAGCGTCTGTTTGTAAAATATCCGGCGCCAAGCGAGAATTGCCAACCTGGCCCGCGCGTCACCGGCCTGCTGTGACCGTCGTATCGAGACCGCTGAAGGATGTGGAACACCGCTGAAAATCGCAGACCGGGCTTTCACCTCGCGCTGTGCGCCACGGCCCTGGCGTTGCTGGTGATCGTATTGGGGGCCTTCACCCGGCTGGTGGATGCGGGGCTGGGTTGTCCGGATTGGCCCGGCTGCTATGGCCACCTGCTGTGGCCCACCCAGCCGGAGGAGATCGCCGCAGCCAACCGGGCCTGGCCGGAGGCGCCGGTGCAGGTCGAAAAAGCCTGGCCGGAGATGGTACACCGCTATGCCGCCTCCTCGCTGGGGCTGTTCTGCATCGCGCTGTTGGCGGTCGCCCTGCGCCACCGGCGGAACGCGGGCCAGCCGTTGATACTGCCCGTGGCGCTGCTGCTTTTCGTGATTGTGCAGGGCCTGTTCGGGATGTGGACCGTCACCCTGAAATTGTGGCCGCAGGTGGTCGCCGCGCACCTGCTGGGCGGCTTCGCCACCCTCGCCATGCTGTGGCTGCTGGTGTTGCGCCTCGACAATCGTCACTGGCAACTGGGCGCGGCGACGGTCCGGCGTTTGCGGCCGCTGGTCGCCGTTGCCCTGGCCGCGGTGCTGTTGCAGGTCGCCCTCGGTGGCTGGACCACCGCCAACTACGCCGCCCTGGCCTGCCCCGACCTGCCCACCTGTCAGTCCCGCTGGTGGCCCGCGATGGATTTCCGCAGTGGCTTCAACCTGTTCCAGGAGATCGGCCCCAACTACCTGGGCGGGCAGTTGGACAACGAAGCCAGAACCGCCATCCACATGGCGCACCGCCTGGGGGCCGTGCTCTGCCTGCTGCTGGTGGGCTGGCTGAGCCTGCGCCTGCTGGGTGCGGGGGGACCGCTGCGGCGCATGGGCCAGGCGATCGGCCTGCTGTTATTGCTGCAGCTTGCCCTGGGTCTCGGCAACGTCCTGTTTCACCTGCCGCTGCCGGTAGCAGTTTTGCACAATGCCACCGGGGCCCTGCTGCTGTTGGCGATCGTGACCCTGGCCTTCTACCTGCACGACGCAGAGCCGGACGGTGGCGGCCTTTGAACCGACCGCCCAGCAAGTGGCCGGAGCTTCCACATGAGTGAGCCACCACTGGTCCTGGTGGACGGTTCCTCCTACCTGTACCGGGCCTTTCATGCCCTGCCGTCACTGAGCACCAGTGGCGGGCAGGCCACCGGGGCGGTCAAGGGCGTCATCAATATGCTGCGCCGGCTGCAAAAGGACTACCCGGATTCCACCATAGCGGTGGTCTTCGATGCCCCCGGCAAAACCTTCCGCGACGACCTGTATGCCGAGTACAAGGCGAACCGGCCGAGCATGCCGGAGGAACTGCGGGAGCAGATAGAACCCATTCACGGCATCGTCGATGCCATGGGCCTGCCGCTGCTCAGTGTGGTGGGGGTGGAGGCGGACGACGTGATCGGCACGCTGGCGGTGCAGGCAGCGGCCGCCGGGCGCCCGGTGCTCATCTCCACCGGCGACAAGGACATGGCGCAGTTGGTCGACGACCGCATCACCCTGGTCAATACCATGACCAATACCGTGCTGGACCCGGCCGCGGTGGAAGGCAAATTCGGGGTCGGGCCGGAATTGATCATCGACCTGCTGGCCCTCATGGGCGACAAATCCGACAACATCCCCGGAGTACCGGGCGTGGGGGAAAAGACAGCGCAGGGCCTGTTGCAGGGGCTGGGTGGGCTGGATGCCATCTATTCCCGACTCGACCAGGTGGCGGACCTGGACTTTCGCGGTGCCGGGACCATGGCGAAAAAATTGCTGGCCGGCAAGGAATCGGCCTACCTGTCCGCCCGCCTGGCCACCATCAAGACCGATGTGGAACTGGAGTTGGGGCCGGATCAGCTCGAGCCGCAGCCACCCCGCAGCGAAGCGCTGCTGGAGTGGTTCCAGCGGCTGGAATTCAGGACCTGGATCGAGGAATTGCAGGACGCCGGCGCGCCCTCGACCGCTGCGGCGGACCGCGGCGAATACCAATGGGACCTGGTGCTGGAAGAGCCGGACCTGCTGGACTGGCTGGCGCGCCTGGAGCAGGCGGAACTGTTCGCCTTCGACACCGAAACCACCAGCCTGGATTACATGCAGGCCCGCATCGTCGGCGTCTCCTTCGCCGTGCAGCCGGGGCGGGCGGCCTACGTGCCCCTCTCCCACGACTACATGGGAGCCCCCGCACAACTGGACCGGGACCGGGTTCTGGAGCGGCTGCGGCCCCTGCTGGAGGATCCCGACCGACCCAAAGTGGGACAAAACCTGAAATACGACGCCCACGTGCTGGCCAACCACGGCATCGCCCTGCGCGGCATCGCCCACGACACCATGTTGCAATCCCATGCGCTCAACAGTACGGCAAGCCGTCACAACCTGGACAGCCTGGCGCGCAACTACCTGGGCCGCGACACCATCCGCTTTGAAGACATTGCCGGCAAGGGCAAAAAGCAGTTGCGCTTCGATGAAATCGGCCTGGAGGTGGCGGCCCCCTACGCGGCCGAAGACGCCGAGGTGGCGCTGTGCCTGCATCGACAGCTTTGGCCGAGCCTGCAGCGGGAGCCGAGCCTGCGCCAGCTCTACAGTGAGCTGGAGATGCCGCTGCTGCCGGTGCTGTGCGCCATCGAGCGCAACGGGGCCCTGGTCAGCGGCGGCCAGTTGCGCAGGCACAGCGCGGAATTGGCTGCGCGCCTGCAGGAACTGGAAAGCGAGGCCCAGGCGATGGCCGACTGCCAGTTCAACCTGGGCTCGCCCCAACAACTGGGTGAGGTGCTGTACGACCGGCTGGGGCTGCCGGTACTCCGCAAGACCCCCAAGGGGGCCCCCTCCACCGCCGAGGCCGTATTGCAGGACCTGGCGCAGGACTACCCCCTGCCCAAACTGGTGCTGGAGCACCGCAGCCTGAGCAAGCTCAAGGGCACCTATACCGACAAGCTGCCCGGCATGATCAACCCGCAGACCGGCCGACTGCACACCTCCTATCACCAGGCGGGCACCGCCACCGGGCGGCTCTCCTCCAGCGACCCCAACCTGCAGAACATCCCCATCCGCAGCGCCGAAGGCCGCCGCATTCGCCAGGCCTTTGTCGCCGCCGAAGGCTACCGGCTGGTCGCCGCCGACTACTCCCAGATCGAATTGCGCATCATGGCGCATCTGTCCGCCGACCAGGGCCTGTGCCAGGCGTTTCGGGATGGCCTCGACGTCCATCGGGCGACCGCCGCCGAAGTGTTCGGGGTCGAACTGGAACGGGTTTCCGCCGAACAGCGGCGCAAGGCCAAGGCCATCAATTTCGGTTTGATCTACGGCATGTCCGCCTTCGGGCTGGCCCGGCAACTGCAGAGCGGGCAGCACCAGGCCCAGCAATACATGGATCTGTATTTTCAGCGCTATCCGGGGGTGAAGGATTTCATGGACGAGATTCGGCAGCAGGCGCACCAGCGCGGCTATGTGGAAACCCTGTTCGGCCGCCGCCTGTACCTGCCGGAAATCAAGTCGCGCAACAAGTCCCGCGTGCAGGCCGCGGAACGCACTGCAATCAACGCCCCCATGCAGGGCAGTGCCGCGGATATCATCAAGCGCGCCATGCTGGAGGTGTCCGCGTGGTTGCCGGAGCACGGCGACGCGGCGCGGATCATCATGCAGGTACACGATGAACTGGTACTGGAAGTCGCCGAGGATCAGGTTGAGCGAATCAGTTCCCGGTTGTGCGCCTCAATGTCATCGGCGGCGGAACTGTCGGTGCCGCTGCTGGTGGAGGCGGGCAGCGGCGCCAACTGGGACGAGGCTCACTGATCCTCCGCCACCACAGCGGCGTCGGTCAGCCAACCATCCAGGACGCCCCGCAACTCGTCCAGACCGGTGCCGCGCAAGGCTGAAAACAACTGTACGCTGACCCCGTCCGCACCGAGCTGGTTGCGGGTTTTCAGCAGGGTGTTGCTGGCTGCGCCCCTGCTGAGCTTGTCCGCCTTGGTCAACAGGATGTGGACCGGCATCAGCGCGGCCGCCGCCCAGCCCAGCAGCACCAGGTCAAACTGTGCCGGCGGATGCCGGCAATCCATCAGCAGCACCAGGCCACGCAGTGACTGGCGCTGTTCCAGGTACGTCTCCAGTTGCTGCGACCAGGCGCGCCGAACCGCTTCGGGAACCTTGGCAAAGCCGTACCCGGGCAGGTCCACCAGCCGCTGGTTCTCGCTGAGGACAAAAAAGTTGAGCAATTGGGTGCGGCCGGGCGTCTTCGAGGTACGCGCCAGTTTGGGCCGGCCGGTCAGGGCGTTGATGGCACTGGATTTACCCGAGTTGGAGCGCCCGCCAAAGGCGACTTCCCAGCCCTGGTCAGGCGGGCACTGGCTAACCGAGGCGGCACTGGTCAGAAACTCGGTGCAGCGGTAGTCAGGGTGTTCGAGGGCGGGGCGTAGCATGATCCGACACCGCAGGATATTCGCTTCAAAAGAAAACCCGCTAACTTCCCGAGGGCGGTCGCGGTGGCACGGAATTATGCACTGCTGGTACAGGGTAACAAAGTTCGGTTATACTTTCCTGCTGATTTTCGGTTATCCAGCCTGAATAACTGTCGATAAACCCAATAGAGGTAGCCGCGCAATGAATGACGTGGATAGACAACAATCCCGTCTGAAGGATCTCATTTCCAAGGGGAAAGATCAGGGCTATTTGACCTATGCCGAGGTCAACGATCACCTGCCCCACGACATTTCAGACTCAAACCAGGTTGAAGACATCATTCAGATGATCAACGACATGGGCATTCAGGTGTTTGAAGTCGCCCCCGATGCCGACACCCTGCTGATGACCGAGGGCGACCGCTCGGCCGACGAGATCGCCGCCGCGGAAGCTGCCGCGGCGCTGGCAGCGGTGGAGACCGAGGCCGGCCGCACCACCGACCCGGTGCGGATGTACATGCGCGAGATGGGCACCGTCGAACTGTTGACCCGGCAGGGAGAAATCGACATCGCCAAGCGCATTGAAGAGGGTATCCGCGAAATGATGGCCGCCCTTTCCTACTACCCCGGCCTGGTCGATACCGTTCTCGATGAGTACGCCAAAGTGGCCACCGGAGAACGCAAGCTCGCCGACGTCCTGATCGGCTATCTGGACCCGGCGGAACACGTACCCAGCGCTGCGGAGACCGCTGCGGCTGCCGCCGCCAACGGCAAATCAGGCCGCACCGAAGACACCGAGTATTCCGGCCCCGACCGGGCGGAGGCCAAACGGCGCTTTGCCGCCATCAAGCGCGCCCATACCGCGGCCAACAGGAGCATCGCCCGCCAGGGACGGGATGGCGCCAGTGCCCAGAAAGATCAGGAAAAACGGGCGGAATTATTCAAATACCTCAAGATCACTCCCCGCATTTTCACCCTGCTGACGGAGGAGGTTTACGGGGTGTTGTCGGAGGTGCGCGCGCAGGAAGGGGAAATTCGCCGCATCTGCCTGAGGTACTGCGGCATGCCGCGGGCGGTCTTTATCGAAAGCTTCCCGGGCAACGAATCCGACCCCCAGTGGCTCGAGCAGCAACTGGCGAGCGGTGCCGATTATGCCAGGAAGCTGGATCGCAACAAAACCGATATCCGCCGCGCCCAGCGCAAGATTGGCGCCATTGAAGAACAGGTCGGCCTGAGCGTGTTCGAACTCAAGGAAATCAATCGCCGCATTTCCATGGGCGAAGCCATGACCCGGCGCGCCAAGAAGGATATGGTGGAAGCCAACCTGCGGCTGGTGATTTCCATCGCCAAGAAGTACACCAACCGCGGCCTGCAGTTCCTGGACCTGATTCAGGAGGGCAACATCGGCCTGATGAAGGCGGTGGACAAGTTCGAGTACCGGCGCGGCTACAAGT
>CAZUGZ010000036.1:0-22484 GCA_964620555.1 uncultured Alteromonadaceae bacterium
GTGAGTGTGTCCGGCACTACTCCACCGGCTCCAGTTGCAGGTGCTGCAACCAATAATGGTGCAAGTGCAGGGCATTGTGGGCAGTGTGGCTATCCACTGGCTCAAATTGCACTTCGGCGCCGGCAGTGAGTTGACCCAGGCGGGCACTATCCAGTGACAGAGCGGCACCCAGCTTGGGGTAGCCGCCGATGGTCTGGCGGTCATTCAACAACACGATCGGTTGGCCATCGGCGGGAACCTGTACCGCACCCTGACAGATGCCTTCCGAAAGAATGCCCCCGACCGCGGCGGTGATGGCCGGTCCCTGCAGGCGGTAGCCCATGCGGTCAGCCCGTTGGCTGACCTGGTAGTGACCATTGAAAAAGCGTCGTCGCTGCAGGCGCGGAAACTGGTCGATCTGGTAGCCGGGAATGACGCGCACCCGGATACTGGTCTCGTAGTGGGGAATGTCCGCGGCTGCCAGTTGCAGCAGTCCCCGTTCCGGTAGCGCGGCACAGGGCAGCATTTCACCCGCCTGCAACGGCAGGCCACTGGTACCGCCGAGGCCCTCCCGCACCACCGTGGCTGTACTGCCAAACTGTTGGGGTATGGTAAAACCACCGGCCACCGCCAGGTAGCTGCGACAAAAGTGCCGCGCCACACCGACCCGTAGTCGGCTCCCGGCACTGACTCGATGTACCCGCCAGGCACGAGCGGGTTCATCGGCGATGCTCAGCGGGGCGTCCCCACCGGTGTAGGCGATGCAGGTATCGACCAGGGCTTCCAATTGCAGGCCACCAAAACTGATTTCAATGGCGGTGGCGGTGAGCGCGTTACCCAACAGCCGGTTAGCCAGGTACATGGCCTGGGCATCCACTGGTCCGCCATTGGCCATACCGAGTTGATGCCGGCCCACGCGGCCACCGTCCTGCAACAGGCTCAGCACCCCCGGTTGCAGTACCTGGAAGCCGCTCACAGTCGACCACCCAGGGCTACAAACTGGCGTCGATCTATCGCCTGAAAGCGGACCCGGTCCGCCACGGCCAGCGGCATGGGCGGGTCGGCAGTCGGCGTGAACATCGGTGTGGGGCAGCGCCCGATCAGGTTCCAGCCACCGGGAGAGAGGGCGGGATACACCGCGGTCTGGGCATCGGCGATTGCCACCGAACCGGCGGGAACCTGCTGCCGGGGGGTTGCCAGGCGGGGGGTGGCGATGCGCGGGTCGACCTCCCCCAGAAAGGCAAAGCCCGGGGCGAAACCAATGGCGTATACGCGGTATTCCGGTTGTTGGTGAATGGCGATGACCTCCGCCACGCTCAACCCGGCCCTGGTCGCCAGGGAGGGCAGGTCCGGCCCACTCTCAGAGCTGTAGTACACCGGTAATTCCAGCAACCGGCCCGGCTGCTCCTCGGCCGCGGCGGGTTGGGCCAGCGCCCTTTGAATGTGGTTGCGGACCTCGCCGTGATCCGTACTCAGCGGGTCGAAGATCACCAGCAGTGAGGCGTAGGAGGGCACCAGGTCGAGCAGATGGCTTCCCAGTTGGCTGCGAAGCTGGTCCGCAAGCTGGCGCAATCGGGGCAACAGGGCGGGATTCTGGGTTTCCGCCAGGTACACGATCAGGCCATTTTCCCCGGCAATTTCTATGCGCATGAGAAGGGGCGAATCAGGACAGCAGGGCTCGTATTTCCCGAATGTTGCGCACTGCGGCTTCGTTATCGCCGTGTACGCACAGCGTATCCGCAAGGACGGGCAGGCGGTGTCCACCGATGGTGGTGACCGTGCCGGTGTCGCTGAGTTGGGAAACCTGCCTGAGTATCTGTTCGCCATCGTGCAGGGCCTGCGGATTACTGCGTGACAACAGGCTGCCGTCATCGTCGTAGCAGCGGTCGGCGAAGGCTTCGAACCACAACTCCAGACCCGCGGCCCGAGCCTCTTCCCGGTGCTGCTCCACCTTCGGAGTGGCTTGCAACATCAGTACCAGCGGCCGGTGATATTCGGCCAGCCCCCGCATCAGCGTGGCCCGCAGTGCATCCTTGGACATCATATCGTGGTAGAGGGCGCCATGGGGTTTGACGTAGGCAAGCTGCAAACCGGCGCTGGCTGCCATGCCGTCCAGCGCCGCCACCTGGTAGTGCAGGTTGGCGATCAGTTCCTGCTCCGACAACGCCATGCTGCGCCGACCGAAACCGACCAGGTCCGGGTAGCTGGGATGTGCGCCTACGCTGACCCCGTGCCGTTTGGCAAGTTCCAGGGTGCGTTGCATGGTCAGCGGGTCGCCGGCGTGGAAGCCGGTGGCTATGTTGGCCTGATCGATGTAGGGCATGACCTGTTCATCCCCATCGATGCGCCAACTGCCGTAGCTCTCTCCCAGGTCACAATTGAGCAGCACGATTCGCTCTCCCGCGTTGCGCTCCGTCTGGCCTCCCCAGCGCCGGCGAGCTCAGACGCGCTCAATGATGATGGCGGGGGCCATGCCGCCGCCGGCGCACATGGTCACCAGGCCGCGTTCCAGGTCGCGCCGCTCCAGTTCATCGAGGAGGGTACCGATCAACATGGAACCGGTCGCCCCGATTGGGTGACCCAGGGCGATCGCACCCCCATTCACGTTCACCTTGTCGCGGTCCAGATCCAGGTCGCAGATAAACTTTTCCGCCACCACCGCAAAGGCTTCATTGACCTCGATCAGATCCATATCGTCCAGGGTCAGCCCCGCTATGCGCAATACCTTTTTGGCGGCCGGCACCGGCGCGTTGAGCATCAGCGTCGGGCAGTCGCCCATATTGGCCATGGCCACTACCCGTGCCCGCGGCTTCAACCCGTGAGCCCGGGCGTATTCCCGCTCCGCCATCAGCACCGCACCGGCACCGTCCACCACCCCTGAGGAATTGCCGGCATGGTGAACGTGTTTGATCTCCAGCCCCGGGTACTTTTTCAGCACCAGGCCGCGGAAGCTGAGCCCCTCGTCATCCAGGGGGTAGTCCGCCAGGGCGGCGAAGGAGGGTTGCAGGTCGGCCAGGCCCTGCAGGGTGGTCTGGGGTCGGGGAAATTCCTCCCGGTCGAGGACGACGCTGCCGTCGTCGTCGTGCACGGTGACCAGGCTCCCGGAAAAATGGCCATTGCTGATCGCCGCATGGGCTCTCTGTTGGGAACTCAGGGCCAGTTCATCCAGCCTGGTGCGGGAAATGTTTTCCAGGGTGGCGATGGTATCCGCGCACAGACCCTGATGGGTTTGCGGATGAAGTTCCCGCAAATGCAGGTTTCCCTGATCCATTACCGGATAGCGGTCGAACTGCCCGCTCAGGGACATCATTTCGGTGCCGCCGCCGATGGTCATCTGTTCCATCCCCGAGAGGATGTTGGCCGCAGCGATGTTGACGCTGGTGATTCCGGATCCGCAAAAGCGATCGAGAGTCACCGAGCTGGCCTGAATGTCATAACCTGCATCCAGCGCACACATGCGGCCCAGGTCCCCCGACTGGGGCCCCATTTGAGAACTGGTTCCCCAGACGATGTCATCGATCTCTCTGGTATCGATCGGGTTGCGCTCAGCCAATGCCTTCAGCACGGTGGATCCGAGCCGCTGTGGATGCATCTTGGCCAGGGCGCCCTTGCCCGGTTTGCCAATGCCGCGAGGTGTCCTGCACGTGTCTATAATCCAGGCTTCCGTCATTTGTTGTCGCTCCCGTAGATCGCAGTTTGTCAAAGGTGGCAATTCTGTAGCCTGGCAGTGCGCAACGCAAGGGTCTCCATCGGCAGATTGAGAGTTCCCGGCCAACCAGCACATTGCATGGGATCGCTGGTAGTTGATGAGAAAGTTTATGCCTGTTCCCCGAACTTCGGGTAACATTATCCTGTACTTCGGGGCAGGGAGTTGCCTGCGCCCGCCGTTGATCAGCATATTCGGGATTCCCCAATGCGAGCTCCCCTGTACTCCGCAACCGATGATGAACTGTTGTCGCAAGCGGCGATCGATGATCCGCAGGTGCTCTACCGGCGCCTGCGGCAAACCATGCCGCTGTCGCGGGTGGCGGATACCGGGATACACCTGGTGGCAGACTGGTCACTGATTGAAGAGGCGCTGCATCGTGAGGAAGATTTTTCCTCCAATCTCAGCGGCGTCCTGTTTCGCGGCGCAGATGGGGTGCCCGGCTGCTTCGAACTACCCGAATCGGACGCTATCAACGTGATTGCCACCGCCGATGAACCCGACCACGGTGTTCATCGGGAACTGCTTCAGCCTCGCTTTCTGGGCGGGCGAATCGACGCCATGGAGCAACGCATCCGGGGATGGGTACGGCAGGAGTTGACACCCCTGTTGGCCGCGGGCGGCGGCGAAGTGATCGAACTGGCCGAACGGGTGCCATCCCTGGTGGTTGCGGAACTGCTGGGTTTGCCCACTGCTGACTCGGAGCGGTTCCGCCTCTGGGCCATGATGGGCGGTGAGATGTTGGCCGGTGAGGTCTCAAACGAACAGCTGATTTTTCTCTACGAGGAATCGACCGCCATGGCCGCCTACCTCGGCGAGCACTTTGACCTCGCTCTCCAGCAGTTGGATGAATCGCCCGACGCCCCGCTGTTACACATCCTGGCAAAGGGCGTGCAGCAGGGCCGGATCGAGCGGCAGGAGGCCATCGGAATTGCCGTCGTCCTGTTTGGGGCAGGCGGTGAATCGACCGCGGCCCTGATTGGTTCCGCACTCTATGCGCTGGCGCGAAATTCTGTCCTGGCGGATCAATTGCGCAAGACCCCACGACAGGTTGCACGTTTCGTCGAAGAGATGGTCAGGCTGGAACCATCCTTCAATTTTCATTACCGGGTGGTGCGCAGGCCCTGTAGTCTCGGTGGTTTTGATTTGCGGCCCGGCGACCGCCTGATGTTGTTGTGGGCCTCGGCCAACCGGGATCCGGAACGATTCGAGCACCCCGATGAACTGCGACTGGAGCGCCCCCGTTCTCGGCAACACATGGGTTTTGGTCGCGGCCCGCATTTCTGCATCGGCGCCGCACTGGCACGCCTGGAGGCGCGGGTAGTCGTCGAAGAATTGCTCGCTTCCACCACTGCCATAGTTCCCATGGAAGGAACGGCGGCGCGATACGCCCGCAGTATTTTTGTACGTCGCCTGGAGAGCCTGCAAGTGCGCTTGCACAGTTGATTTGAATTTATCTATAATAAATAAAAACAATAGGTTATTAGTATTTGTTATAGTAAATAGGCAACTTTAGTGAAATATCGTGTGACCCTGCTGGCATGCTGTTTGCTGGTACAGCCGGCCCTGGCCTTCGGACCGTTGGGGCACGAAGTGATCGCTGCGTTGGCTGAAAGCCGTTTGCAGCCTGCAGCCAGCACCATGCTGGCGGAGTTGCTACCCTCGGAAAGCCTGCCCGAGATCTCAACCTGGGCAGACCGCATGCGCGACCAGCCCGGCAAATTCTGGCAGGAAACTGCGGGCCCCTATCATTATGTGACCCTGCCGGCGGGCGATTACAGCCTGGATCGGGCACCGGCCCGTGGTGATGCCGTAACGGCGCTGAACGAGTTTCGGCGGATTCTGGCAGACCCGCTCAGCTCCAGGGCGCACCGGCAACTGGCCCTGCGTTTCAGCATTCATCTGGTGGGCGACCTGCACAATCCCCTGCACGTCGGCAATGGCCGTGATCGCGGTGGTAACCAGGTGGAAATCGAGTTTCTGGGACGCACCAGCAATCTCCATCGCTTCTGGGACGCAGATATGATCCGTCAGCGTGGTTGGGACCGGCAGCGCTGGCTGCAACATCTCGAGCAGGGTATCAGCGCGTCCCAGCAACGGGCCTGGGACAATGCGGATCCGATCACCTGGATTCACGAGAGCCGCGACCTCCGGCCGTTGGTCTACAGCCACCAGCGGATCATTTCGGCGGCCTATGTGCAGCGTGCCCTACCGGCCCTGGACCGGCGGCTGCGCCAGGCCGGAGTGCGCACTGCAAGTTATATCAACCGTTTGGCGCAGGAATATTCGCCGGGCAGCCAGTAGAGTATTTTCCGTGTCTTTGGAAGCAACAGATTATCGGGAACTCCGAGATGGCGTGTCTTCCCTGTTTACGCGCTTTCCCGATGAATATTTTCGCAGGATCGATGTGGAAAGGTCCTATCCTGAGGACTTTGTGAATGCCTGCATCGAGGCTGGATGGCTTTCCGCGATGATCCCGGAGGATTATGGTGGCTACGGCATGGGCTTGGTTGAGGCCAGTGTGATCATGGAGCAGATCAATCGATGCGGCGGCAACGCTGGGGCATTACACGGGCAAATGTACAACATGAGTACGATATTGCGCCACGGCAGCCGAGAGTTGAAAGAGCGTTATTTGCCGGAAATCGCCTGCGGTAGATTGCGAATCCAGTCAATGGGCGTCACTGAGCCCACCGCGGGTACGGATACCACGAAGATCAGGACCACGGCGCTAAAGAAAGGCGATCGCTATGTTGTCAACGGGCAGAAGGTTTGGATATCGAGAGTACAGCACTCGGACTTGATGATCCTGCTGGCGCGAACAACGCCGTTCTCGGAGGTCAAGCGAAAGTCAGATGGCATGTCGATTTTCATTGTCGATCTACGCGAAGTGATTGGCAGGGGAATGGAGGTTCGGCCCATTCAGAATATGGTGAACCATGAAACCAATGAGCTGTTTTTTGACAATATGGAGATACCGGAAGAAAACCTGGTCGGAGAAGAGGGAGAAGGATTCAAATACATACTCGATGGTCTCAATGCCGAGCGCACACTGATTGCCGCCGAGTGTATCGGTGACGGCTACTGGTTTATTGAACGGTCTGCTGGATACGCCAGTGAACGAGTGGTTTTTGAGCGTCCCATAGGAATGAACCAGGGCGTTCAGTTTCCGATAGCGGAATCCTATATCGAAGTAGAAGCGGCAAACCTGATGCGCTATCGGGCGGCCGAGTTGTTTGACGACGAAAAACCCTGTGGCAGCGAAGCCAATATGGCGAAGTATCTCGCGGCCAAGGCGTCGTGGGAGGCGGCCAACGTTTGTATACAGACTCACGGTGGCTTTGGATTTGCCACCGAGTACGACGTGGAGCGAAAATTCAGGGAGACGCGCCTCTACCAGGTGGCTCCGATATCAACCAATCTGATCCTGAGTTATGTAGCGGAACACGTACTGGGACTTCCAAGGTCTTTCTGATTAGCCCGCATTATCGAAGCGCTCGACCGTACTGCGGAGATGACATGGATACCGAGACCTGCCAATTGCTGCGCCGCACCGTGCGTCGGTTTGTCGATGAAAGACTGATTCCAGCGGAGGACCAGGTTGAGCAGGGAAAGTTCCTGGCGATCCGTTGCGATGGCAATCCGGCCATGGTGGCAGACGTGCAATTTTAACGGGCCTCGCCGATGAACGTGGAAATTTCATGTGCTGCCCGCCGGGGGGAACACACGGAGGAGGTCCTGCAGGAGTTGCCGGGACTGAGTGGCTCTGAACTCGGTGGCTAGCTCGATCGGGGTATAGCCGCAGTAGGGTGACCGGTTCCATTGCCCTGGATAGCGAGTCGGTAGGTCCGTGCCGCAGTCCCGTTGAACAGCGCCTGTTTGTCGCCGTCACTGGCGCCGGCCTTGGTGGCGATACGCTTGAACATGTTCCACAACGATCGATAGGTCACACATTCCCGGTCCACCGGGAAGTTACTCTCAAACATGCAACGCTCGATCCCGAACGTCTCGATGGCGGCCAGATAGTAGGGATACATCAGTTCGCACAGCGCTTCCGAAGAAGACGGCTGATTACAACGATGCATATGGAAGGCGGGCTCCCACTCGTCGACACGCATCAGGGTACCACCCAGTTTCATCACGGTATTGGGGCAGGCAGCAACCGATTCCACGCAGGTACGCCATTGTTTGAAAGTGTCTTCACCAGCCCCGGGATCAATCCTGCCTCCCAGATGGTCAACGATAATGGTCACGTCGGGGACGGCCCGTGCCAGTTTGGCGAGTCGTGGCAGGCGCTGGTAATCGGGTGACCAGTTGTCGTAACTGAGGTTGTACTTCGCCAGCACCGCCATGGCATCGAGGAAACTGTCATGCAACTCCCTGGGCATGGGCGTCCTCAGGCCGCGGAAGTTCGGCGAGGCGGCGAGGTGTGCCTGGATTACGGGCTCTACGGCGGCACCGGCGCGCAGGTCCGCCCAGCCGAATATGCCTGAACACAGCCTGGTGTTGCCATAAATACCGGAACGGCTCATGGCAGAGATACCGTGTGCAAACTCCGTTTCCCCGACGCAGCGCATGGCTGCCGGCCCGTCGGCGCGCAAGTAGGCACCGCACTCGGCGTACACTGTCTGAACTATATTGTGGCCGCTGCGATTGATGTCGCTCGTTATTTCTTCGCAGAGATAGAATTTCTGCTCAAAGCGTTTTATGGCGGGATTTTCCGTGGTCCGAATATCCCACAAATGGTGATGGGCATCGATGATGGGGAGTTCGGGTTCGAGTACCTTCTCTTCCGGCCCCCGGCCCTGGAACTCATCGATCAGCGTGTTTTCAATCATCGGGCCGCGTCTCCAGCAGGTTTTATTTCAGCGCACGGCGCGGCGGCTCGTCCAGTCCGTTGCGTCGCCAACAGGGGAGGGCGGGTGTTGCCGATACAGTGGGCGACCGAGCCACAGAGAGGCCATTGTAACGTGCCGGGCAAGTGAGGGAGTTGACGACGAGCTGCCGTTTCAGTGCTTCTCCGGCCAAAGTCAATCCGGTTGTGAAAGAATATTCTCCGCCGCTCGATTGCCGCTTTCCACAGCAATGCCCTGTCCCACTGCGGAAAAGAGATAATCACCCGCAAATTGAACACTCTCCCTGGGGCTCAGCTTCGTTCTGAAATCATTGACCGCCTGGTACGCACCGACTTCATTTTGGCACAGCGAAGCTTGCCACCGATGTACGTGGGTCAATTCGATACTTCCTTCCAGTTCCGGCATGAATTCATCGAAGAATGACAATACTTCGGCAACTATTTCTTGGTCAGGGCGTCCAAACCACCGCTGTGAAGCTGTGTCGGAAAAATAGGCGGTAATCAGGCCACACCCCACCGGGGCAACATCCACACCTTTGTTGTGCTCAGCAAAGATATAGCAGATGCTCTCATGCTCAACCCGGGGCACCTGTATCACGTACGCCTTGTTCTCCGGCTTCCTGCGAGTTCCGATTGAAACGGAAATACATGGTGCGTAACGTACCCCTTTATTCAGTGTCTGCAACGCCTGATGCTCAGGATATATCTGTGCGGCAAACGGCAGGGGGCAGGCGAGCACGCAGGCATCGGCCAGTTGATTCATCGTTTCGCCGTTCTGCTGCCAGGTCACTTCCGCACCACCGCCAACTTGTTGGACCGATGTAACGGGAGCCTGCAGTCTCACGTCGAGATGTGCGGCCAAAGCGTCGGAAAAGGCTTTGACCCCACCCTGTAATCCGTAGAGAGTAACGTCGTATATGTTGTTCAATCCGTGAAACAACTCAACTTTGCTGACACTGTCGGAATTGGCCAACATCATTCCGCGAACCAGGGGTTCGACAAAGTATTCTGCAATTTCTTTGTTCAGACGACGAATACCGTACTGCGCTGCCGTCTCCGTATCAATGGCCGCGGCAGCACCCATGTTTTCGAAGGTAATGTAACCCCGCTTTTTTGCCCGTTGAACATCAATGAATGCCCGCGCCAATCGCAACTTTGACCGCCAGGATAACAGGCCCGTGGTAAACGCCGACCAATAGACGTTTCCGGTATTGAAATAGTGGATAGTCCCGTTTTTTATGGTACCTACAAACTGGCTTGCCGGGTGGATGTCTCTCGTCAATCCCAGTTCTTCCGCCAGCGCCAGATAGGCCGTATAGGAGCCAAGTACGGCACTCGCGCCAGGATCAATGGAATAGCCATCTTTTTTTACAGTGGTGGCCCGCCCACCGATACGATTTTCAGATTCCAGCACGGTAACTGAAAAACCTGCCTTTTTCAGCCGGTAGGCTGCGGTGAGCCCCGCAATTCCTGCCCCAACAACGATGATCTTCTTTTTCCCGTTCTCTCCCATGCGATTACACAACCCCATAAAGCAGTGACGATACAGTACAATGCGGATTGCAATAATGACGCCAAAGGCGGTGCTTTCAGCCGGGCCAATATTGTAGTTCCAAAATCCGTCAGGACGATTTTCACTTAGATACAGAGGCTAACACATGATTAAACCTGGCGACGAACTCTTTCATCCCAAAACCGATGACCCGTACTGGAACGAAATATGAACAATCCGGTAAATCGCGGCGTGTTACGAATCCTCAAACTCAAGGGTATGGCGACGGCGGAGGACATAAGAGCCGCGCTCGGCGAAAACGCTGGAAGCATCGACAACAGTCTGGAAAGTCTGACTGATGATGGCCATATAAAAGAAGCCAAATCACGATATCGTATGACATCCAATGGCAAAGCGCGGCTCGCCACGTGGCTCGAAGAAGAAAGAGCCCAGGTTGACGTTCAGGCGCTCAACGACATCTACGAACAGTTCCACCCGTTCAATAGCCAATTCAAGACACTGGCAACCAACTGGCAGATCCGAGACGGCGAACCCAACGATCACGACAACCCGGCCTACGACAACGCCATTCTGTCGCAACTGGGTGAACTGCACCAGCGCTTTATGCCGCTGGTTGAGCGCGCAATCACGCTCGTGCCACGCCTCACACACTATGTCGCACGTTTTGATGAGGCTCTCAGCAAGGTCGAAAGCGGCGATCATGCCTACTTTCTGCGCCCCATCATCGACAGCTACCACACCATCTGGTTTGAGTTGCACGAAGACCTGATCGATTTAACTGGCAAGTCCCGCACTGAAGAAGCCACCGCCGGAAGAGCCCAATAGGATGGCTGTCTTCCCGCTCACCAAAGCGGTTACGGCGAATCCCGAGCTACTCGGCGGCAAGGCCGCCGCCATCGTGCGCATGGGACAAATGGACATCCCGGTTCCTCCGGCGTTTGTGATTACCACAGACGAGTGCATCCGCTTCCAGCAAGCAGGCGGCGCCGTCCCCCAGGATGTTATCGAGGCGCTGCCCCAAGCCATCGCTCATCTGGAAAAACAGACCGGCATGAGCTTTGGACATGGGCCCAACCCGCTATTGGTTTCCGTACGGTCAGGCGCGTCAGCCAGCATGCCCGGTATGATGGACACAGTTCTCAATCTGGGTATCACCGACGACATTGAAGCCACATTGGCCGCTCTCACCGGCAACCCGGTCTTTGCTAAAGACATCCATACACGGTTTCGCAGCCAGTTTGAAGAAATTGTGGGAAGACCGCCCCCAAGCGACCCAATGGAGCAGGTAAAGGCGGCTATTGCCGCCGTGTTTGCTTCGTGGAACTCAGCGCGCGCAATCGCCTACCGCAAAGACCGCGAACTGCCGGAGATCGGCGGCACCGCAGTAACCGTACAAGCGATGGTGTTTGGTAACCTGGATGAGAAATCGGGCACCGGCGTGTTATTTAGCCGCAACCCCTTTACCGGCACTGCGGAGCCATATGGTGAATGGTTGCCTCGAGGCCAGGGCGAGGATCTCGTCTCCGGTCGTTTTGACCCTCAACCCATAGACAATCTGCTGCAACAAATTCCCACCGCTCACGCCGAGTTAATGGCGATTGCAGAAAAACTGGAGCGTATCCTGGAGGACGTACAGGATATAGAGTTCACCGTACAATCCGGTAAGCTTTGGCTGTTACAAACTCGCAATGCCAAGAGGTCGGCGGTTGCTGCTGTGCGCCTGGCAGTACTATTGGCAAAAGGAGGCATTATCAATCCATCCCAGGCAATAGCGCGAATTTCTCCAGCCCAAATCTCGCTCTTGCAGCGGCCCCATATCGAACCGGCAACTCGCGCCGCGGGGGAACTACTGGCTTCCGGCATACCCGCGTCCCCCGGGGTGGCCAGTGGAATTGCAGTGTCCGATACAGAAGAAGCCGCAGATCGCGCCATGGACGGTGAAGACATTATCCTGGTACGACAAACAACCAGTCCCGACGACGTTCATGCCATGATAGAGGTCAAGGGCATCGCCACCGAGATTGGCGGTTCAACCTCCCACGCCGCCGTTGTAAGTCGCGAACTCGATGTTGCCTGTGTAGTGGGCTGTGGTAGTAATACCGTCACGCAATTGGTTGGTCAAACCATCACACTCGATGCAGATAACGGAGAAATCTTTGCCGGCAACCTGCCTCTGATCAGGAGCGATGAAGAGTACGATCCGGACCTGGCCGCGCTGCACGACTGGGCAAAAACGGCCGCGGGATGCGATGCACCGCTCAAAGAACTGTTGATCACCCTCCAACAGACACCCTGACCATACGTGTTTTGCCGCTGGTATTTCTGAACAGCCTGAAACAGCCAGGCCAGGCAGGTCAGGACCGGAACTCAGAACCCGAGGATGCTGTCATGCCCGGCTCGTCAGCGGCCGAATGTCGCCACGATATTCCGGAATGCATCTTCGCTTTCCTCTGCGGTCAGTGGCGGTACATAGGGGGTATGCAGGATCAGGTGGGGAATCGCCTCCCGGTAAAAAACGACTTTTTCCCGCACTTCGGCTGGGGTACCGGTAATTGAAAATGTTTCCACCAGGGCGTCGGAAGTGACATCGGCCAGAGCCGCAGGACCGCCCGTCATCAGCGCCTCGGTGACTGCCTGCTGGTCATTCTCGAGGCCGTGATGGACGCAGATCTCCGCAGCGGTGGGGTAGGCCACATAGCAGCCCACCTGGACTCGCGCCCGGCGCAGGGCCACTTCACGGTCTTCGGAAATACTGCAGATCACATAGGCGGCAACATCAATTTCGGAGGGATCACGGCCGGCCCTGGTGGCGGCCTCGTCCACCTGGGGAATAATCACGTCGCGTACGTGTTCCGCCGGCAGCAGCCATGAAAGTACGCCCTCACAACTGCGCGCCGCCAGGCGCAGCATGGCCGGCCGCACAGCACCCAGGTAGATGGGCACCTGGGGTCGGGTCAGGCTGCGGCCACCAAAGGGGTTGAAAGGCGGCGAGGCAAAGCGGAAAAACTCACCTTTGAACTCTTTGGGCTCACCGGTGCTCATATGCTCCCAGTACAACCGCAGGATCTGGATGTATTCCTTCATGCGCGAGGCCGGGCGGTCAATTTCCGCACCCATGAAGAACTCGGTAAAGGCCGGTCCGCCGATACTGGTGGCGACCAGCATCCTGCCCTGTGATAATTCATCCACATCGGCGATGGCATTGGCCATCTCGAAGGGGGTGCGCTGGGCGGCGGTGGCCAGGCCAGTGCACAGTTTGATGTTTTTGGTGCGCTCCGCCGCCAGCGCCAACATCACGAAAGCGTTGCGGTAAAACTCATAGCCCCAGAGAGAATCGAAGCCTGCCCGGTCCGCCAATTCGGCCAATTCCGGATATTTCGCAATCGGCTGCTTGAGCCCTGGCAGCGTGATGCCCAGTTGCTGTTCCCTGATTCCCGGCATGCTGTTCCCCATCAATAGTCGACACCACCACGTTAGCATGCGAACAGTATGCAGGAAAGGCATCCGCTGCACGAATGCCGTGTGGAAAATGGCCGCGTGCTGGTGCGCGGATAAACTGCCGGTCGGGAGCGGAAGAGAGGAATGGGAGCGTGGCGAAAGAGGGCGGCGCCCCACGAGTCAGTGTCGGATGCGTATGGTAAAGTACTGCACTGAGTGGAGCGGTTTTCAGACAGGTTCGTTACATCGTGTCAGATCCTGAGAATCACATGCAGGTCGTTTTGTGGACGGATATTCGATGTCTCCCGTTGCCGTTGTAACGGGTGGGGCCAGCGGGATCGGTCTGGCGACAGTAGAGCAACTCGTGGCCAGAGGTTATTTTGTATACGTCGCCGACATCGATGACGAGAAAGGTGCTCTTTGCCAGTCCAGGTTTGGCGATGCAGTAAAATTTGTATCCCTGGACGTATCTTCAGAGGAAGACTTTGGGCGCCTTGGCGAGCTCATCACCGGCGAACAGGGCAGAATGGACGCTTTCATCAATAACGCGGGAGTCACCGGGGCGATGGGCCCCATAACCGAGTTGGCGGTGAGGGACTTTGAATGGCTGAGCGATAATCTGGTCAAGAGTGTTTTTCTCGGTACCAGATGTGCCGCTCGACTCATGTCGCCGAGGGGTACCGGGCGGATAGTCAACATTGCCAGTATGGCCGGAGCGATTGCCGGTCATTCTCCACATTTGTATGCGGGTGCCAAGGCGGCAGTCATCCACTTCAGCGAATCTGTTGCCCTTGAGCTGGCAGAGGCGGGAATCCAGCTTAACGTCGTCTGCCCGGGATATACCAGGACCCCGATTATTACCGGAACCAGGGATGAGGACTGGATCAGACGAGCGGAGAAAATATCCCTGGAGCTGAGCGAGCATCAGGCCAGCGGGCGAATTGGTGATCCGGAGGAGGTCGCATCCGCAATTTGTTGGTTGGCTTGCGATGCCCCGGGCTACATTGTGGGGCATTCTCTGGTCATCGATGGAGGGTGCTCTGTGGGTCGACCGTGGCGGAACCAGCCCGAGCACTTCCGCACATATCACAGCAGGTCGAATTAGGCGTAATTCTGAGTAGTTGGGTTGGAATTTTCAAGTAAAATCGAGAATAAGTGAATCGGTTCGCAAAGGAGGTTCATTATGCTGCGACTTGAAGACCACGAATTCCTGAAACGGAAAATGCGCCAGGAAGAACCCGAGAATCTCGGCAAATCTACCGTCAAGGCACTGAAAGAGGCGGTAGATGAGGGACGCCTGGAGGACGCCAAAAAGTTGGCGGACTACAGCATAACTGAAAGCAAGGGCCTGCACGATTTGATGTGTGACTGGATTTATGACCTGCTGGACAGGGTAGCCAGAAAGTTTGGTGAAAACAGCATGTACGAGATCCTGAAAGGCGCCCAGGAAACCTGGATGATGAAGCGTACCTGGAAGGGTTACCTGAATCTGAGCGTCAAAGAGCGCGTCGACCTGACCGCCGAGGTGCTGAGGAGCCACCGCTGCGGCCCCGATCAGGACGGCGGACTGACGATCAAAGAGGACGACGAGTCCTACATCATTGCGATGGACCCCTGTGGCTCCGGTGGTCGCATGCGGCGAGGCGATCCTGTGGATGGCACACCTCCCAGAACGGGTGCGCCCTACAACTTTGGATGCACCAAAGAAGCTCATACCTGGTCCTGGTCAAAAAAAGATGTGCCGTATTACTGCGTTCACTGCGCCGTAAATGAGACGGTAATGATGGAGAATGGCGGGCACCCGCTCTGGGTTACCGAATTTGATCACGACGCGAACCGGCCCTGTGCCTGGAAGTTTTACAAAAGGGCAGATGATATTCCCGAGGACTATTATGAGCGGCTCGGCTTTAGCAAACCAGATAAGGGTGCCGGGAAGTACTAGGACAAACGCGCCGGCTCCTGGGGCATCACAAACTCGACCGGCGCCAGGGGACCGAGCGGTAACCCCAGGAACACCCAGACCATTGTCAGTAACAATCCTGCCAACATCAGAAACACCGAATAGGGCAACATGGTCGCCAACAGGCTGCCAAGCCCGAATTCCTTCTGCCAGCGCTGCGCAAACACCAGCACCAGTGGGAAGTAGGGCATGAGTGGGGTAATGACGTTGGTAGCGCTATCCCCGACACGGTAAGCGGCCGTACTCATCTCGGGTGAGATCCCCAACAGCATCAGCATGGGTACCAGCACCGGCGCCAGCAGCGCCCACTTGGCGCTCGCCGAACCAATGAAGAGATTCAGCACCCCGGCGAACAGGATAATTGCAGCCATCAGCGTGACATCGGGCAGACCTGAGGCCTCCAACGCCGCCGCACCGTGAATTGCGAATATGAGCCCCAGGTTCGACCAGTTGAACATGGCCACAAAATGTGCCGCGGCAAAGGACAATACGAGGTAGTAGGCCATATCGCCCATGGCGTCCCGCATCATGGCAATCAGGTCACGGTGATTTTTCACGGTACCGGCAGCGGCCCCATAGGCCCAGCCCGCGGCGAAAAACACAAGGAGAAAGCCAGCGACCAGAGATTGGAACAACGGATTGAAGCGCGATTCGGGGGGTGCTGATTCGTCGATCAGTGGCGTGCCCGGGCCCACACACAGGAACACCCACAAAGCCACGACACCGAGCACCGCAAGTCCAGCCCACCTGAGCCCGCGTCGCTCATCATCGCTGAGCCCCTGGTCGGATTGCACGGCAGTTCGCATGCCACTATCTGAAGCTGAGCCTTCCGTCATGGGTGCCAGTCGAGGTTCGATGACGCGGTCGGTGATATACCAGATCACCGGCAGGAAAACGAAGGTCATGGCAACGATGAAGAACGCATTGCCGGCGATGTTGGCGTCCCAGGTGGGCAGAATGGTCTCGGCCGCCGACTCGGTGATGCCGAACAGCAGGGCGTCGAGCTGACCTGGCAGGAGGTTCGCGGAAAAGCCACCGGACACGCCGGCGAATGCCGTAGCGATGCCCGCCACGGGATGCCGTCCCGCAGCGGCAAATATCACCCCCGCCAGGGGTATGAGGACCACATAGGCGGCATCAGCCGCCAGGTTGCCCAGCATTCCGACTAGTGCCACGGCGGGCGTGAGCAGCAGCTTCGGCACGTTGCGAACGGCGGAACTCATGGCACTGCCAAGCAGACCGGCGCGTTCCGCCACGCCGGCGCCAAGCATCACCACAAGCACATAGCCGAGGGGATGGAAGCCGGTAAAGGTCTTTGGCATCTCCACCAACAGCCGCCGAATATTGTCGGCGGACAGGAGACTTTCCGCTTGAATCACCAATGCGTTGCCTGCGCCATCGACCCGGGTCGGGTGCAGGGCGAAGGTTCCGGTAGCCGCAGCAACCAGGCTGATCAACACCATGCCGACAATCCCGTAGAGGAAGATCACCACCGGATCCGGCAGCCGATTTCCACCGCGCTCAATTCTGGCGAGGATGCCCGTGGTTCTGTTGAGATCAGGTGTGGGGTTCGAATTCATTGGTCTCCTCGAGTTTACTGGATGAAGGCACGGGAACCACCGGGGTCGGGCCTTGGATCGGAAATTCTCTCAAATTGCTTTACTGCACCGCTGGCCGTTGTGCGGGGTACTCCGAACGCCGTCAACAGCAGCGTCATGCCGTAGTGGCAGGGTATGCCTGTCAACCGCCAAATTTGGCCAGATACGTTTGACACTCGGCATCGATATCCTCGCGAGTGAAACCGTAATCTTCCAGCCGGTAGCTGATTTTTCCCCTGGCATGCTGAGGGTGGCCTGCCTCCCAGGTCAGCATGGCCCACTTTCGTTCGGGAGTGAGATCACGGCCGGCGTGCTGATAAATCCTTTGGATCACGGCAATCGCGTCAGCACAAATTTGCTCGTACTGGATGTCGAGAATATCCAGCTCGTCACTCATGCGCTCGCGCAACAGCATATGCTTTCGAAGTTCTACCAGAAAGGTGTTGCGGATCGTCTCGCCCACTCTCTGCCGATCTACTGCATCGTGGAACAAGTTCCACGAAGTTTCCATCAGCCTGCCCAGGGAAGCCACGGCCGAGTAGATGTCGCGATGGGTATACACCAACGCGGCCTTGGGAAAATATTTGCGCAGCAAATCAGTGGTGCCGATGTGGGCAGGCGATTTCAATATCCAGGGGCGATTTCGCCTGCCACCGTCCTGCCATTGCAGGTATTGCAGTAACTGCTTCATGTAGCGATAGGCGTAGTCCATGGATTGTTGGCCCACCCATTCACTGTAACTCGGCACGTCGCGGCCAGCGCAGGTGACCATGGACAGGCCGCTAAAGATCATCAAATACACTTCTTCGTCCACATCTTCCGCCTCAACGGCGTGAATCGCCTGCCAGTCGGACATCAGCTCGTTGGTCATGGAAACGGATTGGCGGGCAAATTCGATACGCGGATCTTCCCGTTCCGTGGAAGCATCGGGGAAGGGCGCGGGATTGAGTAAACGCCATCTATATAGCTTTTGTACATGCGGGTCAGCCGACATCATCTGCTGCAACTTGGTGGTACCGGTGCGGGGCATTCCGAGGACGACGATGGGGTCAGACACGTCCTCCTCGAGAATTTCAGGGTGCTTCTTGAGGTCCTCGGCAAAGCGCAGCCGGTTGATCAAAATGCGGTGCATCTCTCCCGCTACGGCTGCCGCACCGATCTGGCTGAGTACCGCGTCGTTGTTGGTGGAATCGACGAGTTTGTTGAAGGCCCGCATGAACTCCGGATCGCCAAAATCGTCCAGCCCGGTTTCGTTGCTGGCTTTGGCCAGCAACGACTCGACGGAGAGCGCTGTATTGTCCGCTGCGGCTGCCTGGGTCATCGTGTGGTCTCTTGCACTCGTTTGTATCGAGTCGATTATCGCCGACACCTACCAGCGGCGTCGCAACTGAATTGCGCGGCGCCGTGCTCGCAGCGTCTCGTCTCGTTGCCGAGCTGAAACAGTTGGCGTGTCAGCGGGTAGCTGTTCGCGTAATTGCTTCAGCTTGATTTTCTTCATGCTGGGTTTCAGTTCGCCGGGACAATTTTTGAAGCGCCCAAACAGGCCGCCGCGCTGATAGCCGGCATTGTCCAGCCAATTCGGTACACCGGGATCCTGTGCCGATATCACCGCGCGAAATTTACCGTCGCTATCGATATGAGCGGCGTGGCCGTTGATCGATGCCTGGCGATTCATCCAGCCGGTGGTGTGCCAGATTTCGTCATAGATGACAAAGCTCCAGTAATAACACCGTTCGGGTATCTCAAGCTCGAGAATCAGTGCTTCATCCGCCTGGATGTCGTACAACGCATTCATATAGACCTGGTTGGTGACACCACCCGCCTGGGAGAAGTCTCGTACCCCCATCCTGTTGATCATGCCGCGTTGACGTAGATCCTGGCTGTGACCCAATGCGAAATTCACCCAGTTCGTAGTCGCTTCGCTAATGTTTTGAAGTTGTGATCTTATCTTTTCGGCAGATTCCCGCGGAGTATTGACGGGCTTGTCCATTCGCTCGATGGCATAGCGGCCAGTGACCTCATTGTCCCAGTCATAAAATACTTGCCGCACAAATATATGCGTGGCACGGGGATCAAGCGCCAGCCAGTCGCCCCGGTAGCCGTCGGGACGTTCAGCGCTGAGAACAAATTCGAACATGCCGTCGTCGTCAATAGTGATATCGTGGTCCAGATCGTAATTGTTGAGTGCGGGTCCGAGCTTGCCCAGGCCGGTGTGGAAAAACTGTTCACTGCCAATCTGGAAGTCGACGTTATACACCGTGCCGCGGTATCCCGTGATCTTGTAAACGCCGTCGGGTTCGATAGTCGCAGTGTAGTAGGTGTCATCGACATTGGTTACCGCAAAGTCGTACATGGTGTTGAATTGAGGCCAGAAGTCCGGTTGCTCTGTATCCTGGTAAACCAGCCCTCCGAACCCTTGGGACAGTAGCAAATAGATATGGCGATACAGCTCCTGTACCAGTTGAACGTCGTCCGGATCGGTCAATTGGGCGCGCGCATGCTCGCCCAGCGGCAGTAGCCCTTCGATATAACCGGCCCAGGAGTCCGGTCCGTTGGTGTCGTGGTCTTTCATGGTGGCTGTCCTCGCACAGACAAAGGAGCTGAAAAAGCTCATTAACAGCGTGGCAAACAGGGCCACGGTACAGAATTTTACTCTATGCACCTTCATGTCGCAGGCCTCCAGGAATTTCGGCTTGCCTTTTCGGCAAGGGGATGAGGAAGAACACGCAGGCGCCGGTGGAAGTTGGCAGGGCTAAGCAGCCGGCGTATCCCAGATAATGGGCAGCCCCGTCATCGACATGATAGTACCCGGAAGGAACCTGTATTCGGTTCCTGGCTTCAGTCGCATGTTGCGTAACGCCGGGATCGCCTCCTGCCAGAGTACATTCAGTTCCATGCGCGCCAGGCGTTCACCGGCACAGCGATGGACACCCTTGCCGAAGGCTGCATGGCGACGCACTTTTGGCCGATCAAAATTTACTGTGGAGGCATTTTCATAAGTGCTTTCGTCTACGCCGGCCATGGCCGACGACACCATGACCAGATCACCCTTTTTCATTTGTACACCTTGGAATTCGACATCTCGGGTAACGTAGCGGCACAGGTTCGCGATGCCGAAGCGCCGCAGCATTTCTTCAACGGCATTGGCGATATCGGCTGGATTATCCAGCAGGCGTCGCTGGTACTCGGGATGGGTTGCCAGGAAATGAGCCATAAAGGACATCTGCGCGGTAACGGTATCCAGGCCTGCAAAAAACAGGGTCAATACCATAATGGTGAGCTCTTCACCGCTTATGGGACGCCCGTCGATTTCCGCCGCTCTGAGTTCGCGCAGCATATGGGCGCCTTCCGCGTCGGGGTCACTGTCGAGCCAGCGTTGCGCAAAGCCAAATACCGTTTGCCGGGCTGCCGTTACTTCTTCAATTTTTTCTCCACGGAAAAATACTTCAATGGTGTCGGCGAATTCGGCCAGGTGCTCGTCAGGCATGCCCATGAGTTTGAGAAAAACCGCGATGGGGAAGGGGCCGGCAATCTCTTTCTTGAAATCGCATTCGCCTTTGTCAACAATTTTTGCAATTCGTTCGCGCAGGGTCGCCCGTGCATCTTTTTCCAGTGAATCAATGATTTCGGTTCTGAATATTTTTTGCGTGATAATTTTTCGGTACGGGGTGTGCTCCGGGGGGTCCAGATTGGGCGGAATCAGGCGCATGTCGTCTTGCATGCGTGGAATCGAGTTGTAGGCGCTGGAAAAAATGTCGGTTTTCGCCAGAATTTCTTCGATGATGGTTGCATTCGTTACTGCCCAATAGCCTTCCTGCTCTGGTGAATAGAAGATATCGGGAGCGTCGTTAAGCGTGGCAAACTCGGCCCAGGGGTCGATTTCCATGGCCGGGTTGATACGAAAATTGAAGTGTTTGACCAGGTGGGCCGGTACGTGCTCGGGAACGTCGAATTCGGCATCAGAATTCATGGATGGTACCTCGGGTTCGACCTGTTAGCCTGTCGGGGCTGTGAGCCCAGTGATTCAACTGTGGGGTGGTTCAGAACAAACGCCCGGATTCAACCCAGGGTTGCACCAGGGAGTACCAGAACGTTTGTGGAATCGTCAGGCCAAAAAATACTACCCAAAGAGCGGCGGCCGAGCCAAAGCAGGCCTTCCAGCTGGCTTCGCTGCGCCATGAGAATGGCGTTTGCACATCGATGGACATCCACTTTTGAACATAGTGATATGTGAAGTAGGGTAGCGCCATCAGTCCGCCGCCAAACCAGAGGCTGGACCAGGGAACGCCAATCACCAGGTAGGGGTCGGCCTGATGGTAGGTATAGACCCCGAGCACGGTTACCAGAAATTCTTCGATAATCATGTCGGCGACAGCACAGATCAGGAATACCACTGGCAAGTGCCAGGCACCCAATCTGGCCGCATTGCGTTCAAACTGGCTTGTGAACAACAGGGGCACCAGGCCAAAACCCACACTCCAGTTAAAGGCCACGGCCCAGGGGTAGCGTTGTTCGTAAACTTCCAGGCCCGGGATCATATGCAGGCTCTGGTTAAAGGTGGCGTTAAAAAAGTCGCGCCCGACCCATATCCAGTCAAACAGGAACAAAAAGAATCCGGAGAGCACGGCCGCGAGATAAAAGGCGCTTTGCTTTTTTATCGCCCAGACCAGCGCGCCAATAAAAGCAGCGGTGCTGATTACTTCATATGCAAGCATGAATCAGGCCTCATATCCTGTTATTTACGCAAGGGGAAGAGAAAAACTGACGCTGTCAATGTTACACCGGATTGGGCAGCATCGTGAAGGATATCGCCGGTCTTGTTGCCCCTGTAATGTGCACATAAACTCGAGGTTCAATTGGAAAACCGGAAGTCACATCCGTTCGGTTCACGTTATTTGGGCGTCTGCAAACGCTTCTGAAGCGTCAGGGTCTCTTCTAGGATAGCCCATGTATCTCGTGCCATTCTTTGAGGCTCAGGATATCCGGGAAATGTTCGTATTGTCTGTCTTTCGGCGTGTTGGATACAGTCACCCAATCCGGCTTGCTGTCCAAAAAGATATGATTGCGTTCCGGCGGAACCGGTAGCGCCGTATCGATAACGGAAGCGTACGGGTGAACCAGTTCCGGCCAGCGCGGGTCCCAGACCCAAAGACCGCTACCGCATTGATTACAAAAGTGTCGTTGGCCTGGGCTCTGCTCGTAGACGCCGGTTTCGTGATTGTTGTACATGGGGCGAAAATGAGAGATGTGTTCTTCCCCCTGAATTTCGAGACTGTCGTACAGGGCTCCGATATTGATGGCAAATCCACCGCCGCCCTGGGTTTTCCTGCAAATGGAACAATGGCAATGCATATACGGGTAGGGATGTGGTGAATCCACGCGGAATTCCACGCTTCGACAACAACAGGATCCTTTCAGACGCATAATCCCATGCC
>CAZUGZ010000037.1:0-14735 GCA_964620555.1 uncultured Alteromonadaceae bacterium
CCGCGGAGAGCAACAACTGCAACTGATAGTGGAGCAGATTACACCACTGTGAGCGGGAGCGGTCCGGAGGGTCGCGCCCCGATGGTAGCCGCCGCAAACCCGCAAATTTGGCTCCCAAACCCCCGAAATGCCCCCTAAATGGGTAAATTTTCACCAAAATAGGTCAAAAAGTGTTAGCAAGTAGGAGATTTGTTGTTTACACTCGGGCTTCGCGTTTGTTCGACAAGGCAATGTGAACTCCATTCACAGGGCAAGTCGACAAAACATGTTTGTGATATCACTGATACAGATAGGAATCATTATGGAACACAAGAAGAACCCCCTTGCCGCTGCATTGGGTGCGGCATTCCTGGCAACCGCGTTGACACCGGTGGCTCTCGCTGAAACTGACCCGTTTGTCGCTACGCAATTGAATGGTGGTTACGATCTGGTGAATTATGGAGAAGAAGGCGAAGCCGACGCCGAGCCCGCCGAGGGCAAGTGTGGCGAAGGTAGCTGCGGCGAAGGCGACGCTGAGGAAAGCGAAGAAGAAGAAGGTGACGGCGAAGGCGAAGCTGAAGAAGCTGAAGCAGCTGAATAAACCTGATTTAAACTCAGAAAAGACGAGTCCTGAAGGAACGGGACTCGGAATGCGGCGGGCCCTTCTGGGCCCGTTTTCTTGCCTTCAACCCGATACTGTGGATTTTCTGGAAGTCGCTCCGGAAAACTGGATCGGTATCGGCGGCAGGCTCGGTCGTCAGTTCAGACAATTGGCGGAATGTTATCCGCTGGTTTTGCACGGCCTGTCTCTCAATATCGGCGGCAGTGATCCCATCGACCGCGATCTGGTCAGGGCGGTGGGCGCCTTCATGGATGAATACCAGTGCACCACCTACAGCGAGCACCTGACCTATTGTGCCGAGGGGGGGCATCTCTATGACCTGCTGCCCATTCCCTTTACCGAAGCCGCGGTTCGCCATACTGCGGAACGGGTCGACGAAGTGCAGCAGCTCCTGGGACGGCGCATTGCCCTGGAAAATGCCTCCTACTACGCGGCGCCTCAGCAGGCCATGCCGGAAAGTGAATTCATCAATGCGGTTCTGGAGCAGGCCGATTGCGAGTTGCTGTTGGACGTGAACAACATTTACGTCAACAGCATCAACCACCGCTACGACGCGATGGAATTTCTGTCCTCCCTGCCCTTGCGGCGGGCCCGCTATATTCATGTAGCCGGGCACTACAACAAGGCCCAGGATCTCAAGGTCGATACCCACGGCGCCGATGTGATCGATCCGGTCTGGGAGTTGCTGGCAGAGGCCTACCGGCTGTGCGGCCCGCTGCCGACCGTGCTGGAGCGGGATTTCAACTTCCCTCCGCTGGAAACATTATTGCTGGAAGTGCAGCGTATTCGTGAAATCCGGGCCCGGGCCGGCGCCGGGGAGTTGCAGGACTGTGCCTGAGGGCCTGGCGCTGCAGGATGCCCAGCGGGAATTTGCGGCACACCTTCGCGACCCCACCACGGCCGGCCCGCCGGCGGGTATCGAAAGCCGGCGCATGGAGGTCTACCGCGAGCTCATCTACAACAACATCGAAAGCTTTCTCCAGGGAGGTTTCCCCGTCACCCGCAGTCTCTATAGCGACCGGGACTGGCACCGCCTGGTGCGTTGTTTCGTGCGTGATCATCGCTGTCATACACCCTATTTTTATGAGATCAGCCAGGAATTCATTCAATTCCTGATGCAGGACTATGCCCCTGGTCCGGCGGATCCGCCCTTCCTGACCGAACTGGCACACTATGAGTGGGTGGAACTGGCGCTCTCCATTGACCAACGGGAAGTCGATCAGGCCGGCGCCGAGCCGGACGGCGATTTGTTGACGGGGGTGCCCGTGTTGTCGCCCCTGGTCTGGAGCCTGCAATACCGCTACCCGGTACACCGGATTGGTCCCGGCTCCCGGTTACCGGAGGCACCGGCAGAGGATACCTACCTGGTGGTATACCGCAATCGAGCCGACCAGGTAAAGTTCATGGAGTCCAATGCCGCCACGGCGAGATTGCTGCAGTTGCTGCGTGAAAACCCACTTGGTCTCAGTGGCAATCAGCTCCTGCGGCAACTGGCGGAAGAAATGAAAGCCGAATCGGTCGCCTCGCTGGTGACCTATGGTCTCAAGCGGCTGCGTCAGTTTGCGGCGCAGGATATCCTCGCCGGGGTTCGCGGCTAGTGGGGGAGGTAACCAGACATCGCCGCGGCTGCTTCCATTTGGCTGCCCAGCGTCACTTTCTTCTGTTGCTGGCGGTGTTTCTGCTGCAGGGCTGCGCCTCAAACCAGGAAGTCACCAATTCCGACCCCTACGAGCCGTTCAATCGCAAGATATTTGCATTCAACGAGGGGCTGGATCGCCAGGTTCTCTCCCCGCTGGCTCGGGGCTACCGGGCCGTGATGCCGGATTTCGCCGAGCAGGGGGTGCGCAATTTTTTTGCCAATCTGCGGGATTTCAATAGTGCCCTCAACGCGGTACTGCAATTTCGATTGGAGGCCGCTGCGCGCAGCAGTGGACGATTCCTGGTCAACTCTACCTGGGGACTGCTGGGTGCGTACGATGTGGCCTCGGAATTGGGCATTGACCCCTATCACACGGATTTCGGCCATACCCTGGCGATCTGGGGCAGCCCATCCGGCCCCTACCTGGTGGCGCCGGCGTTCGGACCGCTCACCGCGCGCAGCGGCACCGGTATGGTGATGGACCTGGTGCTGTCGGTGCAGTCAGCGACCGACGACACGGTCGTCCGGGTGGCCCTGGCCGGTTTGGAAGTGGTCGACTACCGGGCCGACCTGGGCGAAGCGGAAACCCTGATTTCCGGTGATCGCTACCTGTTCATCCGCGATGTTTTCCTGCAACAGCGCCAGGCCCTGGTGAGCGATGGTGAACTGCAGGATTCCTTTTCCGATTTTGAAGAGGAGTTCGACTGGGAGGAATAACTCCCTCCGCTTTGTGAAATCCTTGGCAGTTCCCGCCGCTGGTATTGCGGCTTTTGGCCGGTGGGAGTAGTGTTCCGCGGTTTTCAGCCGATCTCTGCCCCGATGAGTGCATGCAAGGGACAAATCCTGTTGGTGGAACACCGGGCCGAGGTAGCCGAGCTCATTGCTGACCAGTTGCAGCGTCGTGGCTTTCAGGTTCAGACTACCCCGCACCCGACCCCGCTGACCGAAGATGTTGACGTGGTGCTCTGCGACATTGCCACCCCGGGAATATCCTGGGACACGGTACTGCAGAGTCTCAGGCATCGTCAGTTCGAAGCTACCGCGATCATGCTCTCCTCGGATACCGATCAGGCACAGGTGATGACTGCCTTGCGCCTGGGTTTCAACGACTTCTTCACCCTGCCCATCGACGACTGGGAGGCCCTCTTCACTTCCCTGGACCGCTGTATGGCACAGCGCAGTCTGCAGCGGGAAAATAAGGCCAATCGGCGGCGGCTGGAGGGCAGCGTCCGCATCCTGGAGCAGGACCAGCAGGCTGGCCGTCACGTACAGATGCGCATGCTGCCGGAGTCGCCGCAGCAACTGGGGCAGTATGTATTCAGTCACACGGTAATCCCGTCCCTGTACCTCAGCGGAGACTTCACCGACTACTTCCTGGTCGGCGACCGCCACGCCTGTTTTGTGATCGCCGATGTTTCCGGTCACGGTTCCTCCTCCGCCTTCGTCACCGTGTTGTTGAAAAATCTGTTTGCCCGCAAACGTTCCGACTTTATCCACCGCGGCGATGACAGCATTCTCCATCCCCTCCGGATGGTGGCAGGAGCCAACTACGACCTGCTGGAATTGGCCATCGGCAAGTACGCCACCATGGTCGTGGGGGTGATTGACCTGGAACAGAATACCCTGCGCTACTGCGTGGCGGGGCACCTGCCACTGCCGGTGCTGGTGGCCGATGGTAGTGCGGTCTACCTGCCTGGCGAGGGACCCGCGGCGGGTATCATGGAAGACGCGGGCTATACCGAGTTCCAGCGCAAACTCCCCGATCAGTTTACCCTGGCGCTGTTCACGGACGGCATTCTGGAAATCCTGCCGGCCGACAAACTGGTGGATAAGGAGCGCTACTTCCTGCAGGTGTTTTCCAGCACCGTCGATACTCCCGAGCAGGTGGTGCTGCAGTTGGGGCTGGACAAGGTGAAAGAGGCCCCGGACGATATCGCTGCCCTGTTCATTGGCAGGGGAGCTTGAGCGTGGACGGGCGAATCCTGGCCGCACAGCGGGCCGGTCGCTACACGCTCAAGCTGGAGGGCGATGTGCGGGTCACCCTGTGTGCGGCGATCGAGGATTACCTGCAGCGGATGTTCGCGGACCCGGACTTCAGCCGGGTACAACTGGATCTTTGCGAAACCGAGGGGCTGGACAGCACCACCCTGGGCGTTCTCGCCAGGCTGGCGCTGCGCAGCCGGGACGAGTTCGGTTTCCAGCCGGTAATTTATGTGGACGACGCGAGCATCCAACGCCTGCTCAAGAGCATGGCGTTTGAACGGATTTTCGACATTCGCGAGGAGCGCCCGGTCGACCCGGAAGCGGTTGTGGAAATTCCCGCTGTAGCCAATGACAGCGCGCGCATGAAAGCGAGGGTCATTGAAGCGCACGGCACGCTGATGGATCTCAGCGAGCACAACCGCAATCACTTCCAGGAATTGATGACTTTTCTGAGGCACTCCTGACAGCGGCTGACATGAACAATCGCAGCAAAGTGGGCCGGACGGAGTTGGCGGCGATGTTTTCCGGGATTGTCGACCCGAATTTTGTCATCGCCGACGCCGAAACCCAGAGGCCCTACGAGTGCGACGGTCTTTCCCTGCACAGCGCAATGCCCCTGCTGGTGGTGTTGCCGGAGACCGTCGAGCAACTGCGTCAGGTGATTCGCATTTGCCACCGGCAGCAGATTCCGATTGTCGCCAGGGGCGCGGGCACCGGGCTCAGCGCCGGCGCCACGCCCAACCCGGACGGTGTGTTGTTGTCGCTGGCCAGATTCAGGAAAATTCTGGATGTAGACCCGCTGGCACGCACCGCGCGAGTACAGCCCGGCGTCACCAACCTGGCCATCAGCGAGGCTGCCGCCGAGTACGGCCTGTATTACGCACCGGACCCCTCGTCGCAAATTGCCTGCACCATCGGCGGCAATGTGGCGGAAAACTCCGGTGGGGTCCACTGCCTCAAGTACGGTCTCACCGTCCACAATGTATTGAAAATCGAGATGATTACCGTCGCCGGCGAATGCATCACTGTCGGCAGTGAGGGTCTGGACAGCGCCGGATTCGATTTGCTGGCGTTGCTGCACGGCTCCGAGGGTCTGCTGGGCATAGTGACGGAAATTACCGTCAGGTTGCTGCCCATACCGGAACAGTCACAGGTGGTGGTGGCGGCCTTCGACAATGTGCAGCAGGCCGGCAATGCCGTGGGAGCTGTCATCTCCCAGGGCATTATTCCCGCCGGGCTGGAGATGATGGACCAGCGGGCGATCAGGGCTGCTGAGGAATACTGCCGCCCCGGCTATCCGTGTGAGGCGAAGGCGTTGTTGTTGTGTGAAGTGGATGGCAGTGGCGCGGAAGTGCGGGAGCATATCCGGCAGGTGGAAGCGGTGTTTCGCGAATCCGGCGCATTCTCCATTCGCGTTTCCGCCAGCGAGGAGGAAAGGGCGTTGTTGTGGAAGGGGCGCAAATCGGCGTTTCCGGCCATGGGTCGCATGGCGCCGGATTACTACTGTATGGATGGCACTATTCCCCGTGGCCAGCTCGCCCACGTACTGACCGAAATCGAACGGATGTCGGAGCAATATGCGCTGCGCGTCGCCAATGTCTTTCACGCCGGCGATGGCAACCTGCACCCGCTGATTCTTTTCGACGCCAATATTCCCGGTGAAATCGAAAAGGCCGAGGAGTTGGGCGGCAGGATACTGGAGCTGTGCGTAGCGGTGGGCGGCTGTATTACCGGCGAGCACGGCGTCGGCCTGGAGAAGATTCGCCAAATGGCGATTCAGTTCGATGACGGGGAGATAGCACAGTTTCATGCGATCAAGGAGGCGTTTGACCCACACGGACTGCTCAATCCCGGCAAGGGGATTCCCCAGTTGAAGCGCTGCCAGGAATATCGTTCGATTTCCGGGGGTGGGTAGGACGTTGCCCGATATCAGCCAACAACTTGTGGAATCCGTCAAGTCTGCTCGCGCCGCGGGAGAGCCGCTCAATATTTGTGGCTTCGGCAGCAAGTCCTTTATGGGACGAGAGGCGCGTGGAGAGGCTCTGTCCATAACCGGGCACAGCGGTATCGTCAGCTACCAACCGGTTGAACTGGTGATGACCGTCCGCGCCGGCACCTCCCTGTCGGAAATTCAGATTGCGCTCGATGAGCAGGGGCAGATGCTCTCTTTCGAGCCGCCCGGTTATGCGCCCGAAGCCAGTATCGGCGGTACGCTGGCGACCAACAGTTGCGGTCCCGCCCGGCCCTGGTTCGGCTCGATACGCGATATGGTGCTGGGAATCCGGTTGATCAATGGTCGGGGTGAGCACCTGCGTTTTGGGGGAGAGGTGATAAAGAATGTCGCCGGTTACGACGCTTCGCGGCTGCAGGCCGGGGCGATGGGCACGCTGGGAATTGTCACGGAACTCAGTCTGAAAGTGTTGCCCAGACCCGCCGCGTCGATCACCCTGGTCGTGAACAGCGATGCCGCCGAAGCCCTGTCAACCATGAATCGGCTGGCCGGAAAGCCAAAACCACTTTCCGGTGCCTGCTGGGTTGGCGGCAGACTCATGCTGCGCCTGTCCGGCTCCAGCGCGGTGGTCGAAGGAGCTGCGGCGCAGTGGCAGGGAACCGCGCTGCAGCCGGATGAGGCCGACCGGTTCTGGTCCGACCTGGCCAACCAGCGGTTGTCGTTCTTTGCCGGGGAGCAGCCATTGTGGCGGTTCTCAGTCAATTCCAATGCCGTGGCAACTGCTCCGGCGGATTCACCGGATGTCGACTGGCTACTCGATTGGGGCGGAGCCCAGCGCTGGTTGCGAGGCGCTTTCGATGCATCGGAACTGGAAGCGTTGGCAACGGCAGCGGGAGGACAGGTGGCGCTGTTCAGAGGTGGGGACCGCAGCGGTGAGGTAGGCCACACCATGCCCGCATCCCTGCGGGAACTGCATCGCCGGATCAAGGCGTCATTTGATCCCCATGGCCTGTTTAATCCAGGCCGTCTCTATAGCTGGATGTAAGGGGGACCCGGACCCTGCAGACCAATCTCCACCCACGATTCCAATCCAGCGCAGAGGGTATGGAGGCGGATGCCATCCTGCGTAGCTGCGTGCACTGTGGCTTTTGCAATGAGACCTGCCCCACCTATCGGGAATTGGGCGATGAGCGCGATGGGCCTCGCGGTCGAATCTACCTGATAAGGCAGTTGCTGGAGGACGACCGGGCAACGGAAAAAACCCGCCTGCACCTGGACCGCTGCCTGAACTGTCGCAGCTGTGAAACCACATGTCCCTCCGGCGTGCAGTATGGCCGCCTGCTCGATATCGGCAGGCAGTTGATCGAACGACGGCAGCGCCGTCCGTTGCCCGAGCGATTGATGCGCTGGGGCCTCAGGCAGGTATTGCCCTACCGCAACCGGTTCGCGCCCCTGGTGCGGATCGGGCAGCTTTTTCGACCGCTGTTGCCATCGTTCATCAGGCGCCGGGTGCCGCGGCTTCGGGCTCGCGTTCCCTGGCCCGCCAGCAGTCATGCCCGGACCATGTTGGCCCTGGCCGGCTGCGTGCAGGCGGGTGCGACACCCAATACCAATGCCGCGGCGGCAACCGTGTTGGACCGCCTGGGTATCACCCTGGTCGAACGGGCGCGCGCCGGATGTTGCGGGGCGCTCAGCTACCATCTGTCGGAGCAGCGGGAAGGCCTGGATTTCATGCGTCGCAATATCGATGCCTGGTGGCCCGCAATCGAGGCAGGCGCGGAAGCGGTCGTCGTCACCGCCTCGGGTTGCGGCGCCACTGTCAGGGAATACGGATATCTACTCCGGCACGACCCGCAGTATGCTGAGCGGGCGCGGGTAGTGAGCGGACTGGCAAAGGACCTGTGTGAAGTGCTGGGCAACGAGGACCTGGCGGGTTTGTCGATACAGCCGGACGGCGTAAAGACGGCCGTTCACTGCCCCTGCAGTTTAGCGCATGGGCTGAAACTGCCCGACGGCGTTGCGACCATTATGCGTAACAGTGGCTTCAATCTTGCTGACACTGCAGAGAAACACCTGTGTTGCGGGTCGGCCGGGACCTACTCTATTCTGCAACCGGAGATGAGCAAAACGCTGCTGGATAACAAGATTCAGGCGCTGATGGTCGACAACCCCGGGCGTATCGTGACGGCGAATGTTGGTTGTCAGTTGCATATCGAATCCAGGGCAACAGTACCGGTGCGGCATTGGATCGAGGTGCTGGCGGAAAGCCTCGGTCCCCGGTAGTCAATTTGAGAGTAGTGCGGCAACGAGTGTTTCTTGGGCATCGATGTCAATTTTTACGCCCAGAACGCGTTCGTACGCGAGGAGATTTGCCCTTGCGGCCACGGCACTGTCGGTTTCGGTTGTACCCCATTGCCCGGCACTCTTCAGTCGGTACAAAAGGTCCTGCTGTACTTTTTCAGCTTCCAGTTCAACGACCTTGATTCTGTCCCTGAAGGAGTTCGCGCCGGTATTGGTGCATCCGGTCCCCGGTGCCTGAAGGGCGCGACGAATACCTCGCAATGGTGCGACTACCTCCGTTCTCCAACCTGTGACCGCAGCCTCCATCGCCGCGATGTCAGCGTTGCTCACCTGTCTTTGCCGGGCGGCGAGCCAGAGAATGTAGAGCAGGACGTTGATATCGATACCGCAATCGTCCTGCAGCCGAAGGCAACATTTCTCCACCTCTCGATGGCCATAAAACTCCAGGGAAAATTGCCAGAATGGCGACTCCGTTCCTGACGCCATGGTAACCCCGCAGACACAACGCGACAGACCGCACTACCTACCAAAGAATGCCCGCGAATACTACCTTTGCTGCCGATAATCCAGGACCCGCTTGCCGATAATGCATCCAGTGGACGATTTGTCTACAATGAAACGATGGCTGTGGGGAAGAATCGTGTCGTCGTCGACACCAGTACCCTGGCGGAGATGGTTTCCTGGCCGGTGCGGTTTCCGCGGAACTGAAAGGCGCCTGCGGGGATGTCATCGCCCCACGATATCGAGCCACTCCAACCCGATTTGTCAGGATGGAAGTAATCTGATGGTGAACGAAAAAATACGGGCAGCGATTATCGGTCCCGGCAATATCGGTACCGACCTGCTGATGAAAGCGATGCGAAGTGACTGGATAGAGCCGGTCTGGATGGTCGGTATCGAAGAGTCCGAGGGCATAAAAAGGGCTCGAAAGTTTGGTCTGAAAACCTCAACCACGGGTATCGATGGTTTGGTGGGTCATATCGTCGAGGATGATATTCGCATCGCTTTCGACGCTACTTCGGCTGCTCTGCATGCGGAACATTCGCGCAAGGTCAATGCGTTGGGGGTGATCATGATTGACCTGACGCCCGCCGCCGTAGGGCCGTTTTGCGTGCCGTCCGTCAACCTGGACGAACAGGCTGAGAGGCTGGAGATGAATGTCAATATGACCACTTGTGGCGGGCAGGCAACGATTCCCATAGTCGCGGCGGTTTCGAAGGTTCAGTCTGTCAGTTACGGCGAAATCATTGCCACGGTCGGCTCCAGGTCGATCGGACCGGGTACCCGGGCCAACATTGATGAATTCACCCGCACAACCGCCGCCGGCATCGAGCAGGTGGGCGGCGCCAAAAAGGGCAAGGCGATCAATATCATCAATCCCGCGGAGCCGCCGTTGATCATGCGGGACACCGTTCATTGTTTGACCGAGACCGAGCCGGACCAGAAGGCGATCGCCGAATCCATTGAGCGCATGATTGCGGAAGTGCAGATTTATGTGCCCGGATACCGGTTGGTCAATGGCCCGGTCTTCGACGGCAACCGGGTTTCCGTATTTTTGGAAGTGGAAGGCCTGGGTGATTTCCTTCCGAAGTATTCGGGGAATCTGGACATCATGACCGCGGCGGGCCTGCGTACAGCCGAGCTGTTCGCCGAAAAAATAGAGTCGGGCAAGTTCCTGTTACCGGAACGACTGTCAAAAATCGCCTGAGGGAGTAGCGAACATGAACGACAAAACCCTGCGGGTCACCTTGCACGACATGAGCTTGCGGGATGGCATGCACGCCATGCAGCACCAGATCAGTCTGGATCAGATGATTGCCGTGGCCACGGCCCTGGATGACGCAGGCATGCCGTTGATCGAGGTAACTCACGGCGATGGTTTGGGCGGGGCTTCGGTGATTTATGGTTTTTCCGCGCACTCTGACGAGGAATATCTGAACGCGGTGGTTCCGAAGATGAAAAATGCACGCGTCTCGGCGTTGTTGTTGCCGGGTATCGGCACGGTCGATCACTTGCGCATGGCGCACAACTGCGGTGTGAGCACGATTCGCGTGGCGACCCATTGTACGGAAGCGGACATTTCCGCGCAGCATATCGAGATGGCGAGAAACATCGGTCTGGACACCGTGGGGTTTCTCATGATGGCGCACATGATTCCTGCCGAACAACTTCTCGAACAGGCCCGACTCATGGAATCCTATGGCGCCAATTGCATTTACTGCACCGACTCGGCCGGCTATATGCTGCCGGCGGATGTCACTGAAAGAATCGGCCTGTTTCGGAGCGAACTCAATCCGGATACCGAAATCGGGTTCCACGGCCATCACAATCTCGGCATGGGTATTGCCAATTCCATCGCCGCGATCGAAGCAGGTGCGAGCCGCATAGATGGTTCGGTGGCTGGCCTTGGCGCCGGAGCCGGAAATACGCCCCTGGAAGCGTTGGTAGCCGTGCAGCATCGGATGGGAATAGAGGATGGCATCGATCTGTTCAAAATCATGGATGTCGCCGAGGACATCGTGGTTCCCATGATGCAACAGCCGATCCGGCTGGACCGCGACGCATTGACCCTGGGATATGCCGGTGTCTACAGTTCCTTTTTGCTCTTTGCCAAACGCGCCGAGGACAAATACGGTGTACCGGCAAGGGCTCTTTTGGTTGAACTGGGGCGCCAGCGCATGGTAGGTGGCCAGGAAGACATGATCGAAGACCTGGCATTGACCATGTCCCGGCAGCAGTAGAGGAGGGTCCGGCTGCAAGCAGTTGGAAGCTGGTGGGTCCATGCAGAAAATCATCATCGGTATATCGGGTTCCAGTGGCGTCATATACGGCATCCGCCTGCTGGAGATCCTGCGCGATCAGCCCGCTGTGGAGACGCATCTGGTGCTGTCCGGAACGGCGCAAAGGAACGTAGTGATCGAAACGGAATTCACGGTGGAACAAGTGGAAGCGCTGGCCGATGTCGTGCACAGCGATAGCGATGTGGCGGCAACGCTATCCAGTGGGTCGTTCCGAACCATGGGCATGATTGTGGCGCCCTGTTCCATGAAAACACTGTCAAATATCGTTCATTCAGCAACGGATAACCTGCTGGCCCGGGCGGCGGATGTGGTCCTCAAGGAAGGACGCAAGTTGGTGCTGATGCCCCGTGAGTCACCGCTGCATGTCGGGCATTGCAAGCTTCTTTACGAGGCGGCCTCGATGGGTATCCACCTTGCACCGCCCATGCCCGGGTTTTATAACCGTCCCCGGACCATCGACGATGTAATCAATCACAGCGCAGGTCGCGTGCTCGACCTGTTTGGTCTTGATCTGGCGCTGGTCAAGCGCTGGCAGGGCGCGGACTCCCGGGAAGGAACGAAAATCCGGGGTTGACCCCTCGTGGACAGTTTTTCATGACAGACAGGTCTTTTTCACATTATGGCTGAATCCCCCGTACTTTTCGCCGAGTTACCAGCAGCCTCGGGAAGCATTGGGCTGGTGACCCTGAACGTGGCGGCAACGCTCAACTCACTGACCCTGGAAATGGTCGACCTGCTGCAGGGCCAACTGGAGCAGTGGCGCACCGATGACCGCATTGCCACGGTGTTCATCGAAGGAAGTGGTGAAAAAGCGTTTTGTGCGGGGGGAGACGTCCAGGCGCTGTATCACAGTGCCGTGGCGACACCCGGTGGTCCGTGTGAATATGCCGAGAGTTTTTTCGGTCGTGAATACCGGATGAATTACACCCTGCATACCTTCCCCAAGCCCATAATCTGCTGGGGGCATGGCATTGTCATGGGTGGCGGCCTGGGCGTCATGGCGGGTTGCTCTCACCGCGTGGTTACGGAAAAGACGCGCATCGCCATGCCGGAGGTCACCATAGCGCTGTTCCCCGATGTGGGAGGTAGCTGGTTCCTCAATCACATGCCCGGCAAGTGCGGCCAGTTCCTGGCTTTGACCGGCGCCTCCATCAATGCCGCCGATGCCATTTACACCGGCATCGCCGACCGCTTTATTTGCAGTGAGTACAGGGCGGGAGTACTGGAGCAACTCCAGCAGGTACATTGGTCCTCCGACCCGGCAGAAAATCAGGCCGGGGTCCGGCACGCGTTGCGTGCCTTTGCTGAACAGAGCATCGGCCGTCGTCCCGAAGGCCAGGTCGAGCCTCATCTGGAGACCATCAATACCCTGTGTGACGGCGATGATGTGCACCAAGTCATCGACAATATCACCTCCCAGCAGACCGACGATCCCTGGTTGTCGCGGGCCCGGGACTCGCTGGCACACGGGTCCAGTCTTGCCGCGCTGTGGATAGACCGTCAGTTACGGGAAACCCGGCATGCCTCGCTGCGGGAAGTATTTCAGGCGGAGATACTGCTGGTGACCAATATCGTGCGACATCCCGAGTTTGCAGAAGGTGTGCGAGCGCTGCTCATCGACAAGGACAGGAATCCACGCTGGCAGTTCCAGGCATCCAGGGACGTGCCCGGGGAGCTGTTGGATCATTTTTTTACAGCGCCGTGGGCGCAAAATCCCCTGTCGGATCTGTAGGGCAGGGGATGGCGCTGGCCAGCCCGGCTGGAGAGTTACATGTTCGAAGACAAGACCAGGGCCCTGCTGAAACGCAATGATCCCGCCGCCACTGCGGATGAGGTGCAAACCACTTTTGCCGCAACGGTCCTTTTGCTGCGGGATGCGCCGCTGGGCATGGAGGTATTGATGTTGAGAAAAACCTCCAATGTCGCCTTTGGTGGCATGTGGGTATTCCCCGGGGGGCGCATTGATGAACAGGATGGCGCGGCCGATGCCTCATTGGAATCGCGCGCCCGGAGTGCGGCGGTTCGGGAAGCCCGCGAAGAGACCGACCTGCAGGTCGTCGAAGAGAACCTGCATTGGCTCTCCCACTGGACTCCGCCCGCCAGGGTCGGGCGGCGCTTCATCACCTGGTTCTATGCCGCCAGGGCCCCGCACGATGCGGTGACCATTGACCATGGCGAGATCAGGGAAAGCCGTTGGCTCACCCCCACGGCCGCCCTGCAACAGCATGCCGCCGGGGAGATAGAACTGGCGCCCCCGACCTATGTCTCCCTGCACCGGCTGACCGCCCATGACAGGGTGGATGAAGCGTTGTCCGCCATTGCACGGGAAACACCGCGTCACTACGTTACGCGCATCGGCGCCAGTGACGATGATCCGGTTGTCATGTGGAAGGGCGATGCGGGTTATGAATCGGGTGAGGTGGACGCCGAGGGACCGCGCCATCGCTTGCGGATGAAGCGCGGCGGCTGGATTTACGAAGATGACGGCGCCGACCGGAGCTAGCCCGCATAGTTCAGCAATCTTCTGCTGCGAACGCCGATATGCGGGCTAGAAAGTCAGCTCTTCCTTGGCGCTGTTGGCCGGCTTGCCGGTGAGCACGCGCCCCGCCTTCTTCAAAAATAGCTGCCCGGGGCGGTATTCCTCGAAGACCACGATAAACACTTTGCGGTACCTGCCCTCGGGACAACGGATGCGCTTTACACCGTGCCAGGAATTGCCGCGACGACCGAAAATGATGCAGCGGTTATCCATGGTCTGGGCCGGCCACTGGGCATCAAATTCCTCGAAGGCCGGCGCGCTGTAGGTGGGAAAGCGGCCCCGATCATCGAGAATAACGGTCTCCCCGCCCCAGGCCGGGTCCCAATCGCGTTCGCTGTTGAGGTAGAAAATCTGTGACCCGAGCTTGCCCTTGGCGTCACAGTGGGGGCTCACCTCCTCTCCATTGGGAGTGTAGTGCCAGTGAAAGCGCATGCGCACCCGGGACACCCCGAGCAGCCGGCACAGGAACTGGCGATAGCGGTCGCTGAGCAGTTCCTGCAGGAACTGATGCCAGGGGCCGGGCAGTTCCAGCCCCGCCACGTAATCGAGTATGTAGCGGTTGTGGTAGGCCTGTCCGCTCTTGCGCTGTTTGCCGAACGAAGGAGTGAAACGTTCCAGCGGGGGCAGGGTATCCAGCAGTTCGCCGTAGGTCTCCGGGCGAATGAAACCCTGCGGATTGGCCCAGGGAAAGGGCTGCCGTTGCTGAAAGTCCCGCTCGTCGAAGGCGTCCATGAGGTCCTGGTTCAGATAGCGAGTGGTTGCCTGATGCATCTTTCAATTCACTCCATCGTCCCGGCTCGCAGGTGGGCAGCGGTTTCCAGCCGCTGCATTCGGATGGTGACTCCCGAAAATTCGTCAATGCCCGCCGCGGCCAGCGCGGCGGGCCACAGAATACAATAAAAAAACCCTCATCGGCAGTA
>CAZUGZ010000037.1:14745-21656 GCA_964620555.1 uncultured Alteromonadaceae bacterium
CTCCCGCACCGAATCGGGTCGCCACAGTGTTTGTTATACTGCGGCGACCCCACGCCAATGGAGACCGGAGGCGTCGTGTCAAGCGTTCGTATCTACCACAATCCGCGTTGTTCAAAATCGCGCCAGACCCTGCAGTTGTTGCGGGAACACGGCATCGATCCGGAACTCTGTCACTACCTGGATACCCCTCCCAGCGTGGCGGAGCTGGAGCGCCTGCTGACCCGACTGGGCATGGAGCCACGCCAGTTATTGCGCCGCGGGGAAGCGGAATATCGGCAACTGATCGGCCACGATATGAGCGACGAAGAGGTGGTGGCGGTGATGGTGGCCAACCCCCGGCTGATTGAGCGGCCGATCGTGGTCAAGGGCGAGCGCGCCGTCCTCGGCAGGCCGCCGGAGAACGTGTTGGGCCTGATCGGGGCGCCAGCCGGGTCGCAATGACCGGCTAACCGCATGAGTCGGGTACAGGTGACACGCCTGTTGGTCCTGGTCAGTCTGCTGGCATTGTTGCTGGTCCAGTTACTGCTGTCCTGGCAACAGCAGGCGCCCTGGGTGGTGTGGCTGCTGCGCTGGCTGCCGCTGTTGGTGCTGGTGCCCGGCCTGTGCGCAGACCGCTTGCGCAGCTTCCTCTGGTTGTGCCTGGTATGTCTGCTCTACATCCTGGCCTCGGTGTTGAGATTGTTCAGCTTTCCCGGCGACCTGCCGGCGGTTGGCACACTGCTGGCCAGCACTACCCTGTTGTTCAGCGCCATGTTTTATGCACGCTGGCGTTCGCGGGAATTGCACCGGGGCGCTACCGATGACCGGGCCAGCGCCTGACGGGGAACGGCCGCCGGCGCCATCCGGCAGTGGCCGGGGCGTCGCCGGGCGGCTGCGCAGCTTTGTCCATGCCGGTGCCGGGCTGCGGGTGTTGTTGCGGGAACAGGCCAACGCCCGCATTCACCTGCTGGCCACCGCGCTGGTGGTGGTTGCTGCGCTGTTGTTGCAGGTCGATCGCCGGGACTGGCTGATACTGTTGCTGTGCATCGCCCTGGTGTGGTTGGCCGAGGCCCTCAATACGGCCCTGGAATACCTCGCCGACGCCACCGTACGGGAACCTCATCCGCTGGTTCGCAAGGCCAAGGATGTCGCCGCGGCAGGAGTACTGATTGCCGCGCTCATTGCCGGGCTGGTGGGTTTGCTGCTGTTGTTCCGCTACCTGTAGTCAAAGCGTCCTGCACGTCCCCCGACCGGCCTCGGGTCCACCAGGCCTTCAGGTCCTGCTGAATCATGTACAGGGAGGGCACCAGCAGCAGGGTGATCGTCGTCGCAAAGACGATGCCGAAGGCCAGCGATACCGCCATCGGGATAACCACCTGGGCCTGAGTGCTGGATTCGGTAAGAATGGGAACCAGGGCAAAGAAGGTAGTCAGCGATGTCAGCAAAATGGCCCGGAAGCGCCGGCTGCTGGCCTCCACCACCGCCTGGTGATGGTGAGCGCCCTCGCGCACCCTGCGGTTGACGTAGTGGATCAGGATCAGGCTGTCATTGACCACTACCCCTGAGAGGGCGACGAGCCCCATCAGCGACATCACGCTGATGGTGTAACCGGTGATCATGTGTCCGAGTACGGCCCCGATGGCCCCGAAGGGGATCACTCCCATGATGATCAGTGGCTGGAAGTAGGATCTGGTGGGGATGGCCAACAGGGCGTAGATCCCGAACAGGGAAACTATCAGACCTCGCGTCATGCTGCTCAGGGCTTTTTCTTCTTCATCGGACATGCCGGAGCGCGTGTAGGACAGCCCCGGGTATTTTTGGGCCAGTTCCGGCAGAAATTCCTCCATTATCTCCGTGGTGACCCTGCCCGGCTGGACCCGTTCGGTCTCGGCCTCGGCTTCGATTTCGACCGCCCGCTGGAAATTGATGTGGGTGATTTTGGACAGCCCGGGTTTCATCTGCAGCGTCGCCACCGAGTCGAAGGGTACCTCGTCCCCCCGCGCCGTGCGTATGAACATGTTGCTCAGACTGGCAGTGTCCCGGCGGTCGGCTTCGGGGTAGCGCACCATCACCTTGATTTCGTGAATGCCGCGCTGTATGCGCTGGGCCTCGGCGCCATAGAAGGCGTGCCGCACCTGCCTGCCCAGGTCCAGGCGGGTGATACCCAGGGCCTCCGCCTGGGGCAGGATGTCGATATGAAATTCGTCGGCGGCATCGCTGGCGGAATTCCTTATGTCGTAGATGCCATCGTAATTCCGCAGTTTCTCCTCCAGCTCCAGGGACGCGGCTTCCAGGGTCTGCCAGTCCGAGTGTTTGAGGTCAAAGGACAGGTCGGGGCCAAAACTGGGTCCGTCGGTGGCATTGAAAGAAATGGATTCAGCCCCGTCCACCGAGCCCACCTTGTTGCGCCAGCGGCGCACGACTTCCATTGTGCCGATGCTGCGCTGTTCCGGGCGGGTGAGTTCCACCTGGAGGTTCCCCTTGATGGGATCGTCGCTGCGGGCGTAGGTGTGGGCCAGAATTCGCTCGGTGTGGCCCTGCTGTTGCTGGTATTCGCGTTCCACTTCCTCGATGGCACGCTTGAGGCCGGCCACCACCTCCAGGGTCCGCCGTTGGGGAGTTCCTTCCGCCATGGACACGTCTACAGCGATGAATTCACCCTCGATGCTCGGTGTAAGAATCACCCGAACCTGCCCTCCGGCGATCAGACCGACCGTGAGTATCAGGATGCTGGCGAAGACTCCCACGGTGAGGTAGCGGCGGCCGATACAGCGTTCCACGAGGGGCAGGTGGCGCCGTTCGACGACATATCTGAGCCCCTGGTTGGCCCGTTGCCGAACCCGGTCCAGGGCGATCAGCCAGCGCGCCCGGGACGGCTTGCTGTGGGCCAGGTGGGCGGGCAGTATCCACTTGGACTCGATCAGGGAGAACACCAGGCACAGCACCACCACCCAGCCGAGGGCCGCACCAAAACTGGCGAAAACACCCTCCAGAAACAACTGTGGGGCGAAGGCCATGATGGTGGTCAGCACCCCGAAGCTCGCCGGGATGGCAACCCGATGGGTGCCGCGGATGATGGAATCGACGCTGCGGCCCCGGGCTTCCCGTTCCGTGGCAGCGCTCTCGCCGACGATAATGGCATCGTCCACCACGATGCCCAGCACCAGGATAAATCCGAATAGACTGACGATATTGAGGGTTCCATCGATCAACGGCGAGGCGAACACCGCCAGTGAACCGAGAAAACAGATTGGAATGCCCACCATCACCCAAAAAGCAAGTTTGATCTCCAGAAACAGGGCCAGTATCAGAAACACCACCAGCGCGCCCAGGGACAGGTTTTTCAACATCATTACCAGGCGATCTTCCACGTAAAAACTGACATCCGCCCAGATCACCAACTCCACCCCGTCCGGCAGTAACTGGTTTTTCTCTTCCACGTAGGTCTTGGCGGCATGGGCGGCCTTGATGATGTCCTGCTCCCCCCGGGCCAGGATCGGCAGGCCGATGGAGAACTTGCCATCGAACAGGGTAAAACCGATGCTGTCGGTAAATCCGTCTTCGATTTCAGCGACCTCGCCCAGCGTCAGCCGGGTACCATCGGGGAAGGTCTTCAACACGATGTCTTCGAAGTCGGCCTGGCGGTAGGCCTGGCCCTGGGTGCGCAGCATGATGTCCCCGTTCTCCGTGCGCACCGCCCCGCCGGGCAAGTCGATCGAGGAGGCGGCGACGATGGACGCCACCTGTTGCAGGGTCAAATGGTATTGCCGCAACTGGTGTTCGGAAATTTCAATGGCAATCTCATAGTCGCGGGCACCCCAGATGTCTACCGAGGAAATATCCGGGTGGGCGATCAGGTCCAGTTTGACCTGTTCGGCGAGCTCTTTCATGCTGCGTTCGTCCAGGTCGCCGGTAACCTGCAGGATCAGCGCCTGCAGCGGGGGTTCGATGCGGCCGACGATGGGTTTCTCCGCGCCTTCCGGAAAATGGGGGATGGCGTCTATCCGGGTCTTGACCTCATTGAACAATTCTTCGGTGGCGTCGGTATCTTCCGGTTCGAGAAAAATGAAGGCAAACGATTCCCTGGCTTCCGATTCGAGGTGCTGGATGCCGTCCAGGTCAGACAGGGCTTCTTCGATTTTCAACACGATGCCCTGTTCCACTTCTTCCGGCGCCGCCCCGGGGTAGACCATGGTGATCTGTATCAGGTCGATATCGAAGTTCGGCATCACGGCGCGTTGGATATTGAGCCCGGCATACACGCCCGCAACGATGATCAGCAGCATCAACAGATTGGCTGCCACCGGGTTGTACGCGAACCAGGCGATGATTCCCCGCAGGCGAGCTTCGTTCACGAGGAGGGGGTGGTGCCGACCACTTGCCGCTGGGCGTCGGCGGGCGGCTGTACCGGGCCCCGCGGAACTTCGGCGGTCGCCAGCGTGTCCTGCCTGTGCAGCGTGCTGACCCGCTTGTTGATTTGCACCGGCATTCCGGGCAGCCCCGCCCTGAGTGCGGTCAAACTGACCAGGTCGCCATCCTGCAAACCACTGCTGACGTAGATGTGCCGGCCCTCGGTGGACAGGGTTCGCACCTTGCGGTTGCGCAGCGTCATCCGTTCATCCACCACCCAGACATAGTCACCGGCGCGCAATACCTGCCGCGGCAATACCGCAAGATCATGCATTTCCCGACCGAGAATGAGTGCCTCGACGAAGGTACCCATGCGCAGCGGCTCGTCCTGTCCACCTTGCAGGCCATAGGGATCATCGACCCGGGCTACCGCGAACAGCACCCGGGAACGCTCGTCGAACACGGCTTCGGTGCGTTGCAGCCGGCCTGTCCAGTGCCTGGTTTCTCCCGCCAGATCGGCATACAGGTCTACCCGGGGGGCTCGCTCCGGCGCGAAGCCGTTGTTGATGTCGGGCAATTCCAGGTAGTTCAGCTTGCCCTGGGAAATCGCCAACCGGACTTCCGCAAAATCCACCGCAAATATTTCGGCCAGCGGGGTTCCGGGAGAGACGTACTGGCCCAGGTCACTGCGTTTGGAGCGAATGATGGCGCGGTAGGGAGCGCGAATGACAGTGCGCTCGAGGTCGTTTTTGGCCTTGTTGTAATTCGCCTGGGCGGAGAGCAGTTGGGCCTGGGCGCTGTCCAGTTGCGGCTTGCGCAGGTACAGGTCGGTCGCCTCCTGGGAGCGCTGCGAGTTGGCGGGCAGTTTCTGCCACTCGTTGTAGGCCACCTCGCCGCGCCCTTTTTCCAGGGCCAGCGAACTTTCGGCGGATTCGACCTCGGCCTGGGTGCGCAACAGTGCGGTCCGGTAATTGCGATCGTCTATTTTCAGCAATACCTCACCTTTGGCCAGGTAGCCGCCGGCATGAAAGGTCGGAGAAACCTGTACGATCTTGCCGGCCACCTCCGCCACCAGCACGGTCTCCCGATGGGGGGTCACGGTGCCCTGGGTGCTGATGGGAATGCGCAGGCTCTGCAGGGTGATTTCGGCCACATCGATCTCGGCACTGCGTTGCGGCGGTGGCAGCAGCGCATTGTCGGGGCGATTCAGGAACATCAGCAACGCCAGCGCCGCGGCGCCGCCCACCAACAGCAGCGGCAGGAATGTTTTGACGAGCCGTGTGGTCATGCTCTTCCTCGCCCGCCCGCCGCCTTCCTTCAGATTTCCACGACGGTGCGAATGCCCTGGCCTCGAGCGAGGTCGTCCAGACCCTGGTTTACTTCGGCCAGTGGCCGGCGACTGCTGATCATGTGTTCCAGGTCGAGTTTGCCGGCCTGCCACAGCCGCAGCAAACGCGGCACTTCGTAGCGACTGTTGCTGCTGCCCAGCAGGCAGCCGCACAGGGTTTTCTCCATCACCGTGAACATCGCGGCGCAGGGAATGTGGATGGCCTCTTCCAGCGGTGCCACCCCCACGCACACCAGGGTCCCGCCGCGGCGTATGGATTCGAGCCCGGTGTCTGCCAGCGCCCCTGACCCGACGGCTTCAAAAGCGTAGTCCATGCCGATGCCGTCGGTGAGTTCCAGGCACCTGGCGGTCACGTCCTCGACGCTGGGATCGATGACGTGGGTGGCGCCGAAATCGAGCGCGGCCTGACGCCTCGCTGCCAGCGGTTCTGACACCAGGATGGTCGAGGCACCCGCCAGGCGAGCGCCCTGTACAGCGGCAATGGCGACACCGCCTGCCCCCAGGACCAGAACCGTGGCGCCGGTTTCGACCCTGGCGGTGTTCAGTACCGCCCCGACACCGGTTTGCAGGGCACAGCCAATCACGCAAACCGTATCCAGCGGCAGTTCGGAATCGATCTTGATCGCACCGGAAACCGGTGTCGTCACGTATTCTGCCAGGGCGCCTACGCCCAGGCCGCGCATTACCTTGTGTCCGCCGCGGGAGAGGCCGGTTGCGCCATCCGCAAGTGTATTGGTCATGATTCCCTGGGCTTCTTCACAGATGCTGTGATTGCCGCGCTGACAGTAGTAACAGTGGCCACAGGGTGGGGTGGGAGTCAGTATCACGTGATCTCCAGGCTGCAGCAGGGTCACGCCGGGGCCGATACTGTCGACGATTCCGGCCGCCTCGTGACCGAGAATAATGGGCATGTCGACCAGGGGCAGGGTACCGTCGGCAATGCTCAGGTCCGAGTGGCACAGGCCGCAATACTTCACCCTGACCCGGACTTCCCCCACCCGGGGTTCCATGATTTCCACGTCATCGACGATGCGCAGTGGTTGCCCGGACTCTTCCAGCAGGGCGGCTCTCATTTGCATGCTTCCTCGGCTCGAATGGTTTGCAGCTTGCACCCCGGCAGGCAACGTGACTTCGGGAGGCCCTGAAGCGCCCGGGACAGATGGCCTTTGCAGCCGCCTGGCAGGAACGACATCGGCGCAAAATGCTACCAGAATGGCTGCTTTTGTCCACTGGG
>CAZUGZ010000038.1:0-8237 GCA_964620555.1 uncultured Alteromonadaceae bacterium
GGTCACAACAACTCACCCGTTGCAAACGCGGGGCGGACCATACATGTTCTCTACAAAACCGCTCCCAACCCTGTTAATTGCCCCAATTCAAGTATATACTCTAGACATATGATGTATTTTTCGACTTTGCAACCCGCACCGGTCCGGAAGGTGCGCGGATCATGACCGAAAAGCGCTCCTCACTTCGCAGTCAGCAGCGGGAATTTACCCGGGCCCGCTTTATTGACGCGGGCATGGAGATTTTTGAAGAAGTCGGTTTCCACGATGCCACCATCGATATGATCACCCGGCGGGCGGGGGCCAACCGGTCGACGTTCTACCTGCATTTCAAGGACAAGACCAACCTGATGATGGCGGCCAACGAGCGGATTTCTCCCGAGCGCAGGGATACCATGCGCCTGATCAACGACATGCAGGATCCCAGCTTCAGCGAGTTCCGTGCCTGGATTGACCGCCTGGTCAAAGACTGGGAGGAGGACCACCGGATTTATGAAGCGATCGTGCAGGCACAGTTGACCGAACCCAGTATTTCACAAAAAAACTTCGAGGTCGTGTGCGAGGACCTGACGGGCTACCTGTCACGATTCAAGGGCAAGAAACGCAAGGAAGCAGCCAATCGGCTGCAAAAGTTCATGATGCAGTTTGAAATGTACTTTTACACCACCATCTGCGAGTGTGCCGAGAAACCGTCATCGCTGGCTCTGGACACGCTCGCCGACCTGGGACTGTACACCCTCTTCTACAAGACGAAGGACTGATTCCCGGAGGGCCGCGTGGCACCCCCGTCACCAGCGCCGGCAACGATGCCGCGGCACCTCGTAGGCGTGACCATCGGAGAACCTGTCAGGGTCCGGCACGAAGCATACGATGGTGGAGCGGTGACCGGGCCCCTCGCCTGGGTGGGCGAGCATGATTTTGCCGTCAACCTGCGCAATGAGCAGGTTGGAGAAATGCGCGTCTACTTCCCCAAGCAGGGTTTTGCGGTGTCGCGGACTCAGCCCGTTGCTGCGCGGGAAGTCGATGGTGAGAATTGAATATACAACTGTTGTTTTTAAAGATTGATGTTACACTGAAGCCATGAAAGCAACGAGGTGGAACCTGCAACCGCGGCAGACCGGGAAGCGACCATGAGTTCCACGTCCTCACTGCGCAGCCAGCAACGGGATTTCACCCGGGCGTGCTTTATCAACTCGGCGCTCGAGGTATTCGAAGAAGTCGGATTCAACGACGCCACCATCGATATGATTACCCGCAAAGCGGGTGCCAACCGATCGACCTTCTACCTGCATTTCAAGGACAAGGTGGACCTGATACTGGCCTCTCAGGAACAGCTCGAACCGGGAGCGGCGGTCGTGTACGAGCCCATCAACAACATGATTGAACCGGATTACGCCCAATTCCGGGCCTGGGTCGATTACATGTCAGGGCTCTGGGAAACAAACCAGAAAGTGTACGAAGCCATCCTGCATGCCCAACTCGCCGAACCTCGCTTCGCCAAGGCCAGCTACGTTCAGAAGTTCGGGTTCCTGGAACACTACCTGGAGCGCTTCGGGGGAAGTGAACCGGAAGAGGCCAAGGTGCGCCTGGAAATGTTCCTGATGCAACTCGAAATGTATTTCTTTACGACGATCTGCGCCGGTGCAGAGAAGCCGGGGCCGGACGATCTCGACTCCCTGGCAAAGTTGGGGTATTATGCGCTGTTCAAGCAAACGGCCTGAGATGTCGCTGCCGGATTCCGGTAGACGGCGGGCAGTCTTTCAAAACAGTGCCACTTCGACAGTTTCAGTGACCGGCACCGACTGGCAGGCGAGTACATAACCCTCTTCCAGGTCTCTCTCGTCGAGCACATTGTTCTGCCTCATCTGCACCTGCCCCTTGCGCAGTTCCACCATGCAGGTACCACAATCACCGTTCTCGCAACTGGAGGAAAGCGCAACATTGGAGCGACGGGCGGTCTCCAACAGGGTCTCCCCGGAACAGTAGGGGGCGCTGGTCCTGGCGTTGCCGCGACAGAATACGACGACCTCCGTCACGACCCGTTTACATATTCACGGTGAAGCGCAGCCAGATTTCCCGGCCCGGTTCCGCAAAGCACAGCCCGTTGTCATAGCTGCCGGGCAGAATGGGATTGAAAGGCAGGCCCGAAGGATTGGGGACTAATCCGGCCGCCTGGTCAAAGGGCCCGGAGAAGCAGGTCGAAGCGGTGATCTCATCCTCCAGGTTACTGCCGATCAGCGCCAGCTCCCAATTCTGGTCCTGGGGATAGAGGCGCAGGGCAGCGCTGGACTTCCAGTAGTCGTCCTGCAGCGTACGGGGGTTCCGGGTCACGTTCATCCACATCTCGTCGGCGTAGGTGGTGCTGGCAGCAATGCCAAGCATCAGATCGCCGGCACCGAGTGCGAACTGGTAGTCGAATCCGAAGCTCCCGGTCCATTCAGGCGAACGGGGCAGGTCTTCTCCCGAGAGATCCTGTGCGGTGAACCCGCCCAGTGCAAAGCCCGGCGCCAACTCGTTGGCGCCCGGTTCGAAGTTGCGGGCGCAGCCCTGGGCGATGAGCTGGCCTCCGTAGCAGGGAGCATCCGGGAATTCCTCGAACTCACCCCGGTTGTAGTTGATGGCACCGTGCAGGGTCAGGCCCTCCACGGCCGCGGGGGCATAGGTCAGTTCCACCTCCACACCACTGACCTCTGCGGTTGCCGCGTTGACTACCTTGAGCAGGGTACCGGTACCGCCGGGAATCGAAATTGTCTTGCTGACCTGCAGATCGTCGTACTCGTAGTAGTAGGCGCTGGCATTCACCCGCAGGGTGTTGTCCAGCAACATGCCCTTGAACCCGATCTCACCGCCTTCGGCGGTTTCGGGCTCATAGGAGCGATCGTCCGCGGTGGGCTGGTCCACGTTGAAGGAACCGGATTTCCAGCCGGACCGGTAGGCTGCGAACAGGGTGATATTGTCCCGCACCTGCCAGTTCAGGGTCACCTCGGGCAATAGATCGTCGGCGTCGATATTGTCCACCGCCAGGGCAACCGGACCGACCCCGGGGAACCCGAAGAAGGTGCCGTTGTCCACCGTACTCAGGTCGCGCTCTTCCTCGATATAGCGCAGCCCGCCCGCCAGTTCAACGGTATCGCTGATGTCCACGGTCAACTGGCCAAAAACGGAAAATGTCTCGATATCGATATCCTGGAAGTTGTAGTTGAACACGCCAAACGCCGGAACCTTTGATGCGTGAATGAAATCCTGGCTGGCATCCTCGTAGAACAGGCCGACCACACCGTTCAACGGTCCCTCAAAGTCCGTGGCCAACCGGAACTCCTGGGTGAAGTACTCCTGTTCATGGGAATTGGGGGCATCCACCAGCACACTGCCCGGGAAGCCCAGGAAGGCCGAAGTCTGGTCGACCGTGCCGGGTTGAAAGGTGCCGTTGATGTTGAACTCGTGGCTGTTGTCGGAGTACCCCGTCACCGAGGTGAGGGTCAGTGCGTCGCTCAGGCTGGCGTTGATCTCCAGCGTGGAGAAGAACAGATCCGTTTGCTGGTACGGTACGCCCCCATTGGGTGTACCGGGGAACGCCCGGAGATCGAGATCCGCGATGGTGGCCTTGTCATCCAGCACGCATTTCTCTATCGGGTCGAAGTCGGTATCACAGCCGACGACCTGTGCGGTACCGCCGTCCCCGTCGATATCCCGATCCTCATAGCTGGCCTTGAAGCGGATGCTGAGCTGGTCGCTGGGATCAAACAGCAACGTCAGGCGGGCAAAAATGCTGTCGCCATTGGGGAAGGAACTGTGTTTGGGGCCGGCGCCACCCAGCCCTGCGCCGGGCCGGGCCTCGTTCTCGAAGTAACCCTCCTGTTCGTTGTAGGCCACGGCCAGGCGAGCCTTGACCGTGTCACTCAGGGGGCCGGAGAGAATGCCTTCGACGAGGTATTTTTCCGCCTCGGTCTCATAGCCCAGGCGCGTCATTGCCTCGAACTCCTCCCCCGGGTCCTCGGTGCGGATGGTAATGATGCCGCCTGGGCTGTTCTTGCCGAAAAACAACGCCTGTGGCCCCTTCAGTACCTCGACCTGGCGTACGTCGAAAAAGCTTGTACGCAGCACGCCGCCGTGACTGAACTGGATACCGTCCACGTTTACCGCGACGGCGCCGTCGGTGGCCGGGTTGAACGCAGTGCTGCCAATACCGCGGATGGTGGCATTGCCACCGACGCTACCCACGTTGTTGCCGACAATCAGCCCTGGAACGCGACTGGCGAGATTGAAGAAACTGGTGGTCTGATACGCCTCCAGGCCAGCCCTGTCGATGGTGACACTGGTGACCGGCACATCGAGGAAACCCTCCTCGCGTTTACGGGCGGTCACGATCACTTCCTCCAACTGCGCGTTGACGAACTCAACGGGGACAGCCAGTGACAGGCAGATTCCCGCCGGCAGGATAAAACGTCTTATTCTTGCTGCAGACATCGAAAACCTCCGAATATAGATGGCGTGTGTGGCAAGTTTTTTGGATTGCCAGTCTTTATATCATCACTAGCCGATTATAAGCTATTTAGTAGTTAAAACCAACAAGTGTCTATTTTCTATTTATATGTGATCCCCTGCTCGCCCGATTTCTGTGCCGGCGGCCTCTCAATCTCCAGTGGGGGAAAACGCCGCGGGGAACGCCAGGGAAATATCGGTGCTGCCAAGCCCGTAGCGATCCAGGGAATACACTGCCCTGCCGTGCTTGTGTTGCTGGTTGTTCCTCAGCCAGGTTTGCATGGGCCGGCGCGATGATTCAGTGAAGCGAATACCGCAACGCTCATAGATCCGGGCAGCGATGGCGAGGGGATCGGATACGATATCCAGGTAGGAAACGTCGAAAACGTCGATCCCGGCACCGAGTTCAGCCCGGTCCCGGTGCCACCGGTTCATCTCGTGGGACCAGAATTCCAGCGCATCGCGGCCATGTTTCTCCAGGTCGAGGTGCCGCAGAAGCGGCCGAGTAGCTCCTTCCATCAGGCGGCAGTAGGAAGGCATGACCTCCAGCATGTCGCGCTGCGAATGGACAAAAAATGCCCGCGGAAACACCTCGTGCAAGGCCTGCAGGCAACCCAGCGCACCCGGGTTCTTCAACACCCAGCGTCGGCCCCGCCTGCCCCCGTCCTGCCACTGCAGGTACTGCAACACCAGCTTCTCATAGCGATGCGCCGGCAGCCTGGGCCGCGCCCGCACCCAATCCAGGTACGACCGGGAAGGGTACAGGGAGAACAGCAGGGGGTACTCGAAGGTCATCAACAGCAGGTAGCTGTCCTCGTCGACCTCGGTCGCCGCGGTCTCGTGAGAAGTAGTGAAATCCGCGTTGGCGCGGGTGGCCTCCTCCACCAGCCTGGCAAATTGCAGCCGACCATGGGGCTCACCGGGCAGTTCATCATCAAAAGGCAGCGGGTTGAGCAGCTTCCACAGGGGCAGACCCTGCATTCCCGGGTCGGCGGACAGCAACCGTTGCAACTTGGTGGTTCCGGTTCGCGGCATGCCGATTACCACGATGGGATCGGAGACATCTTCCGCAGTGATTTCCGGGTGTGCCCGCAGTTCCCGCTGCAATCGCAGGCGGTTCACCAGCAGGCGCTGTACCGTGGCTCTGAAACTGATCGTCCCGGCTTCAGACAGGTCGACATCCGACCCGACGCCGCTGATCAGCGCTTCCAGCGGTTCCAGGAAGTGGGTATCGCCAAAGTCTGTCAGCCCCGCCTCCTGGCGGGCAGCCGCAAGGGCCAGTTCGACAGTGAAGGGCCGATCGAGGTGACGCAGCGGCGTATCGCCCTGGAACATCACTTCTCACCATCGCCCGGCCAATTCAGGCAGAAGTTACCGGCGGCCGTTTGCAAAGCCGTCTGGCGGGTCTGCACTAACCGGGTGAATGGTTCGGCCACGGCGGGCTAGCCATCGAGCATGAACCGCCAACCCGCATTCATGAGCTCCGGGTTGAAAAATTCCCGCCACAGGTTGATTTTTCCGTCCCGAAAGCCGAACACCATGATGTAGCGGTTCTGGTAGGTGGCGCCGTTGGCGGCGAAGATGGCCATGCTGGTCTGTTCGAAGACCACCACGTCCTGCCCGGGGCAATCGTACAGCTCGTGGATATTGAGCTTGAACTTTTTGAAGACGCTGGGGACGAGCTGCATCCCGCTCATGAAGAGTTCCTTGCCACGCCGCATCGGGCCAACGTGAAACGCCTGGAAGGGCACTTCGATCACGATGTCCTCGTGGATATGCTGGTTGATCTGATCGAACTCGTAGTTGGAAACGTGATCGATGACCTTGCGGGTGATCTCCGCATTGCTCAGTTGTTCGCTCATGTCTAACCTCCTCCTGCCATTACACGTGTTCGAGAAAAAACGCGCAGGCATCGTTCATGGTTTTGTCCAGGTATTCGCCGTCATACCAATCGTAGTGACCACAGTCGTAGGTGATCAGCTTCTTGGGTTCTTTGGTGGCCTCGTACAGCGCCCGGAAACTGTCCGTGTCGGCCACTATATCCTTCTCGGCCAGAAAATAGGCAATCGGCTTTTCGATTCGGTGTGCCACATCGATGGGCCGGAAATCCACTACCCGCGCCATGGAATCGAAACCCATCCAATTGTGCCAGGCGGGCACCGCTTCCCACATCTCCGGTTCCCAGGAGCGGCTGTCGGGATCGATAAACAGGTCCAGCACCGTCAAACAGCGATCGACTTCATTGGTGAGAACCCGCCTGGTTCTGGCCTCGACCATTTTCTGTTCCCACTCGGCCATTTGTGCCGGAGTGCGGTCACTGGTAATGGCCTGGTAACCATCGGCCACACCACCGGTACCTACCCCGGCCTGTACCCGGCTGTCCAGCGCCATGGTGTAGGGGGTGATCAGCGCACCAAAACTGGCCCCGAACTGCGCCATGCGATCGCCATCGATGAAGGGTTGCGCCTGCAGCCACGAAAATCCGTTGCGGCAATCTTCCACCTGCTCCAGGGGCGCCATTCTTCCCCGCTCACCACCGCTGTCTCCCCAGCCGCGGTAATCGATTGCCAGCGCCAGGAAGCCCGCCTTGACAAAGTACTCGGCGAACAGCGGCTGCACCATTTTGCGAATTCCGGTAAAGCCCTGGCACTGCAGGATCACCGGGTACTGCCTGCTTTCATCGAAGTCATCCGGCAGGTGGAGGTCACCGACCACGACATCGCCATCGCTGTAATAGGTAATCGTTCTGGTTTGCATAGATCGTCCTCCCGATCACAATCTGTTCAATGGCCCCTGCCCGAAAAAAGCCCGCGGCTCCCGTTGGTCAGGCCTGGCCCTGCAGTATCCTGGCGAAGGCCTGTTCCATGTTCGCCTGCCGATTCACGGTATCCCCCAGTGAAGCTCCACCATCGACCACCAGGTCGATCCCGGTAATCTGCCGGGCGCGGTCGCTGGCGAGAAACAGCGCCGCCTCGGCAATATCCCGCGGCTCGCCTACCTGCTTGAGAACCTGCATGTCCATCATGGCATCCATGGATGCATCGAGAATCCGGTCGCCGATTTCCTCGTCCATCTCTACATTCATCGCAACGATCCCGGTCTTGATGGGGCCCGGAGATATCGAGTTGACCCGTACCCCGAATGGCCCCAGTTCAATGGCCAGCGAACGGGTGAACGCAATCACGCCCGCCTTGGCCGCCCGGTAATCGGGCACGCCGTAGCCGGGGTAGCTGCCGCCTATCGAGGCGGTATTGAGAATGACACCCTTGCCCCGCTCGACCATGTGCCTGCCCGCCGCCCTGGCTCCCAACATGGGCCCCAGCAGATCGACGGCCATCACCCGGTTGAAGGTCGCAAGGTCGTTTTTCAGGAAGTCGGAGGAACCTTCGGCCCCACTCACGCCCGCATTGTTGAACAGGATGTCCAGGTCACCGAAGTTGTCGATGGCAAATGCAACAGCGCCTTCGATGGAATCGGCCCGGGATACATCGGTCTGTTTGCAGGCGACTGCGTCACCCAGTGAGCGGGCCAGCTCTTCACCCTGTTCTTCCAGCAGGTCCGCGATGACGACGCGAGCGCCTTCGGCCACGAACAACTCGACGGTGGCCCTGCCGATACCGGAGGCGCCGCCGGTAACGAGGGCAACTTTCCCTTTCAAACTGGCTGTCATTGCTTCCGTTCTCCATAACACCCAATCAGGTGAATGAGAGTGCTGTTCAAATCTGTGATTCCGGCAAATTCAGCACAATCCCGTCCAG
>CAZUGZ010000038.1:8247-21600 GCA_964620555.1 uncultured Alteromonadaceae bacterium
CACCGAAATCTGGCAGGACAGACGACTCCCCTCGGTTCGCTGTTCCAGGCCGAATTCCAGCATGGTCTCTTCTTCGTCCGAGATTGCGGGAACGCGTTCCAGCCAGGCCGGCTCGATCATGACGTGGCAGGTGGCACAGGCACACGCCCCCCCGCAGTCGGCCAGGATTCCCGGAACGTTGTTGCTGCAGGCCACCTCCATCAGGCTCTTGCCAGGCTCGGCCTCCACCTCATGCTCGGTGCCATCAAATTCAATGTATTTCACGGAAACCATGGAACGGCTCACTTTCTCCCACTTTGCGGAATCTGTACTTCGGCCCCACATTCTGACCGCCTTCGAACCCACTCCGGTTACTTTGCAGCCGGGGGCAACATAAGAGTTTATAGAGACGCATGTTGTCTGAAAAGAAAAATGCATCAGCAAATTTGTCGAAGCACATCAGATTTCAGGTAGCTCCGGTGGCTCGCTGCTCCCGTTCGTAGGCCTTGATCCGCTCATCGATCATCTTGTGAAAGTGGCGGATATTATGCTCCTCGTCGATCAGCGGATACGCGCTGTACACCCGGGATTCCAGGCCCCGCTGGGTCGCCTCCAGGGTCCCCAGGTCCTGCAGCACGCTGTCCAGCACCAGGCCGGTACCGGTCTTCTGGGAAAACAATTCGGAAAAGTTCCTGGCGGGCTGAAAGTACTGGTTGATCTCGAACCGCATGCGGTCGTGGGCCAGGGGCCAGTAGTTGTAGGTATTGATCCAACCCGGCGCGTAGATCTGCAACTGGAAATTGGGGAACACCGTGAAGGTTACCGCCACCCAATCGGTCTGCTCCGGCGTGAACGCCGCCCGCGGGGGGGCGATCTTCTGCGCCGGCGGTATCTGCGTGCCGGTCACCGACGCTCTCGACACCCGCTCGATATCGAAGGTATAGGATCCCTCGGGTACCGTACCGCAGGCCACGGCGGTCCTGTGGGGGCCGTCAAAGCGGCTGGGCGGCGCACGGAATACCACGTTGCGCAAATTGACCATGATCTCGCTGTGCAGTACCGATCCGTGCCAGGCCTCGGAAAAGGCATCGTGCAGCGTCTTCCAGTTGCTGTTGATTTCACCCTTGCCGTACACGTGCTGCGTGTACAGTTCCACCGGGATGTCGTCCAGTGCCGCCCAGATGTGTTCCCCCATGTAGTCACGCAGGGATTGCTCCGGCCCACCCGGGGTGAAATTGGCAAAGATATAGCCGTTCCAGAATTCCAGGGGTACCTCCACCAGGTGCAGGTCACAGCCCTGGGAGCCAAACCAGTTGTCCGGATCCCGCAACACTTCCATGCGTCCGTCCAGGCCGAAGCCAAGGCCGTGGTATTTGCAGAAAAAGGCCATGGCCTTACCCGATTTTTCTTCCCCCGGGTGGCCTTCCCAGACCAGTTTGTTGCCCCGGTGCGGACATACGTTGTGAAATGCGCGGATGGTCTCGTCCTTGCCGCGAACCACGATGAGGGAAGTTTTCAGAATGTCGATTTCCTTGGTGAAGTAGCTCCCCACCTTGGGCAAACGCAGGTCGCGACCGACATTGATCCAGCAGCGCCTGAAAATCGCTTCCCTCTCCAGTTCGAAACTGCGCGGTGAAATCGCGTGCTCGTAGCTGATCAGCCCGGTACCGATATCCGGATGATCTTCGTAGTGTCGCTGATCGTAGACACCGCCACCGGCTATGATCCTGTCTCCAGCGGAAATGTGCGGTGTATCGGGCATATCCGAACTCACGGCGTTCAGGCCAGTTCGACGTCCATGACCATATCGAAGCTGGTGGCGCCACTGTCGGGCACCGCGGGACTGCGGAATATATCCACCGCGGGGCCCACCACGCCCATGGCAAACATCAGGCGCGCCAATCGTTTGTCCTCCTCCCCATACTGGTCAAATGCCCTCTGGTCCAGGTAGGTCTTGATGGCTTCGGCCCGCTCCAGCATGTCGGCGTAGAATTTCCCGAGTTCGTCCATGGACGAACCAAGGCGCGCCGCGTAGCGCGCATTGAAATCCGGCAAATCCCACTTGTCGACGTAGGTTTCCAGGTCTGCAAACTGCTTCGGCAAGCTCATGTTCCTCGTCCCCAACCGGGTTGGGCACGTCCTGTCCTGGGTCCAGGTAACGCGCATCTTTTATATCGACATCTGTCGAATTTCCACAGTAACGGGTCGCTCCCCGAATGTCAACGCAATGCTGCCCTGCCCTGACTGCGCAGGGAAAATCGCTGGCATGAATCCATACAATCTGTTTGAGATGATATGATCAACAACTGTATCGCGAACAGATTCAGAGGATGTCGGCATGGACAAGCTGCTGGCCGGGAAAGTGGCGGTGATCACCGGCGCCGCGCGGGGCATGGGAGAGGCGAGTGCGCGGCGTTTCGTGGAAGAAGGCGCCCGGGTGGTGATGGCCGATGTTCTGGACCAACAGGGGCAGGCTGTTGCAGAGAGCCTGGGTGATGCCGCTGTCTATTGTCACGCCGACGTCACCCGACCCGAACAGGTTCAATCGTTGATCGATACCGCGGTGAACCGGTTCGGTGGTCTGCATATCATGTTCAGCAACGCCGGCATCATGGGAGATGCCCGGAAAAACTTCCTGGAAGAGGACTTCCAGTCGTTTCAGAAAACCATGGAAATCAACCTGCTGGGCCCGCTGCTGGGGGCCAGCTTCGCCGGGCGCCACATGGCCGGCCACGGCGGCGGCTGTATCCTGACCACCGCTTCCAGTTCGGCACTCTACGGCGGTTACGGCGTCATCCCCTACCGCACCACCAAGGCGGGAGTAGTCGGCATGACCAGGTCCCTGGCCATCGAACTGGGCAAGTACGGCATTCGCGTCAATTGCATTTCTCCAGGCCCGACGCGCACCCCGATGACCGTGGTATTGGAGGGGATGCCGGAAGACAGGATCGAAGAATTGACCGATGCATCCATGGAATTGATGCGGGGGCGGATGCCGCTGGGCCGCCTCGGCATGCCCGAGGATATCGCCAACGCGGCAGTCTTCCTGGCCAGTGACCTCGCCGCCCAGATCACCGGCGTGAACCTGGCGGTGGACGGCGGAGAAACAGCCGGAAATATGGAAAATACCGCGGAAAGAATTCTGCGTCGTTACGGGGAAATACTGACTTGATGGTCCGCACCCCGAAGGAGACCTGATCATGGGAGTACTGAGTGCCAGGGTGGCCGTCGTCACCGGCGGAGCGTCCGGCATCGGCCGGGCCACTGCCCTGAAAATGGCCGCCGAGGGGGCTTCCGTCGTTATCGGCGACATAGACGGCGCGGGTTCGGATGCGGTTGTGGAGACCATATGCGGCTCGGGTGGCATCGCGAGTTCCATCCCCACGGATGTGTCGCAACCGGAACAGGTTGAGCACCTGATCGCGGAGACGGTATCCCGCTACGGGGGGCTGCAGGTGTTGTGCAACAACGCTGCTGACCTGTCCCTGCTGCAGCACGACGGCGATTTCCTGCAGACCCGGATCGACACCTGGGACCGAACCTACGCGGCAGACCTCCGCTCGGTCATGGCGGCATGCAAATACGCGATCCCGCACATGCTGGCCGCCGGCGGTGGAGCCATCGTCAACGTCTCCTCAGTGGATGGAATCGCCGGCGACAACACCCGCTTTGCCTACGCGGCAGCCAAGGCCGGGATCAACATTCTTACCCAGTGTACCGCCACCACCTACGGCAAGCGGGGCATTCGCTGCAATGCCGTATTGCCGGGGTTGGTGCTGTCTCCCCCGGCGCTGGAGACCTTCTCCCGGGAACCGGAGATCCGGGCAGCTTTCGAAGACAATGTGCTCACCCCGCATCTGGGCACACCCGAGGAAGTGGCCGCCGCAATCGTCTTTCTCGCCAGCGACGCCGCTTCCTATATCAACGGGCAGTTGCTGCCGGTGGACGGCGGCCTGCTGAGTCACGTGCCCCACTACGCGCAGGTGAAACAGCATTTCGCCAGCGCCGGGAGTGAGTGAATCCGGACTGAGGCAGCCAGCCCCTCAATCCGGCTGCGCCGATACCTTGAACCGGACCGGCAGGCTGGCCGGCAAATTTCCCGAATAAATATTGACACAAGCTGGTAAGACATGCAAATATTAAAACGACAGGTGTCTACATATCCGTTGTGTGCGTACATGGCTGCACATCATGGCGTTGTGGTGGGAGGGCACGGTCGGAGAAACATGTGGATTATTCGAAGTTTTCCAACATCAACGTCGAATTGCACGGCGATGGCGTACTGGTGGCAACTCTCAACCGGCCAGACCACCTGAACGCGCTCAATGCCGGAGGGTCATGGGGCGGGAGCCCTGAAACGAAGAATCATGTCATAGGAGGATAGCGCAATGTCCGGAGACACCAGTCAATTGCTACCCGATCAATTTTCCGAACTGAACCAGTATATCGACCGCTGGGACAACCGCGGTATGGCGGATCAGTATGCGGCTCGCGTGAACAGTACCATGGAAGAGATGCAGGGATTCTATGATGCGGTGAAAGCCCGTATCCCCGAAATCAGGGACTACCTGGATAGCAAGGAATTTTCCGAGTACAGCGAGGGGGACAGAATCCTTGGCAACCTGGTTTTTGCCTGGGTGCCGGTGGCGGAGTCGGTCGAGGTGTTCAAGCAACCGACGGTACCCGATTCGAAGTCGTGGTGGAACATCGTCGATGAACCGGAGAATTTCTGAATCCCGTCCCGATGGGGTTGACGATGATTACAACACTGGATTCCAGTGAGGAGTAAAAAAGATGAGCGACGAAGCGATTTTCAAAAGTGGCCGCCCGGACGAGGGCTGGACCAGGATGTATGGCCTGGGTGAAGAAAAAGTCAGCTACGAGGACACGATTTCGCCAGAGTTTTTTGAACTCGAGATAGAGGCGATTTTCAGACCCGCCTGGCACTACGTGGGCCGCGTCGAGCGCGTGCCGAAACCCGGTATGTACTTCACCAAGGAATTCGAAATTCTGAAAGCGTCGGTGCTGGTGACCCGCGATGACGAGCAGAACCTGCGCGTGTACCACAATGTCTGTCCACATCGGGGCAACAAGCTGATGTGGAGCACAGATGCTTCACAAGAGGTCTCGGGGCGCTGCAAAACCTTTCACTGCAAGTTCCACGGCATCCAGTACCATACCAATGGCAAGGTGGCGCTGCTGACCGAAAAGGAAGCCTGGCTGGGCGACCAGGGCAGGGAACTTCAGTTGGCGGAAGTTCCCTTTGAAGTCTGGAACGGGTTTATCTTCATCAACCTGAACCCGGGTGGCCCCAGGGAGAGCCTGCAGGAATTCCTGGGGGAACCATATTACAGCGGGTTCGACGGCTATCCCTTCGAACTGTGCACGGAACGCTTCTTTTTCACGGCGCGTGCCAAGGCCAACTGGAAAACCATGATCGACGGCTTTTCCGAGACCTACCATGCCGCCACCACTCATGCGCTGCCGTTCAAAACGCAACCCTCGGAGACGCTGTTGCTGGGGGCTGAGCATTTCGGAATTCACGGTCGCCACCGCATGATGATCTACCAGGACTGGGGTGAAATCATCAATTTCGACTACGAGCGACTGACCCAGGGCTTCGGCACCGGGCCGCGCATCGATTTCCCGGACGAATTGCACGAGCTGCCGCTGATTTCCAACCCCACCCAGATCGACAACTGGGGGAGTGTATCCCACAAGATCTGGCCGCAGATGTTTCTGCAGCACTACAATCCCGGATGGTACCTCACCTACATGATGTGTCCGCTGACCTACAATGAGATGCGCTTTGAAGTGGAAATCTTCATGCCCAAGGCAAAAAATTTCAGCGATGCCCTGGCGCAGAAGGCGAGCCTGTACATGTTTCTGGACGCCGCCCTGCAGGACTTCAGCCTGCTCGAGGCCACCCAGTTGGGTCTGGAGACCCGCGCTTTCGACAGGTATCCCCTGACGGATCAGGAAATCCTGTTGCGTGCGTTTCACCAGGAAGTTTACCGGGTGGTCGAGGACTACAAGCGCAAGCAGGGAGCAGAAGTCATCGGCAGGTCCTGACCGGCATATCCCACCGACCTTGCGCCGCAAACCCCGGCGAGTAACGCGGGCCGGGGCCCAGTGAAACCATTGGCGGGTCAGCGAACTGCAGCAGCCGCTATCCCTGCAGGGCCTCTCTCACCCTGGGCAGTACCTGCCGCGCCATGAGTTCGATGCGGCGGGAGCCGGCATCGATGGCTTCGCCGGGAAACTGGGCCCAGAAATGCATGTCGCGAATCTGCGGGAACTCCCGCAGTTGCGCCACGATATTGTCGACGGCCTGATCCGGGGTCCAGAACTGGTACAAACCCTGCTCCACCGCCTCTTTCGCGTTGTGGAATCGGGGTGCCTCATCGCCTCCGCCAAAAGCGCCCATCTCCCTATAGCCGTTCATCTGGTGCAGCAGGTGCGGGCCCAGCAATTCCGCTTCCCTTGCGGGGTCCTCTGCTACCACGCCCCAGCAACCGGCGACGATGCAGCCGCTGTCAACGGGCCTGTTCAGTGTTGCCAGGGCTTCGACATAGGCCTCCTGTCCGATTCCCCCCGAGGATAGAAAGCCGTCACTGATGCGGGCGGCGCGCTCGATGGCAGGGAGTGAGTTGGCGCCCATGAGTAGCCTGATGGGCTGTTCGGGAGCCGGGAGCACCGCGATATCCTCGATCTGAAAGCGCTTGCCCCGGAAATTTACGGGTTCGCCGGACCACGCGCGACGGACGATCGCGATGGCTTCTTCCATCAGGCTGGGTCGATGTGTCAGTTTGCGGCCGAAGGTGCGGTACTCCGACTCCACGTAGCCGGCACCGACGCCGAGATCGAAACGGCCACCGGTGAGCAGGGAGAGGGTGGCTGCATCCTCGGCAACCCGCACCGGGTGGTAGAGTGGCAACAGTATCAGGTTGGTGCCGATTCGCATGGTCCGGGTGGCGGCGCCGATGGCGCCGGCGACGACCAGAGGCGACGGGCAGTAGCCGTCGTCTCTGAAGTGATGCTCGGTAAGCCAGACCGAATCGAAACCAAGCCGCTCCGCCCAACTGATCTGCTCCAGCGAAGCCCGGTAGAAGTCTTCGAAGGGGCGGCGCCAGGGTACCGGATTACGAAAATCGTACCAGAGGCCGAAGTTTACCCGTGCGGACACTTGCAGTTCCTTGCACTCTATGCGGGATGCTGTGACGTGATTGACATTGCTTCAAGGCACATATATCGTAAAAATCAACGCATGTCTACCTGCCTTGGCCAAGGGGGATATCATGACAATAGCCGAGAGCTTTCACCCGGTCGGTGCCTCCTACGATGACGTGTATGCCGTGCTTCGCAAATCCCGCGAAGAAGAACCGGTGTTTTATTCCGATGAACTCCAGAGCTGGGTGGTGACCCGCTACGACGACATCATGCAACTGCTCGCGGACCCGGTCTTCACCAACGAGGGAACCCTGAGCGGATTCAACTACGATCCGGAAACCGAAGCGATCCTGTCGACCGGGATCAACTGGAACGAGACGGCACACATCAACGGTGTGGAGGGTGAAGAGCACAGCCGATTCAAGAAGATCCTGCTGCCCATACTGTCGCCCAGGCGATTGCGCAGGCTGGAACCGATGGTGCGTGGCATCTGCGTCGATTTGATCGAGGGCTTCAGGAAAAACGGCCGTTGTGAATTCATGAGGGAGTTTGCCTACCTGCTGCCGATACTGACCATGTTCCGCTTCATCGGTTTCAATGAACGGGAAGACGATCTCGAGCAACTGGCCAGATGGAGTGGCAGCACCTTCGCAATGTGGCTGACGCCCATGGAACCGGAACAGCAGAAGGACTGCGCGCAACAGGCGGTGGATTACCAGCGCTACATCCGCGCCCGGTTCGATGAGCGCCGCCGCAACCCCAAGGACGACCTGATAACCGAAATGGTTACGGCGATGGACCGGGGCGAGATCGACCTCAGCGAAGACGAACTGGTGCTGATGTATATCTTCACCTTCATCGGGGCGGGGCACGAAACGACCATGGCACAACTGGGCAACACCCTGTACCAGTTGTTGAAGGAGCCCGAGCGCTGGCAATTCCTGGTGCAACATCCGGAGAACGTGGACGACGTGGTGGAAGAGACCATCCGCTACGATGGTTCGGTCATATGCTGGTACCGCCGCGTTGCACGGGATACCGAGTTCCGGGGCTTTCCATTGAAACGGGGCCAGTTTGTGGTGATGGCCTTTGGCTCCGGCAACCACGACGAAGACAAATTCAAGGATGCTGAATCCTACTGCCCGGTCCGACCCGACCGCGAGCGGCCATTGACATTCAGCCAGGGGCGCCACTTCTGCCTCGGTGCGCCCCTGGCGCGCCAGGAAGTGCGGATAGCCCTGGAGGAACTGGTCCGTCGCCTGCCCCGGGTTCGGCTGACTCCCGGACAACAGATCAGCATGGCGCCGTCGGTGGCAACCCGGGCAATTGAACGCCTGGAGCTGGAATGGTGAGAGTGGGAGCACTGTGATGCGAGGAAGGATTCGATGACAGCGGAGGCCCGGCAATCCCGGGAACTGCGCAGCCTGGTCAAGTCAGACCTGAGCCTGGAGTTGTCTCTGCACACAGTTGCGGTGCCGGAACCCGGCGAAGACGATGTCCTGGTGCGAATAGAGGGCGCACCGATCAACCCCACTGACCTGGCCCTGCTGTTCGGGCCGGCGGACCTGTCGACGATATCCAGAACGGGAACGGACGCCGAACCGGTAATCACAGCGGAGATCCCCGAAAAAATGAAGGGAATGGTACAGGCGCGGCTGGGCACCGCCCTGCCGGTTGGATTCGAAGGTGCGGGTATCGTGGTGGAGGCGGGTTCCTCCGGGTCGGCCCGGAAACTCGTGGGAAGAACCGTCGCCATAACGGGCGATGGCATGTTCAGCCAGTACCGCTGTGTGCCCAGCCGGGACGTGCTGGTGATGGAGCAGGGAGTTACACCGCGCCAGGCGGCCTCCAGTTTCGTCAATCCGATGACTGCGCTTTGCATGGTGGAAACCATGCGCCTGGAGGGCCACAGCGCCCTGGTGCACACGGCGGCGGCATCCAACCTGGGCCGGATGCTGAACCGTATCTGTATCGATGAAGGGATCGGTCTGGTCAACGTGGTGAGAAGCGAGGAACAGGAGGAATTGCTGCGCGCAATGGGCGCCGAGCACGTGGCAAACTCCACCCGTGACGATTTCCGCAGGCAGTTGACGAAAGCGGTCGCGGCCACGGGCGCTACCCTCGCCTTCGACGCCACGGGCGGCGGACGCCTGGGCAACACCATCCTCAGTTGCATGGAACGGGCCGCGGCGAGCGGGCAGCGGTTCAGCCGCTACGGCTCCAGCACCTTCAAGCAGTTGTACGTCTACGGCCGGCTGGACCTGACCCCGATGCAGTTGACCGCCGCCTATGGCTTTGCGTGGAGTGTCGGTGGCTGGCTGCTGCCCCAGTTCATGGAGCGTGCCGGCGAGGAGCGCATCGCAGCGCTCAAGCAGAAAATTGCGCGTGAAATCCGCACTACCTTTGCGAGCCACTATGCGGGCGAACTGTCGCTGCAGGAGGCGCTGTCTGCCGAACACATAGCCGTCTACAGCAGGCGTTCCACCAATAACAAGTACCTGATCAATCCGAACCGCTAGGAGTCTGCGCCGTTGAAAGATTCGCTCCCGGGGCAGAACCCCCATGGCAGGAACTGATGACTGGCGGCCTGGAAGGGAAAGTAGCCCTGATCACCGGTGGTGGCACCGGCATCGGCCGCGCGACGGCGCTCAGCTTTGCCGCAGCCGGTGCCCGCGTGGTCATCGCGGGCCGCAGGCTGGAACCACTGCGCAGCACTTGCGCCGAGGCGCCCGAGCACATCAGTTACCTGCAATTGGATATCGCCGATTGGAATGCCCAGGACCGGACCCTGGATGCGCTAATGGACCGGCACGGCCGCCTCGACATCCTGGTGAACAACGCCGCGATGTCGGTGTGCAAGCCCTTTGTCGAGCACAGCATCGAGGAAATTGCCCGGATTACCCACACCAATTTCACCTCCACGGCGGTGCTGACCCGCAAGGCAGTGCCCCACATCATCACGGCGCGGGGCACCATCATCAACGTCTCCTCCGCGGCGGGCAAGTACACCGGCATGCCCCCGGACCAGCTATCGCTGTACGGTGCGGGCAAGGCGGGCATCAACCACCTCACGCGCCTGCTGGCGACGGAACTGGGGGAGCAGGGAGTGCGGGTCAACGCGGTGTCTCCGGGCCTCACGGAGACCGAGATTGCCGCGGAAGCGTTCGCCAATCCCGAATTTGTAGAGTACCTGGTGGGGCGCACGCCCCTGGGCCGTGCGGGGCAGCCGGAAGACGTGGCCCGGGTAATTCACTTCCTGGCCAGCGACGAGGCCGGCTGGGTCACCGGTCAGGTGGTGGATGCAACCGGTGGCTACTGCCTCGCCCTGTAGCGCATTCCGGGTCCCGGAATTGTCCGGATGTCACAGCGAGGGTATCGGCGTTCGCAGTAGAAGGTTGGTGAACTATGCGGGCTATCCCGGAGGTTTGGTTGCGCCCATTTTTGCGAGCAGATCATCGAGCAGCAGCGTCGGTAGCAACCAGTTCAGAAGGCGGACAGTTTTGCTGTCCAGCCCAACATAATAGTTTGCTTTGGGTTTGCGGGCCTCAAAGGCTTTCACTATGCAGCCAGCCACCGACTCCGGGGTAGAAAAATGCTGCATGGCCAGGGTCGAGTTGGTCGTCAAGGCAGAGAAAAATCTGCGGTAGTAGGGTTCGTGCTTCTGGTACGACAGGTCAACCGTGTCGGGGTTGCCGAGATCAAAGGATAGCGGCTCAACTTCATCGGGTGTGCAGCCGTCGACGGCTGCGACGTAGGTTTTGGCGGCGAGCTGGTGACGCGCTGCCATGTAGGTTCGGGCAATTACACCGGGGTTTACCACGGCGACCGTGATTCCCTTGTCCTTCAGCTCCTGGCGCGCTACCCGCATAATCGCCTCGCCGGCATGTTTGGTAGAGGCGTAGGTCATTTCCAGCGTCATGGGTACTTTGCCTACAATCGAGCCAACATAAACGATGCGGCCCTGGTTTTGCTCCAGGAGTGGCATCGCTCGTTTGAAGAGACGCAGGTTGCCCAGGATATTGATGTCGAAGGTATCCGCCGCCTCGTCAATATCTACATGTTCAAAGGGACGGGGCATCGGTGACAGGGCACCGTTGGCCAATATGCCACGGCAATTTTGTTGCTGTTCGGCTTGGGCCACAACGGCATCAATGTGGTCCTGAGAGCGCAGGTCAAGGGGCACGGCGACCAGGTGATCGGTATTGAGTTCGGACTTCAGCTGCCGCAGTTGATTGGCCTCCCACTCATCGATATAACCTGCGTAAACGATATAGTCTCTGTCGACAAGCCGACGGCACAGAGCCATGCCGACACCTCCGGCGGCACCGCTCAGCACAACAGATGCTTGAGAATTCCTTGTCATGGCACTCACTCGATGTTGATGATTTAGCTGATTTCTGCCAACTCGGCACCGATTTCCCTGGTCAATCTGGCGATATCCTCAGGGGTGTCCGCCAACATTTCGTTCAGTTTCCTGTCAAGGTCACGAATGCCGCCGAAGAGTGCTTTCATTCGGGTGGGACTGATATCGCTCACCGACTGGGCGATCAGGATGTCGGAGAGATCGATAATCCTCTTGATAATGGGGTAGATCTCCTTCGAAAGCACAATCTTTCTCGCGCGACCATCGGTTTCGTCCACTATTCGGCTTATCCAGCCTTTGGCTTCGAGGCGCGCCAGCAATTTGGTGATGGCACTCTTGTCTATTTCCAGTAACTCCGACAGCTCTCGCTGGCGGATTCCCTCAAGATAATAGATGTGCGTCAGGGCCCACCACTGGGAGCGCGTCAACCCCAGGGGCTGCATTTGTCGGTCAAAGAGGAGGCGATACAGCCGGGCGACATCCGAAATCATGAAACCGATATTGTCGTCGAGGTTTTCAGGTACGGACATGGATCAACAGCTCTGCATTTGGTCATTCATTCCACAATCAGGTTGCCTAGGCAATTAAATTAGTTGATTAGGCACCTTTCTATTGGTAAGTTTGGTTTATATCATGTAGCGAACTCATTGCAAATCGAGCGAAGGGAAGCAAAGCATGACATATAGGGTCATTCAGTGGGCAACGGGCGGGGTAGGCATCTGGAGCCTGCGCAGAATTATCGATCACCCGGACCTGGAACTGGTGGGGGTCAAAGTCTATAGCGACAAGAAGACTGGTATTGACGCCGGTGAGCTTTGTGACCGCCCGGCGACCGGGGTGATCACCACCCAATCCAAAGAGGAAATTCTGGCACTCGATGCCGATGTTGTGATTCACACCCCCAGGCTACCGGAAGATCAGGACATTATTGACCTGCTTCGCTCCGGCAAAAACGTAATCTCCGCGTTGTCCTACTTTGCGCCGGAAATTGAAGGCGATGATCTGATGCGGCAAATCAGGCAAGCCTGTGCGGAGGGTGGCAGCACCCTGCATGGCGCGGGAATCGACCCTGGTTTCGTCTGCGACCGCATTCCGGCGGTAATGACCGGCGTTTGCTCACATGTCGAGCAGATAAACATGTATGAGATTTTTGACTGTTCCGTGCATCCGCTGGCTGACATGATGTTTAACCTGCTGGGATTTGGCAAGGACCCGCAGGATCTTCACCTGGACAGCCCGGGTGGGGTGTATTTTTCACAGCGTCTGTTTCCGGCGGTATTGCATAAGCTGGCACGCCAGCTGGGCATGCGTCTCCACCGAGTGGCAATGGGGCAGGTTGATTTCGCCTTTGCCACCAGGGAATTTCAGATTGCCGCCGGCAAGGTCGGCAAAGGCAAAATTACCGGGCTGAGCTTTCAATACACGGGCTACGTTGACGACCGGCCGTTCCTGAATCAAACCTGGATTCACCATGTTGGCCAGCACCTTGGCGCACTACCTGAGCACTGGCGCACGGCTCCGGATGCCAAGCCGGGCGAGTCCCCGGTGTATGAAATCGGAATTGAAATTCTAGGTACGCCGACTATTCGCAACACTATGTTGATGACCGATTCATACGATCCGGTGTGGCCTGGCACCGCCTATTCACTCCTGAATAGCATTCCCGGCGTCGTGGCGGCTCCGGCGGGTTTCCTTGAAGATCCGGTATTCGCTTCCTGGCAGCCGCCGAAACACCAGCGCATCGCCCAACTACATGGAAACGGAGGGGTGTAAAGTGTGAATATACCCGCCTATCAAAAGCTGTTCCCCTTCAGCGGCCCCATCATGATTGCGTTGATGGG
>CAZUGZ010000039.1:0-21183 GCA_964620555.1 uncultured Alteromonadaceae bacterium
CGCAATATTCCCCACTGCTGCCTCCCGTAGGAGTCTGGGCCGTGTCTCAGTCCCAATGTGGCTGATCGTCCTCTCAGACCAGCTATGGATCGTCGCCTTGGTAGGCCATTACCCTACCAACAAGCTAATCCAACGCAGGCTCATCTGATAGCGCGAGGCCCGAAGGTCCCCCGCTTTCCCCCGTGGGGCGTATGCGGTATTAGCTTGGGTTTCCCCAAGTTGTCCCCCACTACCAGGTAGATTCCTACGCGTTACTCACCCGTCCGCCGCTGTACTCGACCCGAAGGCCTTTCTCGCTCGACTTGCATGTGTTAGGCCTGCCGCCAGCGTTCAATCTGAGCCATGATCAAACTCTTCAGTTTAATCTTTATCCTCTGATCAGAGATCAAGAGCACTGGTTTGCACAGTAACCCGCGCCAACCAGCAAATCCCGGCTCAGACACTTCGAAATTCATGAATCTCATGAGTCACTTGTGTCTGCATACTTCAATAGTGAAATACACTCAACAAGTGCCCACACATCTGTCTTTATCTTACTGTTAAACAACGCTGCCGGTGCGAAGACCGCAGCTCGCCTGCCAGGTATGCTCTCTGGCAGGGGGAGCGTATTATACGTGTAGACTCTGCAATGACAACCCCAGTTCCCGATTTGTTTTCGCATTGCTTTCCCGGCGGGCGGCGAGCCCGGCGCGGGCGGGGTGACAACGCGTTTGCAGGCGCTTCAGTTCAGCTCGAACAGGTGGTATTTCTTCTTGCCCAGCCGGGCCAGGTAAAACCGGCCGTGCAGTGCCCGCTCCGGCGCAAAACAGGCGGCCGGGTGCATGTTGTCCTCCGGCGCCAGACCGTTGATCAGCACGGAACCGCGAGCCAGCGCATCCTTGACCTGCTTGCCAGAGTCGGCAACACCGGCCTCGGTGAAGATGCGGGTAACGCTGGAACCCGCCAGTTCTGCACGGTTCAGCCCGGTGCAGGGCAAACCATCCTGGCGGAGCTGCAGGAAGTCGCTCTCCGACAGGTCCTGCGCCGTGCCGCTGAACAGGGCTTCGGTGATCCGTTGCGCGGCGTCCAGGCCGGCCTGGCCATGCACCAGCCGGGTCGTCTCGCGAGCGAGCACGGCCTGGGCCTCGGGCCGGCCCCGGCGCTGCCGGTCGTCCCGTTCGAGTTCCGCGATCTGTGCCACCGCAAGCAGGCTGAAGTAGCGCAGGTAGCGGTAGACCTCCGCATCGGGGGTATTCAACCAGAATTGATAGAAGGCGTAGGGCGAAGTGCGGCGCGCATCCAGCCAGATGGTGCCGCTTTCGGTCTTGCCGAATTTGCTGCCATCGGCCTTGGTCAGCAGCGGCATGGTCAGACCGTGGACGCGCCTGCCGTGGAGGCGGCGCGTCAGGTCGATGCCGGCGGTGATATTGCCCCACTGGTCGGAGCCGCCGATCTGCAGGCTGCAGCCCTCGCGCTCGTTCAATTCGGCAAAATCCATGGACTGCAGGATCATGTAGGTGAACTCGGTAAAGCTGATGCCACTGTCGTCGCGTTCCAGGCGCTGCTTTACCGACTCCTTGCGAATCATGGCATTGACCGAAAAATGTTTGCCGATATCGCGCAGGAAAGTGAGCACATCCAGGTCCCGGGTCCACTCCAGGTTGTCGATGACCCGGGCCGAATTGGGACCACAGTCGAAATCCACGAAGGTCTCCATCTGCCGGCGAATGCTGTCCACCCACCCGGCCACCGTGTCCGGCCGATTGAGCTGACGCTCCCGGTCGCGGAAACTGGGGTCGCCCACGAGGCCGGTGGCGCCGCCCACCAGGGCGATGGGCCGGTGTCCCGCCAGTTGGAAGCGGCGCAACAGCAACAGCGGCAACAACGAGCCGATGTGCAGACTGTCGGCGGTGGGGTCGAAGCCGCAATAGAGGGTACGCGAGGCGTCCGCCAGATGCGCGGCGAGTTCCCGCTCTCCGGATACCTGGAAAATCAGTCCCCTGGCCCTGAGGTCTTCGATGATGGAAAGATCGTTCATGTGCCGCGATTGGCCCGCTCGTCAGGGGAAAAAAGGCCCGCAAAACTGCCTGCCCGCCGTATTCTACTGTGCGCACAAATTTTGTTACACTCCAGGGAGCGAATCCCCGGAGCGCATGCAGACCAATGCCAGGTGTCAAGCGCGCCTTTGGCGCCACCAGAATTAGTGCACACAAGTCTTCTTTTCGGGGTTGGCGCCTGCTATTGGTCGTCCTGCTCGTTCCCGCGGTGGCGGCGCTGTCCTTCGGCGCTTTTCAGGAAGAGGAAGCGGCGGCGGTCCATAGAACCATACCCATCAGGCTGGCGCTGGAACCGCAGCGGGAAGCCGAACCCCTCCCCACCGAGATCTGGAAAGAATACACCGTTGGCCCCGGTGACAATCTCTCCCTGTTGTTCCAGCGCGCCGGTCTGAGCGATGCCGATACCTATCACCTGATCAGCGGGGCCGAGGGCAGCCGTGCCCTGACCAGGCTGCATCCCGGCGAGAAACTGGGGTTCCGGATTTCCAGCGGCGGCGAGCTGGAGGCACTGCGCCATCAGCCTTCAAAACTGACCAGCGTGGTCTACCGGCGCCAGGGTGACAGCTATAGCGTGGAAAAAACCGTCCGGGAACCGGAACGTCGGTACAACTTCGCCTCGGCAACCATTGTCAGCTCCCTGTACCTGGCCAGCCAGGCCGCCGACCTGTCTATCAAAACCACCATGAATCTGGCCAATATCTTTGGCGGCGTGATCGACTTCGTGCTCGACCCGCGCCGCGGTGACGTCTTTCACGTGCTATACGAGGACCTGTACCTGGACGGAGAGAAAATAGACGACGGCAGAATCCTGGCGGCAGAATTCATCAACCGGGGCCGCTCCCATACTGCCTATCTCTATACCGATGAAGAGAAGAATACCGGCTACTTTTCCGAAACCGGGGTGAGCATGCGCCGGGCCTTCATGCTGGCGCCACTGGACTTCACTCGCGTCAGCTCCAACTTCAATCCGCGCCGACTGCATCCGATCTACAAGACCACCCGACCGCATCGCGGCACCGACTACGCCGCGCCCCGGGGAACCCCGGTTTTCGCGGCGGGCGATGGCCGGGTAAGCGAGACCGGCTACACCCGCGCCAATGGCAATTACATCTTCATCCGCCACGGCGAGCAGTTCACCACCAAGTACCTGCATCTGCACAAGCGCAAAGTAAAGCGGGGCGACCGGGTCAAGCAACGCCAGGTTATCGGTACCGTGGGGTCCACCGGCGCCTCCACGGGACCCCATCTGCACTACGAATTCCTGATCAACGGGGTGCATCACGACCCGCGCACCGTACACAGGAAACTGCCTCCTCCGCGCAGTCTGGATGCCGGGGAAATGCTTCACTTCGAACGACAGACCCGCCATCTGCGCATGCAACTGGCCGCACGCAGCCAGATCAGAACCGCCCAGACCGAGACCGCGGAGCAAGCCGGTTCCCTGCTCTAGACCGTATGCTGCAACGAGTCATTGCTGTTTTTTCTGTGTTGTCACGGCGTTTCCCATGGGCAAAGCGTTCTATATCGGCCTGATGTCGGGTACCAGCATGGACGCGGTGGATGCCGCCCTGCTGGCAGTGGACGAGAGCGATACCCGGCTGCTGGCGACCCATCGGGAAGCCCTGCCCGGCGAGCTGCGCTCCGCCGTCGTTCAGCTCTGTCAGCCCGGCGACAATGAGGTCGAACGCCTCGGCGTGCTGGACCGGCGGCTGGGCGAACTGTTTGCCGAGGCCGCCGTGCAGCTCCTGCAGGCGGCGGACCACTCCCCGGCAGATGTCGCTGCGATCGGCAGTCACGGTCAGACGATTCGCCATCGCCCTCCTTCCAGCACGGCCAGCGAGTTGCCCTTCAGCCTGCAAATCGGCGACCCCAATACCATCGCCGAGCGGACCGGCATCACCACGGTAGCCGATTTCCGCCGCCGCGACATCGCCGCCGGTGGCGAGGGCGCACCCCTGGCGGCGGCCTTTCACGCCGCGGTGTTCCACCACCCCGGGGTGGCCCGGGCGATCGTCAACATCGGCGGCATCGCCAATGTCAGCCTGCTGGGGGAGACACCCCTGATCGGCTTCGACAGTGGCCCGGGCAATACCCTGATGGATGCCTGGATTGCCCGCCACCAGCAGCGCAGCTACGACCGCGAAGGGGCCTGGGCCGCGGGTGGGCGGGTCCAGCAGGCCCTGCTGGAGGCCTTGCTGCAACACGAATTCCTGGCCAGGCCTCCGCCCAGGAGCACTGGCCGGGAGGAGTTCAACCTGGCGCTGCTGGAGTCTTTGGGTGTCGATGCCCTGGCGCCCCGGGATGTGCAGGCGACGCTGGCGGAATTCACCGCCGTTACCATCTGCCGGGCCGTTGCCGAGGCCAGTGAGGAGGTCTACCTGTGCGGCGGCGGAGCCGCCAACGCCTACCTGGTCTCCCGCCTGCGCAGCCACCTGCCGGGCAGGGTGGTGCAGGACACGGCGGCGCTGGGAATCGGTGCGGAGTGGGTAGAGGCGGCGGCCTTTGCCTGGCTGGCCCGGCAAACCCTGAACCATCTGCCGGGCAATGCCGGTTCGGTCACCGGGGCGCGCCGGGACTGCGTGCTCGGCGGTATCTACCCGGCTGGGCCGCGCCAAAACCAGCCTGCATAGCCCATCCGGCTTTTGTCCAGGGCCCATCCGGCTTCCGTCCCTGGCCCATCCGGCTTCCGTCCCTGGCCCATCCGGCTTCCGTCTTCAGGAGCATAGCTGATGCAGTTACGCCCCCCGTCACCGATCAATGCCAAGTCGGGCTCGGCAGGAGGGGCAGGGGCGGTTATTGCGGTGACAGCTCAGACTGCGAAGGAGGAACCACAACCACAGGTGGTGGTGGCATTGGGGTTGGTGACCACGAAACGGGAACCTTCCAGACCCTCTGTGTAATCGACTTCGGAACCAGCCAGGTACTGAAAGCTCATGGGGTCCACCAGCACGGCTACCCCCTCTTTCTCTATCAGAGTGTCGTCTTCGGCAACCAGTTCATCAAAGGTGAAGCCGTACTGGAACCCGGAACAGCCACCACCGGTGACGAATACGCGCAGCTTCAGTTCGTCATTGCACTCTTCGCTCACCAGGGCGCGCACCTTTGCGACGGCCCGGCTGGACAGTTGCAGACTGTTGGGGGTAAAGCTTTCCACTGCGCTTTCCGACACGGTTGACACGCCTGTATTCTAGCGCACGGGGGCGGGATTTTCCATTTGCCGGGGCAACCGGCCATCAAGCCTTGATCACCGAGACCGGATCGGTGACGACGGTAGGCTTGCTGGACCCGGGTACGATATCGGGCTCCTTGCTGCCGGCCGGTTCCCGCTCGTCCTCTGTGACGTGCCGGAAAGTGCCGTTGATCTTCGCCCCCAGCGCCATCTCCGCGCTGTGGTAATACAGGTTGCCGGAGACATTCGCCCGCGAACCCAATGACAGGTGTTTACTGGAATGGACATCGGCGACGACATGGCCGTTGATGATGACCGAAGGCGCCTGAATCTCCCCCTCGACATAGCCCTTGTCGACCACCCGAATCACTGCTTCCTTACCGGGGAAGGCAGTGACTCTGCCGCGCACCGAGCCTTCGATGTCCAGGTTTCCACTGAAATTGATGTCGCCCTCGATCTGCGTTTCCCGCGAGATCAGGGTGGTGCTTCCGGAACTGCCGGTTCGATCCTTGTCTCCAGATTTGAACATGGTCGCTTCTCCTCAGTTGTCGAAGGTCCTTGCCTGCGGTGGTCCTGGCCGCGTATCCCGCCTTCCCGCTGCCAACGAAAGCCGGCGAGACAGGCACACTGCCATAGGCTACTACTATTTTGCCCGCGGGGACAGCGGGGGCTGCGCGCTTCGCTGCCGGTACTTCCCGCCCGGCGGCGGTCATTCGCCCTGTCAGATGCTGCTTCGGTACAGGTGGCGGGAGCTGCTGTCATCCTGTAACTTGAGCAGACCTGTCTCCGCTCGGGGGGCAAACCATGACCCAGGACAGGGGGCGGATTTCGGCCCTTCATCGCCGGGACCAGGCGAGCACTCTCGGCGCCGCCATGGCGGCGAACCCGGTAGGCGAAGCCCTGCGTCGCAGCATTCGCGCCCGGGCGCTGCGCCTGATCGAGACCCTGCGCCGGGACGGCCGGCCGGGCCTGATGGAAGTCTTTCTCGAGGAGTACGGGCTGTCGAGCCGGGAGGGCCTGGCGCTCATGTGTCTGGCCGAGGCGCTGCTGCGGGTGCCGGATCTCGACACCATCGACGACCTGGTAGCGGACAAGGTGGTGCCGACCTCCTGGCGCGAGCACCTGGGCCATTCCAGTTCCGCCCTGGTCAACGCCGCCACCCGGGGATTGCTGCTGAGCCGCCACATTCTCGACGACGACCACGGCCCGGCCCTGCTGCGCCTGCTGCACGGCGGCGTCCGCAAGCTGGGGAAACCGGCCATTCGCTCGACCCTCAAACGAGCCATGCAGGAACTCGGCGGCCAGTTCGTGCTCGGGGAAACCATCGGCGAAGCCATGCAGCGGGGCCAGGCCGGGGAGCGGGACGGCTATACCTACTCCTATGACATGCTGGGCGAGGCAGCGCTCACCGGCGCGGATGCGGACAGCTATTTTGAGGCCTACCGGGACGCCATCGAATCGGTGTCCCGGCGCGCCACCGGCGACGACCCCCGCAGCAACCCGGACATCTCCATCAAATTGTCGGCGCTGCATCCGCGCTACGAAGTGTCGCAACGGCAACGGGTGCTGACGGAACTGGTGCCCCGGGTCCGCCACCTGGCTGAACTGGCACGGGCGGCGAATATGGGATTGCACATCGACGCCGAGGAAGCCGACCGCCTGGAGCTGTCACTCGATATCATCGAGCGGGTGTTCTGCGCTACCGAACTCGCCTCCTGGGGCGGTTTCGGGGCGGTAGTACAGGCCTATGACAAACGCGCCACGGCAGTCATCGAATGGCTGTATGCCCTGGCCCGGCGGCAGGGCCGCGGCATGATGATCCGGCTGGTCAAAGGCGCGTACTGGGACGCCGAAATCAAACGCGCGCAGGCGGATGGCGTGGCCGATTTCCCGGTCTTCACCGCCAAGGCGGCAACCGACGTCTCGTACATCTGCTGCGCCAGATCGCTGCTGGACAAAACCGACCGCATCTATCCGCAGTTTGCGACCCACAACGCCCATACCATGGCGGCGGTCCTGGAGCTGGCAACGGAGAGGGACAGTTTCGAATTTCAGCGCCTGCACGGCATGGGTCGGCCGCTGCACGAGCTGGTGAAACAGCAGGAGGGGACCCGCTGCCGCATCTATGCCCCGGTGGGCGTACATCGCGACCTGGTCGCCTACCTGGTCAGGCGCCTGCTGGAAAACAGCGCCAATTCCTCCTTCGTGAACCAGATCGTGGACCTCGATATGGCGGCCGAGCAGATCGCCGCCGACCCCTTCGAGACGGTGGAACGGGAACTCGCCACCAGCGCCCTCGTGGTAACACCGCCGGCCGACCTGTTTGTGCCGCAACGCGCCAATTCAAGCGGTTGGGACCTGTCTAGCAGCGAGCAGTTGCAGTCGCTGGATGCGGCGCGAAACGGCTTTCGGGAGCGGCGCTGGAGGTGGCCCCCAGCGCCGCAACACGCCGCTGCCCCGGATACCAGGGAGATCATCAATCCCGCCGACCCGGGCGATGTGGTCGGCAGCGTGGAAGAGGCCACGGCGGAGCAGGTCGAGGCGGCCCTGCAGCGGGCCGTGGACTGGTCCGGGACCGAGGCCGGGGTGCGGGCGGAGACGCTGCTGCGCGCCGCCGACCTGTACCAGAAACACTGCGGTGAACTACTGGCGCTGCTGTGCCGGGAAGCGGGAAAAACCCTGCCCGACGCCATTGCCGAGCTGCGCGAAGCAATCGACTTCCTGCGCTATTACGCCGAGCAGGGTCGCGACCGGGCCGGCGGCTCACCCCAGGGCCTGTTCACCTGCATCTCGCCATGGAACTTTCCCCTGGCCATCTTCACCGGGCAAATTGCCGCGGCGCTGGTGACCGGCAACGGGGTTCTCGCAAAACCCGCGGAAAGCACCCCGCTGACGGCCCTGTGCGCAGTGGGACTGCTGCACCGGGCGGGGGTGCCGGCGACGGTACTGCAACTGCTGCCGGGTGGCGGCCCGACCGTGGGGGCGCTGTTGACCGCCTCGCCCCGCGTCGACGGAGTCTGTTTCACCGGTTCCACTGCCACCGCCAGGACCATCCACGGCGCCATGGCGGCGGGGCTCGCACCGGGAGCACCGCTGATCGCGGAAACCGGCGGCATCAACGCCATGATCGTGGACTCCAGCGCGTTGCCGGAACAGGCCGTCAGCGACATCATCGCCTCCGCTTTCCAGTCGGCCGGACAGCGCTGCTCCGCCCTGCGCATGCTCTACCTGCAGGATGATATCTCCGCCGTCCTGCTGGAGATGCTGAGCGGCGCGATGCAGGAGCTTTGCCTCGGCGACCCCTGGCAACTGTCCACCGACATCGGACCGATCATCAGCGCATCCGCCAAACGCGACATCGAGCAGTACATCGAGCGCAGGCGCCGGGAGGGCCGCGTGGTATTCCAGGCGGCGGCGCCCGAACAGGGGCACTTCGTGGCCCCGGCCCTGATCGAAGTGGGGGGCATCGGCGAACTGGAACGGGAAATCTTCGGGCCAGTGCTGCACGTGGCCAGCTTCCGCGCCCAGGAGTTGGCTGGCGTCGTGGATGACATCAATGCCAGCGGCTACGGGCTGACCTTCGGCCTGCATTCGCGCCTCGACAGCCGGGCCGAACTCATTGCCCGGCGAATCGACGCCGGCAACCTGTACGTCAATCGAAATCAGATCGGGGCGGTGGTCGGTTCCCAGCCCTTCGGTGGCGAAGGTCTTTCCGGAACCGGCCCCAAAGCGGGCGGACCGCTCTATCTGCAGCGCTTTCTGCGCGCGGCAGCCGCCCCGCCACGGGAGCGGACCCGGGGGCGGGGACGGGGACGGGGACGGGGACGGGGACGGGTACCGACGGTAACCGACCGGAAGGTGGTGCAGGAACTTCTCGACCGTGCGCCAAGAGCGCAGAGGACGGCACGCGTCACCCAGGAAATGCCGGGTCCCACCGGCGAGACCAACCGCTGGTCGGCCTACCCGCGAGGGCTGGTACTGTGCCTCGGGCCGACCCTGGCCAACGCTCACCGGCAGGCCGAGACGGCCCGCTCGCAGGGCTGCACCTGCGTTCTGATCGCGCCCCAGGCCGACGGCCCCGACAGTCTGGACGGGGTGCTGGCGCCGCGGCTCCTGGCCGGGCTCGACGGTTTTGAGCTGGTGGCCTACTGGGCCGACGACGAATTGGCCAGGGCCTATCGTCGAGCTCTGGCAGCGCGCCAGGGTCCGATCCTGCCGCTGGTGACCGGCCGCAATCTGGCCGACTACTGCCTGCTGGAACGCCACATCTGCACGGATACCACCGCCACCGGCGGCAACGCCGCCCTGCTGGCCAGCCTGGCCTGAACGCAGGGAGGATATTTTGCCGGGCCGGGGGAGGCTCTCTCACGCTCAATCCGGGACGCTCAATCCGGGACACCCATTGTTTGACGCTGAAATCGGGGCGCGAATCATGGGTGTCCGCGTTTGATGCCCGCATCAGGGTAAATCGGGGACACCCATCATTTGGGGCTGAAATTCAAGACGCGAATCATGGGTGTCCCGGATTGGGGGGGCAAAAACGATGGGTGTCCTGGATTGGAAATGATGGGTGTCCTGGATTGGAAACGCCGATTTGAAATCATGGGTGTCCCGGATTGGGGGGGCAAAAACGATGGGTGTCCTGGATTGGAAATGATGGGTGTCCTGGATTGGGGATGATGGGTGTCCCGGATTGGGGGGGCAAAAACGATGGGTGTCCCGGATTGGAAATGATGGGTGTCCCGGATTGAGGGGGGCAAAAATGATGGGTGTCCCCGATTGAGGAGAGAGAAATGATGGGTGTCCCGGATTGGGGGGCACAAATCATGGGTGTCCCCGATTGGGGGCACCCGATTGGGGGCAAGCGGGTTGAAACCGCCTATGAGAAACGCGAAATCGGTGAAGGTGGTCAGTTCTGATGTCGCGGCGGATGTGCGGCGAGTGGGGTCAGGGCAACAGCGCGGCGCTGTCGAGGCCGGCGGATTCGTCCAGGCCGAACATGATATTCATCGCCTGCACTGCCTGGCCGGAGGCGCCCTTTACCAGGTTGTCGATGCTCACCATGACCACCAGCGTATCGCGCCCCCGGGGTTGCTCCAGCGCAATGCGGCAGTGGTTGGAACCACGCACCGAGCGGGTCTGGGGATATTGACCGGGGGGCAGCACATCGACGAAGGGCTCCTCGGCGTAGCACTCCTCAAACAGGGCCTGGGCATCCACCCGGGTGGTCAAGCGGGCGTAGAGGGTGGTGTGAATGCCGCGGATGATGGGCAGCAGGTGGGGCACGAAAGTGACCTGCACGGGCTCGCCGGCGATGTCGGCCAGCCCCTGTTCGATCTCCGGCAGGTGACGGTGGCCCGCCACCGCATAGGCCTTGAAACTGTCCGCGGCCTCGGACAACAGGTTGTCGGTGCTGGCCTGACGGCCCGCCCCGCTGACACCGGAAGCGGCATTGGCGATCAGCGACCCGCGTTCCACCACGTCGGCCTGCAACAGGGGCAGCAGGCCCAGCAGCACCGAGGTGGGATAACAGCCGGGACAGGCGAGCAACTGTGCGTCGGCGATGGCGGCGCGATTCACTTCCGGCAAACCGTACACCGCCAGCGGCAGGCACTGGGGGCTGGCATGGCTTTCGCCGTACCACTGGGACCAGAGCGCGGCGTCGCGCAGGCGGTAGTCCGCGGACAGGTCGATGACCCGCGCCCCGCGTTCCAGCAAATCCGGCACCGTGTGCATCGCCACGTTGTGGGGAGTGGCATAGAACACCACGTCGCAGTCGGCCAACCGGCCGGGGTCGGGCTCGACGAAGGACAGGTCGCAATGCCCGCGCAAATTGGGGAAAAGATCGTCGACGCGGCGCCCGGCGGCGCTGCGGGAAGTAATCAGCCGCAGCCGCGCCTGGTCGTGCCCGGCCAGCAGGCGCAGCAGTTCCACACCGGTATAGCCCGTCCCTCCGACCACTCCAACCTCAATCACAACCACCCCCGTGCGGCACTGCGCCGCGGTTTGCAGGCGCGCTTGCCCGCAGTTTTCACCAATCTTCTGGTGAAACACGAGGCCTAGTATAAAGAATTTCCCCGCTGCAAAGGCGTAATTTTGACGCAGCCGAAGCCAGGAGTCTGCGCCGTAGAAAAATCCGTCGTGAGGATGTGGCGATGTGGCACAGCGAGAACAGTTTTTCGCTCTTTTGAGGCGCGTAGTGGTGCTACGTAACGAAAAAGAGCGGAACAATGGGCCGCTGTGCCGCGTTCGCAACAGGATTATTTTCTACGGCGCAGACTCCCAGGGCCCGAAACCGCCCATCTGGCGCCGTGCATGGCGAATCAACTCGCGCTACTATGCAGGCCAGTTCCACACCACTCACACGGGGAAGGACCGGGAAGGAAAAGCAGCCATGCTGTGGCTCAAGGCAGCCCATCTCATTGCGGTCATCTGCTGGTTTGCGGGCATCTTCTACCTGCCCCGCATCCTGGTCTACTACGCCCAGAGCGAAGACTCCGCCACTCGCGTCCAACTGGCCCTGATGGCACACAAACTGTACCGCTTCATGACCCCCATCGCGGTGGTCGCGGTGCTGCTGGGCTTCGCCCTGGCCGCTTTCAACCCGGCCTACTACCTGGCCGCCAAATGGCTGTGGCTGAAACTGCTGGCGGTGGCCGGGCTGGCCATCTACCACGCCATCTGCGGCCGCTACGTGGCGGCCGTGCGCGCCGACAGCAACCGGCACAGCTCGCTGTACTTTCGCTGGTTCAACGAAATCCCGGTGCTCTTTCTGCTGGTCATCGTCGTACTGACGGTGGTGAAACCCCTGTAGCGGGCGTCGCGTGAACAGAGAACCGGCGAGCGCCGGAAACACTTTGGAACCAAGGTTCGAGCGGGCCTGCCGGGTCATGCCCGGTGGCGTCAACTCCCCGGTGCGGGCCTTTCAGGCGGTGGGCGGCAGCCCGGTTTTCATCGAGCGCGCCGACGGCGCCTACCTGTACGACGTGGCGGGCAAGCGGTACATCGACTACGTGTTGTCCTGGGGTCCCATGATCGCCGGCCACAATCACCCCGCAGTGCGCGAGGCGGTAGTGGCGCAGGCCGGCAAGGGGCTCAGCTTCGGCGCCCCGACCGAACTGGAAACCGCCATGGCGGCGAAACTGTGCGAGCTGCTGCCCGGCCTGGAGCTGGTGCGCATGGTCAATTCCGGCACGGAGGCCACCATGAGCGCTATCCGCCTGGCCCGGGGGTTCACCGGGCGGGACACGATCATCAAGTTTGAAGGCGGCTACCACGGGCATTCGGATTCACTGCTGGTCAAGGCGGGCTCCGGCGCGCTGACCCTGGGGGTCCCCAGTTCTCCCGGCGTGCCGGCGGCACTGGCGCAACACACCCTGACCCTGGACTACAACGACCTGCCCGGGGTTGCCAGCGCCTTCGAGCGCCACGGCGCGGAAATCGCCGCGGTAATCGTGGAACCCGTGGCCGGCAACATGAACTGCATCGCGCCGCTGCCCGGCTTTCTGCCGGCGCTGCGGCGGCACTGCGACGAGCACGGCAGCGTATTGATTTTCGACGAGGTAATGACCGGCTTCCGCCTCGGGCTGCAAGGCGCCCAGGGATATTTCCAGGTACGGCCCGACCTGACCACGCTGGGCAAGGTCATCGGCGGAGGCCTGCCGGTGGGCGCCTTCGGCGGCCGCGCCGAGATCATGGAGCAACTCGCCCCATTGGGGCCGGTCTACCAGGCCGGCACCCTGTCCGGCAACCCGCTGGCCATGGCCGCCGGGCTGGCCACCCTGGAGATGGTCAGCGCGGAGGGCTTTTACGAACCGCTGATGCAGCGCACCCAGGCCCTGTGCAGTGGTCTGCAGGGAGCCGCCCGCGACGCCGGCGTCGCCCTCAGCAGCCAGTGCGCCGGCACCATGTTCGGGATTTTTTTCAGCGAACGGGAGCGAATCGAGAACTACCGGCAGGTGACGAGCTGCGACACGGAGAAATTCCGGCGCTTCTTCCAGCAGATGCTGGGCGCCGGAATCTACCTGGCGCCGTCCGCCTTCGAGGCCGGCTTTCTCTCGGCCGCTCACAGTGATGCCGATATTCAGGCTACTATAGCGGCGGCGGCAGCGGCCTTCGCCGCCCTTGCCATCGAGGAATAGCCGATGCCAGTACAACGCAGCTTTCCGCAAACCCGCATGCGACGGCTCCGCGCCCGGGAAAGCACCCGGCGGCTGGTGCGGGAGAACAGCCTCTCGGTGGATGACTTCATCTACCCGATGTTCGTGCTGGAAGGGAAAAACCAGCGGCAGGGCATAGCGTCCATGCCGGGCATCGAGCGCCTGAGCATCGATCTGCTGGTCGCCGAGGCGCGGCAACTGCAGCAACTGGGCATTCCCGCCATCGCCCTGTTTCCGGTGGTGCCGGCGGGCAAAAAATCCCCACGGGGCGAAGAGGCTTGCAATCCGCAGGGGCTGATACCGCAAGCCATCGCAGCACTGAAGGACGCGGTGCCGGAGTTGACGCTGATGGCCGATACCGCGCTGGACCCGTACACCAGCCACGGCCAGGATGGCGTGGTGGATGAGCACGGCTACGTGTTGAACGATGAAACCATCGAGGTGCTGGTGCAGCAGGCGCTGTCCCACGTCGCCGCCGGGGTCGACATCGTGGCGCCTTCGGACATGATGGATGGCCGCGTCGCCGCCCTGCGCCGGGCGCTGGAAGCCGGGGGGCACCATAACACCCTGATCATGGCCTACGCCGCCAAGTATGCCTCGGCCTATTACGGTCCGTTCCGCGATGCGGTGGGTTCGGCGGGCAATATCAAGGGGGGCAACAAGAACAGCTACCAGATGGACCCGGGCAACGTGGAAGAGGCGCTGCACGAATGTGCCCTGGACCTGGAAGAAGGCGCCGACATGATCATGGTGAAGCCGGGGATGCCCTACCTGGACGTGATCCGCCGGGTCAAGGACGAACTGGGGGCACCGACCTTCGCCTACCAGGTGAGCGGAGAATACGCCATGCACCAGGCGGCCTTCGCCAACGGCTGGCTGGAAGCCGAACCCGTCATGCTGGAATCCCTGCTCGCCTTCAAGCGCGCCGGCTGCAATGGCGTGCTCAGCTATTTCGCCAGGCAGGCCGCCCAGTTGCTGCAGCGGCTGCAATAGGCCCGGCCACCCGGCGCCATGCGCGGTCTGCCGCTGCTTCCCCTGCTGCTCCCGTTGCTGCTGGCGGCGCCGGTGCCGGCCGGGGGGGACTGCCTCTGCATCTGGGGTGGGTCGTTCAGCGAAGTGCAGGACCAGGCCGACCTGGTGGTTGCCGCCACGGTCACCGGCGGCAAGGGCAACTCGGTGGACATCGCCGTGGACCAGTTGCTGCGCGGCGAAGAACACCGGACGCAGGTCCGGGTGTGGATGAATCCGGGCAACCTGTGCCGGCCGGAGCCCGAAACCTTCCCGCCGGGCAGCCAGTGGGTAATGGCCCTGCACCGGATCGAGCAGGCGCAGCCCGCCGATTTCAACCCGCACACCCCCAACCTCAGTGCCGGGCGCAGCGGCGATTACCGCCTGTCTTCCTGTGGCGGCTACTGGCTGGACCGGCAGGACAACCTGGTGACCGGCAACCTCATCGACGCCACCCGCTGGGACAGGAACCCGCCGATGTCGCCGGTGCTGCTGGAACTGGTGGCGGCCTTTGTGCAGGGACAAATCGACCGGGCCACCCTGCGGCGGGCCGCCGGCATCGACCCGGCCCTGCAACAACTGGAAATCGAAACGCGCATGCTGCTGCGAAAGCAGCGACGCAGCTCAGACCTGGAGCAGGCCCAGTAACTCGTCGAGCATACTCAGCGACAGGCCCCAGATGCAGTGTCCATCAAACCGGTAGCAGGGCAGTACCCGGTCCACTCCGCGGTAGGGCCAGGTCATGGTTTCCCGGTTGCCGCGGTCCAGCAGGTAATCGAGGGGAACCCGAACCACTGCCGCCACCTCGCGGTTGGGTGTGAATTGCACTTCCCGGTCGAGGCGGAATACGTAGGGGCTCACCACCATGCGCTGTCCAGTCCTGCGGGGATTGGTCATGACTTCCGACAGCCGGCCGATACAGGGGTCCCCGTTGCCGAGCTGCAAACCGATCTCCTCGCGGGTCTCGCGCACCGCCACATCGAAACCGTGGCGGTCCCGCCGGTCCATGCGCCCGCCCGGGAACGCCATCTGCCCGGACCAGGTGTCGGCATCGCTTTCCGCGCGTTTAATCATTAGAATGCCCAGTTTCGCCTCTGTCTCCTGCAAAATGATCGCTACCGCCGACCGTTGCAACAGGGGCCGGATCAGTTTCCTGCGGAATTTGTAGCTCGACAGGACCTGTTCGACTTGCTGCAACTGAGTTTCTGACACTGGGTTACTCTGCTGATGCCGGGACAATCCATTAAGCCACCGGGCCGGGTCGCAAACAAGCCGGCCATCCGCCCCGCTTCCCGCCGCACGCTGCCGGCCCCGATTTTGCCGGCCCTGCTGCTGCCGGCCCTGCTGCTGCCGGCCCCGGCGCCGGCGGAGGACGCCTTCTTCGAGCGGGAACTGGCCCTCAGCGCACAGGAACAAATGGACAGCCGCGGCATTCACAATGAGCTGCTGACCTCCTACCTGTACGACATCAGCATGGACAAGGCCATCAGCATCGAGGAAATGCCGATCAATCTGCCCTTTAACGGTCAGGGCCAGGGCTATATCAACACCAATTTTTTGATCCAGGAACTGATCGTCGACGACACCAAGCTGCGCGGCCCCTACTACGCGGAAAACGGCGATTTCACCGGGGGCGGAGCCCTGCGGCTGGGTTATCAGCAGGCGCCCGACAGCCACCAGATCACCCTGGGGCTGGGAGAAGACTCCTACCAGCACCTGGTTGCCAACGGCGCCCTGGACCTGGGTGCCTCCAGCCTGCTCTACGGCGTGGAGACCATCGGCCAGGACATCGACCCGAACCTGCGCAACTCATCGGCGGCGAACGGCAGTGACAACGCCGTGCTCAAGCTGTCGGGCGGCAACCGGCTGCGGGGCTACCAGGTCAATCTCATGGCCCACGAGGCAGACTGGAAATCGGAAAGCCCGCGGACCATCGATCGCGAGCGCCTGGAGGACGACAGCAGCGGTAGCCTGCTGGATGCGCTGGCCGACGAGGATTCCCACCGCTACAGCCTGTCGGCGAGCGGCTGGCGCAGCGATTCGAGAAAGCGCTGGTACTACAGCGGCTACCTCATCGATTACCGTTCGGTGCTCAACCTCGAATTCCTGACCGTGGACGGACGCAGCCTGCGCGTCGACCCGGTGCAGCGCCGCGACGAACGCACCGTGGTGGGCGGCAGCCTGTACCGCGACTGGTATTTTACCCGCTGGGGACACCAGCGGCTGGGGCTGGAGACCCGCGTCGACCGGCTCCGCAACGTGGGGCTCAGCGATGTCAATACGCGCACCGACGACCGCAACAACGGCGACGCCGACCTCTACACCGGAGCCCTGTTCTACCGCAATCAGCGCCAGTGGAACGAGTGGTTGCGCCACGAGTTCGGCCTGCGTCTGGACGCGCTGAAGATCAGCGCCGAACAGAACCTGGAACTGGATTACGACCGCAAATCCGACCACCGCTGGAACCCCAAGCTGTCGATCATCGCCAACCCCAGGGACAACCTCGAACTGTTCGTGCACGCCGGCCGGGGCAGCACCAGCACCGACGGGCGCTATTCCTACCGGGGGATCAACACCCGGCGCGGCGTCGACAATCCGCCGGAGAAGGTGCGGCCACTGACCGCGGTGGATGCCGTGGATGTGGGGTTCAGCGCCCGCCTGCCGGGTAACCGCGCCACCTTCAGTGCCAGTTGGTGGCAGCGCGAAGCCCGGAACGAGCTGGCGGCCCGCGACGCCCAGGTGGAACTTCGCCCCAGCAAGCGCAGCGGCCTGGAATTCGCCCTGCTGTATCAACCCACCGATAGAATCTACCTGGACCTGGGCGCGGTATTCAGCCGCGCCCGGTTTACCGACGAAGACCCGCGGGGCAAACACATTCCCGGCAGCACCGAGAATCTGGCCACCCTGGTGCTCGGTTACCTGGGAGACCGCTATTACGTAAATCTGGACACGCTGTACCTGGGCTCCAGCCCGTTCCTCGAGGACAACAGCGCGGAAACCGATTCGATCAACTCCACCAACCTCTACCTGGGCACCAGTATCGGCAACAATCTGACCCTGGAATTACAGGTGCTGAACATCGCCGACAACGACCGCAGCAACCCCCAGATTTCCTTTATCAACCGGGTGGCAGCCGCCGAGGCCTTCATAGAGGAATTCTATTTCAACCCCATCCCGGCCCGAACCCTGCGCTTCTACCTGCGCTATTACTTCTAGGAGTCTGAGAGGAATGTTGGGGTAATTCACGAGATGCCGAGCCGGGCAACAGGAAGTGCCCGCCCTTCCTTGCATTTTGGCGGTATGATTCCCGAAATGTAAGGTTAATTGGCCCGCATGTCTCACCCAGTGGCCTTGACCTTGAATCCGGCATTCAGCAGCCTTCCACGTCAACCCGGTAAGGGACCGTGCGTTATAGAAACGGAGAGGGTTGCCCGACCCACCGTGATACTATGGTTGCAGTGACACACCATCATGTGAAGGCAGTGGAGAAGGCACCTTGGACCAGCAAAGCGCAATGGACAGTTTTCTGCGCGATGTTGAACGCCGGGCCCTGCGGATGACGGAAATGGCCGTCGGCGGCCGGGACGACGCACTGGAGATTGTACAGGACAGCATGATGGGTCTGGTCAGGCGCTATGCCGACCGGCCCAGCGGTGAATGGAAGCCACTGTTTTATCGCATCCTGCGCAGCCGGATCAATGATTTTCACCGGCGCCGGGTGGTACGCATGCGGGTCATGGCAAGGATGCCGCGGGTCCAGTCCAGTGTCGATGTTCCCGTGGCCGATCCGATGGAAACCGCCACCGCCGGGGAGCGTGAAAACCCGCTACAGCGGTTGCAGCAGGTCGACGCCACGCGGCAGATGATTGCCGCCATCGAGCGCCTGCCAACCAGACAGCAGCAGACGTTCATGCTCCGGGCCTGGGAGGGTCTGTCGGTTGAGGATACCGCCAGAGCCATGGGTTGCAGCCAGGGTAGTGTGAAAACCCACTACTCGAGGGCACTGAAGAACCTGCAACAGCAGTTGAAGGATGTGAGGCCGTAACGGCATGAAGGACAACACCGGCAGGGGCCAGCAGGCCGGACAGGATATCGAGGAACTCGCTCGCGAGGCGCTGGAGCAGAGTGTGGCGGCCATGAGCGCCGAAACCCTGTCGCGCCTGAACCGGGCGCGACAGCAGGCGCTGGCAAGCCGGGCCCGGCTCTCGTGGTGGCACGGCCGGCGCTGGTTGCCGGTCACCGGTGCTACCGGTGCGGCAGTGGCCATGGCCCTCGCTCTGGCCCTGCCCGGTGGCCTGTGGCAGGTGGCGCAACCCGCGGACCCGTTTCAGGTAATGCCGGAGTTCGCGGCCGAGGTCAGTCCGGCGGCGCTGGAGGACCCGAGCCTGCTGGAAGACCTGGAATTGATGTTGTGGCTGGTTGAAGTGGAGAAACATGCGAGTTAGGCAACTGGTTATCGCCACTAGCCTACTGGTATCCGCATCGATCAACGCCACCGGGGAGGAAGAGTTACCCCCGCTGGAGTTGCTGGGATTCATTGCAGACTTCAGCAACGAGCGAGAGGGGTGGGTGGACTCGGGGCTACTGGAGGAAATGTCCGCCTACGAGCAGGACAATGGGCAAGGAGCCGGGGAAACCGGGGAAGCCGGGACGGAAACGGAAACGGAAACGACAGCAGAGACAGTGAGACAACGGGATGACGGCCAGGAGTAGAATGACAGCGTGGGCAGCGGCCATCGGCCTGCTGTTGCTGTGTGCTGCCTGGCCCGCCCAGGGCGGCGACGACTATCGCTGGGAGCAGCTCAACAGCGGCCAGCGCCAGGCGCTGGCGCCCTACGCCCAGCGCTGGAACCAACTCACCCCCGAGCGCCGGGAACGGCTGGCCCGGGGCGCCGAACAGTGGAACCGGATGAGCGCACAACAACGGCTCGCAGTGAAGGAGAATTTCCGGCGCTGGCAGCAATTGCCGGTGGACAAGCAGCGCCAGTTGTCCGACAACTACGCGCGCCTGCACGCCCTGCCCAGCGATATGCGGCAAATGGTGCAGAACAAGCATCAGTGGTTCCAGAATCTTCCCGATTCCCACCAGGCCGAAGCGCGCCAGCGCTGGCAGGCGATGACGACGGAACAGCGCGATCAACTGCGCCAGCGCCTGTCCGCGATGACGACGGAACAGCGCAATCGGCTCATGAAGCAGGAACTGGGCCGCGGCATCATCCCCTCCCAGTAATTCCCCATGACAGCAGCGGTCGTCACCCTGGGCGGGGTGTCCTACGCCTACCGCGCGCTGCCGGTATTGCACCAATTGGACTGGCAATTTCCTGCCGATCAGCAATGGGCCTGCGTCGGTCCCAACGGGGCCGGCAAGACCACCCTGGCGGGCATTCTCAGTGGACAGCTTCACACGAGCTGTGGCGAACTGCGATTCGGGGCGGGAATTTCCCGCATCGGTTACGTCTGCTTTGAACAACAGCAGGCGCTGTGTGCCCGCGACCGGCAACGGGACGATTCGGAATTTCGCAGTGATGCCCAGGACCCGGGGACCACGGTGGAGCGGGCCATTCTCGGCACCCGGCAGCCGGACTCCCGCTTCGAATACTGGACTGGCCGTCTCCAGTTGGGGCGGCATCTGCTGGGGCGCGGCATACGTTTCATCTCCACCGGGGAAATGCGCAAGACCCTGCTGCTGCGGGCGATTCTCGCGCAGCCACAGTTGCTGATTCTGGACAATCCGCTGGACGGGCTGGACCTGGCCAGTCAACGGGAAATGGACAGGATTCTGCAGGAACTGCTGCAATCCGAACTGAAACTGCTGCTGTTGTGCCGCCAGTTGGAGGATATCCCCGCCGGCGTCAGCCACCTGCTGGTGCTCGACGGGGGGCGCAAACTGTGCGAAGGGCCGCGCCGGCAGGTGCTGGCCAGGCGGCAGGTACAGGCGCTGATGAACCCACCGGCGAGAACGCTGGGGCAGGTGCCGGCGGCGGCGCACCGCCCCTATCGCATCGACCGCTCGCTGCCGCTGCTGGAACTGCGCCAGGTCGACGTCAGTTACGGCGAAGTGGAAGTGCTGCGCAAGCTCGACTGGGTGTTGCGGCCGGGGCAGCACTGTCACATCTCCGGGCCCAATGGCTGCGGCAAGAGCACCCTGCTGAGTCTGATCAACGGCGACAACCACAAGGCCTACGGCCAGGACATCACCCTGTTCGGGCAACGGCGCGGCAGCGGCGAAAGTGTGTGGCAGATCAAACAGAAGTACGGCCTGGTGGATACCCACGTGCACCTTGCCCACGCGCGCGGCATGAAAGTCATCGAAGTGGTGGTCTCGGGTTTTTTCGACAGCCTGGGGCTGTACGACGACTGGGGTGATCAACAGCACCATTGCGCCCGCCAGTGGCTGCGGGCGCTGGGGCTGGAGGAACTGGAACGGCAGCCGTTCGACGCCCTGTCCTTCGGCATGCAGCGCATGGTGCTGCTGGCCAGGGCCATGGTGAAATCACCGATCGTGCTGATTCTCGACGAACCCTGCCTGGGGCTGGACGGCTATCACCGGCGCAGCATTCTGGCGGCCCTGGAGCACATTGCCAGGCACTGCGATACCCACCTCATCTACGTCAGCCACTGCGCCGGGGAAATGCCCGCGTGCATCAATCAACGGCTGGAATTCGTTGCCGACGGCAACGGATTCACGGCAGTGACGCACGAGCGGGTGGATTAGCCCGCATATTTCACCAACCTTCTGCTGCGAACGCCGATACCCTCGCTGTGACAGGGCGTGCTCCCTCCAGCCGCTTCGACATAGTGTCAACTATGC
>CAZUGZ010000040.1:0-20846 GCA_964620555.1 uncultured Alteromonadaceae bacterium
CTAACCCCTCACATCCGCTGGCGGGAAGCCAGCGCCGGCTTGAGCATGGTCCGGCAGCGGCGGATGGCGGACGCAGTGGCCTCCCAGTCCAGACAGCCGTCGGTAACCGATACGCCGTATCGCAATTGGCCGAGATTCTCGGGTATGTCCTGCCTGCCGCCATGAATGTTGCTCTCGATCATGAACCCAACCAGGGAACGGTTGCCCTCCAGCACCTGGTTGGCCACATTTTCCAGGACCAGGGGTTGCAACTCCGGGTTCTTGCTGGAATTGGCGTGGGAGCAGTCGACCATGATGTTCAGCGGCAGGCCGGCCCCTTCGAGGGCGTCCTCACAGAGCTTGACATGTACTGAATCGTAGTTGGGGCCGGTACTGCCACCGCGCAACACGACATGCCCGTAGCCGTTGCCGCGAGTGGTGATGACCGCAACCTGACCCCGGTGGTTGATGCCGAGGAAGCGATGGGGGGTGGCGGCGGAGTGCAGGGCATTGATGGCCACTGCCAGACCGCCGTCGGTACCGTTCTTGAAGCCGACCGGCGAGGACAGGCCACTGGCGATTTCCCGGTGGGTCTGGGATTCCGTGGTTCTGGCTCCGATCGCCGACCAGGTGATGCAGTCCTGCAGGTATTGGGGAGAAATCGGATCCAGGGCTTCCGTGGCGGTGGGCAGGCCCAGTTCGAGTACCTCCAGCAACAGCCGGCGCCCGAGATGCAGCCCCTCGGCAATGTGGAAGGAATCGTTCATCTTCGGATCATTGATCAGGCCCTTCCAACCGGTGGTGGTGCGGGGTTTCTCGAAGTACACCCGCATGGTCAGAAACAGCGTGTCGGAGACTTCCTCCGCCAGTTCCCGCAGGCGGCCGGCGTAGTCCCGTGCCGCCACCGGGTCATGGATGGAACAGGGACCGACCACGGCAAACAACCGCGGGTCCCGCCCATCGAGAATGTCGTAAATGGTCTGCCGGCTGGCCTGCAGAAAATCCGCCGCAGTTGCGGAAATCGGCAGTTCCGCCTTCAATTCGGCGGGCGTGACCAGAATGTCCTGGCGCCTGACACGCAGGTTGTCGAGTTTTTTCGGGGCCATTACAGCGGTTTTCCGGGGTGGTGGGCACGGGTCGAAGGAGCGCTATTCTAGCCGAATCAGAGGGACTAGAATAGTGCGCAGTGAACGCGCCTCCGGTCTTCTACAACATCGAGAAACTGCTGCCCTGGCTGCACCACCGGGTACCTTTGCTCACTCCCAACCAGCGTTTGGCCGGGCACATTCGCAGTGCCTGGGGCCGCCATCTCGCTGCCGGTGGCAAACAGGGTTGGGAGTCGGCAGCGGTGTATTCCCTGTCCCAGTGGTGGCAGCACTGCGAGCGGCAAACGGACCCCTGGTGCGAAGCGGAGCGCCATCTGCTCAACGAGACCGAGGACCTGGAATTGTGGCTGCACTGCATTCGGCGAAGCACCGTCGATGGTTCTCTGCTGCGGCCTCGCGCCACGGCGCGCCAGGCGCGCACGGCCTACCACCAACTGCTGCTGTGGCAAATCGATTGGAACAGCGCCCCGGCTGCCCACCATTTTCAGCACTCCGAAGACGCCGGACTGTTGCTGCAATGGATTCGGAGTTTCGAGCGCTACTGCCGGGAGCACCAGTTGAGTCTGCCGGAATGGGAGTTCGACCGATGGGCACGGGATTTCCCCCAGGACACGCTGGTGCTGGTGGAGTTCGATCAACTGCCGCCACTGGCGGAGGCGGCCCTGCGCCAACAGGCGCAGCACCTGCTGCAACACAGCAACGCGGGGGCCGAGGGCAAGTGCGTTTTGCAGGCCTGCGCCAGCCCCAACCAGGAGTTGGCCAGCGCTGCCGACTGGGCTCGTCGCCGCTTGCAGCAGGACCCGGCAGCCCCGATCGCCATCCTGCTGGGTGATGTCGCCGCCCAGCGGCCCCGTCTCGAACGGCTGCTGCGCGAAGGCCTGCAACCGGAGGCGGAGGTAACGGCTGCGCTACCTGTCAATTTTTCCGCGGGAACCCCGCTGAACCGGTTGCCGATGATCTCCACCGCACTGGGCTTCCTCTCTCTTCTGGAAGGGGAGATGGAGGTGGACCGGTTGGTACCGCTGTTGCACAGCCGCTATCGACGGTTCGATGATCCGGCGAGGGAAACCCGCCTGCTGCAAGCACTGTACCAGCGCGGGCAGAGCCGCATCGGTCTGGATGAACTCGCCGGGCTGGTCGCCGGGCGCGGCCTGGGCAGTCGCCTGCTGGCTCTCGGTCAACGGCGCGAGTTGCGGCGCAAGCTGCCGCCTTCCCGCTGGGCCGGCCTGTTGCCGCAGTACCTGGAGAACTGGGGCTGGCCGGGCCCGCAAACCCTGGATTCCACCGAGTACCAGGTGTACCGGCACTGGCAGGATTGCCTGCAATTGCTGGCTGGCCTGGACCGGGTGAGAGCACCTTGCCGGTTGGCGAGTGCGCTGGAACTGTTGGGCGGAATTTGCGCCGATACGCTGTTTCAGGCACAGACTGCCGACAGCCCGCTTCAGGTGTTGGGATTGCTGGAGGCGGCAGGCATGGAGTTCGAGCACATCTGGCTGTGCGGCGCCGGCGCCAACCACTGGCCGGCACCGGCCCGGCCCAACCCCTTCATTCCCCTTGCCTTGCAACGCGAGGTCGGTCTGCCCCACGCCGACAGTGGGCAGGAATACGACTTCTCCCGCCGCCTCTTGCAGCGTTTCAGTCGTTCCTGCCGGACCCTGATCGCCAGTTATGCGCAATGGGAAGACGAAACGGAGCAACGGCCCAGCGCGCTGCTGGCTCAGTTCGGCAGAGCGCCTGCAGCGGGGGGGGAGCCGGGGCAGGCGGAATTGGGAAAAGCCCAGTTGAGTCGACGCTGGCGGGCGGCAGCGGCACTGCCAATGCTGGAGCTGGAGGACATTCGCGCTCCGGCTGTAATGCCGGGGGAACTGCCGGTGGGAGGCAGCGACCTGTTGGAAGATCAGTCGCTGTGTGGATTTCGTGCCTTTGTACGACAGCGATTGCGGGTGCGGGCACTGCCGGAACTGGCGGTGGGGCTAACTGCGGCCCAGCGGGGTACGCTGCTGCATCTGGCGTTGTATTACCTGTGGGGCCGGCTGCACGACAGCGCCACCATGGCGGCGACCAGCGCGCTGCACCCGCAATGGATCGAAGCGGCCATCGACAGCGCCATCGCTGAATTCAATCGCAACCTTCGCTATCGGCGGCGGCCAGTGGAACTGTTGCAACTGGAACGACAGCGCTTGTCCAGACTGCTGCGGCAATGGCTGGAAATCGAGGCCGGGCGCGATGAGTTTGAAGTCGTTGCCCGCGAAGAACAGAGGGAATTCACTATCGGCAAGCTGCAACTCAACTTGCGCACCGACCGGCTGGACCGCCTGAAGGGAGGCGAACTGCTGGTGGTGGATTACAAATCCGGCGATTCGGAAGTCCGCTACTGGATGGGGGAGCGGCCGCAGCAACCGCAATTGCCGCTGTATGCCTGTGCCCTGGGAGAGCAATGTGCCGGTGCCAGCTTTGCCCTGGTGGCCACTGACAAGCCCGGCTACAAAGGGCTGTCGGCAGCCGCGGCGGGGGCCGGCATCCGCCAGGATATCGGCAAGGCCAGCGGCGGCAAGGCCACCGAATGGCCGGTGCTGCAGCGACACTGGCAGTCGGTATTGGAGGAATTGGCAGAGGCCTTTGTCCGGGGCGATGCCGCGGTCGACCCACCCGACACCCGGGTCAGTTGCCGCTGGTGCGGCCTGCAGCCCCTGTGCCGCATCCACGAGCAGGACGTGAACGAAGATGCCTGAGCTGGTCGATCGAGAGCAGCGCCGTCAGGCCCTGGACCCGTTGCGGTCCTTTTGTGTGAGTGCGCCGGCCGGCTCGGGCAAGACTGCCCTGCTGGTGCAGCGCTACCTGGCGGTACTGGCGCGGGTGGCGGCACCGGAACAGGTGCTGGCCATTACCTTTACCCGCAAGGCCGCGGCTCAAATGCGCGAGCGCGTCGTCGACGCGCTGGAGCGCGCCGGGGAGGAACCCGTTCCGGCCGATGAGCATCATGCCCGGACCCGGGAACTGGCCCGGGAAGTGCTGGAGCGGGCCCGGCAACAGCAGTGGCGGTTGCTGGAAGTGCCGACCCGGCTCAACATCCGCACCATCGATTCCTGGACCGCACAGTTGACCCGGCAATTGCCGATACTCTCCAACTTTGGTGGTTCGACCAGTCCCGTGGACCGGCCCGAGCCCTATTACCGGCAAGCGGTGCGGGCGCTGCTGGAAGGGCTGTGGGAAGGGCACCGGGGTGGCGGGGACCTGGCGCAGGTGATGTTGCATTTCGACAACGACTGGCAGCGGCTGGAGGAATTGCTGATGCGTATGCTCGGCCGGCGCGAACAGTTGCTGATGTACCTGGGCGGCCGGCCCCGGGAAAAGGAAGTCGAGCAGGGCCTGCGGGAGAGCATCGAGAATCTGATCGGCACCCGGCTACGAGAACTGTCACGGCATTTCGATGGTTGTGCGGCGGAGCTGCTGTCGTGCCTGAATTACAGCCTGGAAAACCGCAATCTGGCCACCCTGGACCACTTTCCCGGTAGCGAACCCGGCGATCTCGAGGACTGGCTGCTGCTGATCGAATTGTTGCTCAACAAACAGGGCGACTGGCGCAAACGATGGGATATTCGCCTGGGTTTCCCTCCGGGCGAGCAGCAGGGGAAGGAGGAGGCGCAGGCCAGGAAAGGGGAGCTGGGGTGCCTGAGCCAGGCGCTGCAGGATATTCCCGGGTTGCAGCAACAGTTGCATTTGGCGAGAGCCCTGCCGCGATTCGAGCGGGACGCGGAGTCATCGCAAGTGCTGATGGCATTGGCCCGGCTATTGCCGGTCGCCGCGGCCCAGTTGACGCTGGTCTTCCAGCAACAGGGGGTGGTGGACCACTCACAGGTGGCGATGGCGGCCCGCGAAGCCCTGGGAGACGATGACCATGTGACCGACCTGGCGCAGCGACTCGATTACAGCCTGCGCCACATCCTGGTGGACGAATTCCAGGACACCTCAGCCAGCCAGTTTGAACTGCTGCGCCGTCTGACCCGGGGTTGGGCCAGTGACAATGAGCAGAATCCGCAACATCCGCGGACATTGTTCCTGGTGGGTGACAGCATGCAATCCATCTACGGATTTCGGGATGCGGATGTAAGCCTGTTCATGCGGGTGCGGGCGCGGGGCTTTGGCGGGCTGGAAATGGCCAACCTGCAACTCACCACCAACTTCCGCAGTGACGCCGGGCTGGTAGATTGGGTGGGCAGGGTCTTTCATCGGGCCTTTCCCCAGCGCGACGACGGGCAACTGGGGGCCGTGGCCTTCAGTCCGTCCCGGCCGTTTCTTCCCGCCGGGCAGGAGCAGCCAGTGAGAATGGCCGTCGCGCTCTGTGCAGGTGGGGCCGACCAGGTTGATCAGGCCCGCGCCGACGAAGCCCGCTGCCTGGTAGACGAGATCGAGCAGGGCCTGGCAGACGCGGATTGCAGGTCCATCGCCGTACTGGTGCGCTCCCGCCTCCACCTGCTGCCCCTGGTGGAGGAGTTGAAGCGGCGAGGCATCCCCTGGCAGGCCCAGGAAATTGATCCACTCAGGGAATCACCGGTAATTGTGGACCTGGTCAGCCTGTGCCGGGCGCTGCACAATCTGGTGGACGATGTCGCCTGGCTGGCCCTGTTGCGTGCCCCGTGGGTCGGCCTGAGTGTGGCCAATATGCTGGCCCTGTGCGGAGAGCGAGGCCAGGCCAGTGTCTGGCAGCAGCTCAATGACGAAGCTGCACTACGGCGACTGGACGCCGTGGGAGGGCGCGCAGTGCGACAATTTCTGCGCGTGATTCACGCCAGTCTGGCCCTGCGCGAACGCCTGCCACTGCGGGTCTGGATTGAGCACACCTGGCTGGGTCTGGGAGGTCCCGCAGCGGCCGGCAGCGATCAGCAGCGCCAGGATGCTGTGGCGTTTCTGGATCTGCTGGAACAGCGGGAGGCGATGGGGGAAAGTTTCAGCAGCGAGAGTATCGAGCAGCAGGTCGAATCCCTGTTCAGCACGGCCGATGACGCGGACGGTGCCGGTTGTAAACTGCAATTGATGACGCTGCACAAGGCCAAGGGCCTGGAATTCGACTGGGTGATGATACCCGCGCTGGCGCGTAAGACCGCCGCGGAGCCGCGCGACCTGTTGTTATGGAACAATTTCATCGGCAGTCAGGGGCAGCCCGGCTTCCTGTTTGCAGCGGATGAACGGGGGCAAGAGGAAGACGGCCGCGGCCTGTACCAATGGCTGCGGCAGATCCAGAAGCTACGCCGCGATGAGGAGGCCACCCGCCTGTTGTACGTGGGTTGCACGCGGGCGGTAAAGCGCCTGTTCCTGAGCAGCGAACTGTTGATCGATGAGGACGCCGGGGCGTGGCAGGAGCGGGAGCCCGCCCGCTCCAGCCTGCTTTCCCGGTTGTGGGCCGATTTTGCCGCCGAGGCACGCCCCATCGGCCGCAACCAGGTGCTGACAACTCCGCCTGTGGCGAGCAGACGCCCCCCCCTGCGTCGTCTGCAGCAACTTCCGGACCTGCCGGTGGCGGCGACGACAGTGGCACCGCCGGCACCCGACCCGCAGCCGGATATTGCGGTGTTGGCTTCCGATCGGCATTCCGGGGCGCGGGAAGTGGGCACCCTGGTGCACCTGAGCCTGGAGCGGTTGTCGACCCTGAATCCCGAACAGCAGGCAGAATTTGCCGCGCCGCAGTGGTCCGACTGGTGGCGGCGCTTTCTGCAGGCCAGACTACCCGCGGGGGTGGCGGTTGAACCGGCGCTGGCGCGAGTCGAGCAGGCGTTGGGCAACGTGTTGCAGGATGAGCGCGGCCGATGGCTGTTATCCTCGTTGCGCCAACAGGCGCGCAGTGAATATCGCCTGAGCGGCATCGATGCACAAATGCGGGTGCGCGACTTTGTGGTGGACCGCAGCTTTCTCGCCGATGGCGTCCGCTGGGTGGTGGATTACAAGAGTGCCGAGCCGGGACCGGGAGAGAGCCGCAACGATTTCTGTGCGCGTCAGGCACTGCAATACCGCGGCCAGATGCTGGCTTACAGGGATTGTTTTCTGGGGATGGGGGATCGGCAGGTCAAGCTCGCCCTGTATTTCACTTCCCTGCCGCTGTGGTACGAATGTGACTACGGGTGATCGGACCTTAGCCCGGCGGCCACCGGTCGCGGCGAGTCAAAGCCTGTGACGGCGGCCTTGAGACCCGCTACTATTCGCGGTATGGCCGGGTATGAAAAACAGCCCCTCGAATTGCTGGAACGATGGTATCGAACTCCGGTGGGCAGCTATCTGCGGCAGCAGGAACAGCGCATCGTCAGCCAGTTGTTGACCGTTGCCAATGGGCTACGCGTGCTGCAACTGGGTGGTAGCGATAGGCTGCCGCTGCCGTCGGTCCAGTCCAATGTGCAATGCATCCACGCGCTACCCGCTGGCGGCACGGTTGCAGACCTGCACACCCGATTCGAACTGTTGCCCTTCGCCACCGACAGCATCGATCGCCTGGTGCTCTGCCACGTCCTCGAATTTGCCGACCAGCCCCACCAAACCCTGCGCGAGGCGCACCGTGTGCTGGCCCCCCGCGGCGAGCTGCTGGTGCTGGGCTTCAATCCCTGGTCACTGTTTGGTCTGCGTGCTGCTGCCGCCCGCTGTTACCGTGGCGTACTGTGGGGCCGGTTGCGTCCCCTGGGCAGGCAACGGCTGCGCGACTGGCTGCATTTGCTCGGCATGTCGACGGGGACGGTGCGGCACAGTTTTTGTGTGCCGCCCTGGGGTAGCGGCACAGTACACCGTAGCCTGCGCCGCATCGATGGCTTTGCCACTCGCCACAACTGGTGGCTCGGCGGCGTCTACGTGCTGCACGCGCGCAAAAACGTGGTGTCGATTACCCCGGATACACTGCGCTGGAAGCAACGCGTGGCAAAACCGGTGATGGGTCTGGCTACGCCCCGGGTGGCCGCAGCCGCTTTATCGTGCAACCGGAGCCCGTCGTGAAACGGGTGGAAGCCTTCACCGATGGCGCCTGTCGGGGCAATCCCGGCCCCGGCGGCTGGGGAGCCCTGTTGCGCTACCAGGGCCGGGAGCGCAGCCTCTACGGAGGACATCCGCGCACCACCAACAACTGCATGGAGCTGACCGCCGCAATGGAGGCACTGCGGGCATTGCGGCAACCCTGTCAGGTGATTCTGACTACGGATTCGAAGTATGTTCTCAAGGGAATCACCGAGTGGATTGAGCGCTGGAAGTCCAACGGCTGGAAGACAACGTCCAGAAAGCCGGTGAAGAATGCCGAGTTGTGGCAGGCACTGGACCGCGAGTGTGAACGACACCAGGTCGACTGGCGCTGGGTGAAGGGCCACAGCGGTAACAGGGAAAACGAAATGGCCGACCAACTGGCAAATCGAGGTATCGACGAACTATGAGGCAGGTGGTATTGGACACGGAAACAACCGGGCTGGAAGCCAGCCAGGGCCATCGCATTATCGAAATTGGCTGCGTGGAACTGGTGAATCGCAAGCTCACCGGCAATCATTACCAGCAGTACATAAACCCCGAGCGGGAAATCGATGCCGGGGCCTTCCGGGTACACGGAATCACCGATGAGTTTTTGCAGGACAAACCCGTTTTTGCCAACATCGCCGACGACTTTCTGGACTTTGTGCGCGGTGCGGAATTGATCATTCACAACGCCGCCTTCGATATCGAATTTCTGAATCACGAACTGGGCAGAATCGGGGGAGGGGAAACCCGCATGGAAGATGTCTGCCAAATCGTGGACAGTATCGCCATCGCCCGACACAAGCACCCCGGGCAGCGCAATAGTCTGGACGCGCTGTGCCGGCGCTACGGCGTAGACAACTCGCAGCGAACCTTGCACGGCGCCCTGCTGGATGCCGAAATTCTGGCCGATGTCTTTCTGGCGATGAGCGGTGGGCAAACGGCCTTTCAGTTGGCGGGCACTGATCCGAATGCGGCACCGGGACCGGGCCTGACCGGGCCACGCCGGCTGTCCCGGGAGCGGCCACGCCTGCGGGTGATACGGGCCAGCGCCGAGGAGGAGTCGCGCAATCGCGAAATGCTGGACCTCATCGCCAGCACCTGCCCGGAAGCTGAGGTGTTGGCAGAAAAGCTGTTGCGAGAGCCCGCGTCGACGGATCGGGAGCCGACGGCAGATTCGGACCGGGCTCCGGAGCCCCAGGCCGGGAATTGACGCCAGCCGGTATCTTGCACCGGTGGCGCACCGTGCGGGCTAGATCAGAAACATCACTGCGGCGAAGCCGACTGAGGAAAGCACGATGGTGTAGGGCAGCGCCATCCATACCATGCGTCCATAGGACAGACGGATCAACGGTGCCAGGGCCGAGGTGAGCAGAAACAGAAACGCGGCCTGGCCATTGGGGGTGGCGACACTGGGTAAATTGGTGCCGGTATTGATACTGATCACCAGCTTGTCGAATTCGCTGCGGCTGATGGCGCCGGCTTCCAGGGCATCGAAGACCTCATTGATATAGACAGTGGCCACGAACACGTTGTCGCTGATCATGGACAACACGCCGTTGGCGATAAAAAACAACCCATTGCGCAAGTCCCCTTGCACGCTCAGAACATAGTCGATGACCGGTGCAAACAGGTGTTGATCGTGGATGACTGCGACGATGGCGAAGAACACTACCAACAACGCGGTAAAGGGCAGTGCCTCGCGAAAGGCATGGCCAAGCTGGTGCTCCTCGATGACGCCGTTGAACGCGGTAAGCAGTACGATGACCATCAATCCCACCAGGCCCACCGGGGCCCAGTGTCCAGCCAGAGCGGCCGCCAGCAGCAGCGCCACCAGCGCCTGTATCAGCAGGCTCATGCGCTGCCTGTCGGTGCGCTCGGCATCCTCGCCGAGCTGAAATTGTTGCAGTACTTCCCGCACCCTGGCAGGCATGGCGGTGCCGTAGCTGAAGCTGCCGGTCACTTCGAGCAGGAAACAGGTCAGCAACCCCGCCACCAGCGTGGGCATGGTGACCGGTGCCATGCGATACACGAAGGTCATGAAGTCCCAGCCGGCTATGGTAGCGATCAACAGGTTTTGCGGCTCCCCGACCAGCGTGCAGACCCCTCCCAGCGCGGTGCCCACCGCACCGTGCATGATCAGGCTGCGCAGAAAAGCGCGAAAGGTCTCCAGGTCCTCGCGGAAGTCTTCGCCAATCTGCTCATCGACGGTTTCATCGTGGAATTCCGCGCTGCCCAGACTCTTGCCGGAAGCGACCCGGTGGAACACGGCATGGAAACCGACGCCCACGCTGATCAGCACGGCGGTAACGGTAAGGGCGTCGAGGAAGGCGGAAAGTACCGCGGCCACTGCGCAAAACAGCAGCGACAACCATTTCTTGGATTCGACCTTGAGCAGTATCCTGGTGAAAACGAAGAGCAGCAGGTCTTTCATGAAGTAGATGCCGGCCACCATGAACATCAGCAACAGGATTACCTCGAAGTTGGCAACGGATTCCAGATAGACCTGGCGGGGACTGGTCAGGCCCAGCAATACCGCTTCCAGGGCCAGCAGGCCGCCTGGCTGCAACGGATAGCATTTCAGCGCCATGGCCAGGGTGAAAATGAATTCGGCGATCAGCACCCAGCCGCTGATCACGGGCCCCAGAGTCAGTAACAGCAAGGGGTTCAATAGCAGGAAGGCGATGACGGTTTTCTTGTACCATGAGGGAGATGAACCGAGGAAATTTGCCGCCAATGCGGTTGCCAGAGAGTGAGCCATGGAATTGATTGGTCCTTGTTGCGGTGGCGGCATTGTATGTGATTGTCTACGGATAGCGAAACCGCAGGGGACGGGTGATCGATAACGGCGGAGCGGATTGCGATTGCAACGCAAAATAATGGTCGTCAACAGTATCCCGTGCGCTCGGCCTTGGAGTACCATAGGCGCCCTTTTTGAAGATGGAATGCGCTGCCAGGAGGAGTAGGAAGTATGGAATTTCTGTATGAATATGGAATGTTTCTGCTCAAGGCAGTCACACTGACCGCTGCGGTGCTGGCGGTGGTGGGCGCCATGGCCGGCTTGCGGCAGCGTTCCCGCGCGCGCAGCGACGGGCATGTGGAAGTGCGCGATCTCAATGACCGCTACCGTAGTTTTCGGGAATTCCTGCAATCGCATATTCTCAGCAAGCAAGAGTTCAAGGCCCAGAAAAAACGTGAAAAAGACCGTACCAAAAAGGAATCAGGGGAATCGAAAAAACGGAGTGGACGGCTCTACGTACTGGATTTTCACGGTGATCTGAAAGCCACCGCCAGCGACGACCTGCGCGAAGAAATCAGCACCGTGATCAGTGTCGCCGAAGCCGATGACGAGGTGCTGCTGCGCCTGGAAAGTGGCGGCGGCACGGTACATGGCTACGGATTCGCAGCCAGCCAATTGCAGCGCGTGCGCGACGCGGGCATTTCCCTGACCGTGGCGGTGGACCGACTTGCGGCCAGTGGCGGTTACATGATGGCCTGCGTCGGCGAGCGCATTCTGGCGGCGCCTTTCGCCGTCATTGGCAGCATCGGTGTCCTGGCGCAATTGCCGAATTTTCATCGCCTGCTGAAGAAGGCCAATGTGGATTTCGAACAACACAGTGCCGGGGAACACAAGCGCAGCCTGACCATGTTTGGGGAAAATACCGAGCAGGACCGGGCCAAAGTACGCCAGGAACTGGAGGAAACCCATGATCTGTTCAAGGAATTTGTCGCCGCCCGTCGCCAGCAGGCGAAGATCAGTGAAGTGGCCACCGGCGAAGTCTGGTATGGCCAGCAGGCGCTGGAAAGGGGTCTGGTGGATGAATTGAAAACCAGCGACAGCTATATTCAAAGCAGTTTGGCGGAGCGCAAGGTGTACGAGGTGCGCCACGTACTCAAAAAGCCCTGGCAGGAAAAACTGGGGCTCTCCTCCGCGTCGGCAGCGCAGCGGGCGTTACAGAAATTCTGGGCGTGGGGGGAGCGGCGCTGAGGAGCAGCCGCTCAGGACGGAGCCACCGGAGATGAAGTGATTGGCGGGGAGTTCGCCGGGCTCGCCGGAACTTTCGCCGCGCCCCCACGCCGGGACTTCAGCGACAGGTAAAAGGTTGGCAGCACAAACAGGGTGAACAGGGTGCCCACCAGCATGCCGCAGGTAATCATCAACCCGATGGCAAAGCGACTGTTGGCGCCGACACCGGAGGCCAACACCAGCGGCATGACTCCCAGCACGGTGGCAAAGGTAGTCATCAGGATGGGCCGCAGGCGCTGGCTGGCGGCCTCCAGCACCGCGGCCCCGGGGTCCTGTCCCGCCAGTACCTGGCGGTTGGCGAAGTCCACTATGAGAATACCGTGTTTGCTGATCAGTCCGATCAGGGTGAGCAGGCCGATCTGGGTGTAGATGTTCAGGGTGACCGCACCGATGGCCAGCGGAACTACCGCGCCGAAGATCGACAGGGGCACGCTCACCAGCACTACCAGTGGGTCGCGGAAACTGTTGAACTGGGCGGCCAGCACCAGGTAGATCAGCAACAGCGAGGCGACGTACAACCACGCGAAGCTGTCCTGCTCCCCAACATAGCGCAGCGATTCTCCGCTATAGCCGGCGCGATAGCCGGCCGGCGCCAGTTGCTGCAATTGCCGTTCCAGGAATTCCAGCCCATCGCCCAGGGTATGGGGTGGCATCATCAGGCCCTGAATGGTGGCGCTGTTGAGTTGCTGATGCTGGCGCAGGACGTTGGGTTCCACTTTCTGGGTGAGACTGATCACGGTGGAGAGGGGGATGAGCTGGCCGGAAGAACTGCGAACGTAGTAACGTTCCAGCCACTCTCTGCTGAGACGGAAGCCCCGCCCGGCCTGGGGGATAACCTTGTAGCTGCGTCCTTCGATGACAAAGCGGTTGACTTCGCTCTCTCCCAGCATCACCTGCAGGGTATCGCCGATGTCCTCCATGGACAGGCCCAGCCGTGCCGCCCGGACGCGGTCGATGGCGACATTGATCTGCGGGCGGCTGAGGCGCAGGTCCTTGCCGACGGTGATGAACATGCCGGATTGACGCGCCGCCTGCAGCACTGCTTCCGACACCTCGTCGATTGCGGTGTAGTCGGCAGTGGACGCGACCACAAATCTGACTGGCATACCGCTGTCGGTGGAGGGCAGGAAGGGCGTGGAAAAGCTGAAGATTTCCAACCCGCTGATGCGGTTGAGACGCTGCTGCAAATCCAGTTGCACTTCCTGCTGACTGCGCTCGCGCTGGTCCCAGGGCTTCAGGTGGACGCCGCCAAAGGATTCGCCAGTTTGGTTGACCTGAAAGGAGCCGGTGGTCTCCGGCACAGCTTTCCAGGCGGCTACCATCTGATCCTGAAAGCGGTTGAGGTAATCGAGATTGCTGTAGTCCGGCGCTTCCGACACCATGAAAATTGCACCGACATCCTCTCGCGGCGCAAGTTCGCTGCGGGCCATGCTCAACAGGGGCGGCAGGCTGATGAGAATGCCGGCTGCAAATGCGAACACGGCGCCACGGTGGCTCAGAGTCGTTTGCAGGCCCCGCGCGTAGCGCTGGCGCAAGCTGCCGAATTGTCGGTCCAGTCAGTTGCTGAGCCGGCCCTGCCGGGCCTGGTCCATCAGTACCTGCGAGCACAGCATGGGGCTCAGGGTCAGGGCCACAATTCCCGATACCAGCACCGCGCCGGCCAGGGTCAGGGCAAATTCGCTGAACAGTACACCGGTGAGCCCGCCCAGAAAACCGATGGGGGCATACACTGCGGCCAGGGTCAGGGTCATGGCCACTACTGGCAGTGCCACCTGCCGGGCTCCCACCAGCGCGGCCTGCAGCGGGGTCTTGCCCTCCTCGATGTGGCGATGCACGTTCTCCACTACCACGATGGCATCATCCACTACCAGGCCAATGGCGATCACCATGGCCAGCAGGGTCAGCAGATTCAGGGAAAAGCCCATGCTGTAGATCAGAAACAGCACCCCGATCAGGGACAGGGGGATGGTCACCAGCGGGATCAATACCACGCGCAGCGAGCCGAGGAACAGGTAGATCACCAGCACCACGATGGCGGCGGCTTCCAGCAGGGTTTTCACCACTTCCCACAGGGCCAGCTTGATCGTTATGGAGGCGTCGTAATCCACCAGATATTTCAGGTCTGCCGGAAACTCCGGATCAATTTGCCGCAGGCGCTGGTGAACCTGGTCAGTGGCCTCCAGAGGATTGGCGCCGGGGGCTGCGTTAACGGAGACGAATGTGGTTTCCACGCCACTGGAAAAGGAGGTTGTTTCATAGTTTTCGGAGGCCAATTCCACCTCGGCGACATCCCCCAGCCGGACCCGGCGTTCGCCGTCCTGGCGGATCACCAGACGGCCGAAATCGGCGCTGTCGCGCAAGTTGGTCTCGGCGTCGATACTGGTCTGCACCAGCTTTCCCCTGGTCTGGCCAGGCGTCGAGGTATGGTTGTCGCGGCGGATGGCGTCCTCGACATCGGTGGCGGTGACCCCGAGGGCCGCCATGCGGGCCGGGTCCAGCCACACCCGCATGGCGAAGCGGTCGGAACTCAGGACGTTGACGTCACCAACACCTTCCAGGGTGGACAACTCCGGTTGCACGCTGCGCAGCAGATAGTCGGTGACCTGGGCCCGGGACATCTGCTCGCTTAAAAAGGCGATATACATCATCGCTTCACCGCGGGTGCGGACGCTGACGACCGGATCCTCTACCTCACTCGGCAACTCGAATTTCGCCTCGTTTACCTTGGCGATCAATTCGCTGAGAACGGCGTTGGTCTCTTCTCCAAGCCGCACGTACACCTCGATCAGGGAGCGGCCCGGACGGCTTCCGGAACTGATGTACTCCACCCCGCGAGCAGTGGCGAGATGCCGTTGCAGCGGTTCCGTGACAAAGCCCTGGACGGTGCGGGCACTGGCCCCGCGAAAATAGGTTTCCACCGAGATGACGCTGTTTTCCAGTTCGGGGAAATGGCGGATGCTGAGCTGGTTGGCCGCCTGCCAGCCGAGTATCAGCAGCAGGCTGCTGACCACGACGGCCAATACCGGGCGACGAATGAACAGATCGGTGAAATGCAAGGCTTACATCCGTACCGTTGAATCGATGCGCACCCGGGCGCCACGGTATAACTTGTTTTGCCCCGCCGTCACCACCCGTTCCCCGGCTGCCAGTCCGCCGAGGATTGCAGCCCGGCCGGCGCGCACTTCGCCGGTCTGTACCACCCGTGGCAGGGCGCGCAGCAGTTGGTCATCCGCCGCCGTGAGTACGAAGATGGTGCTGCCCTGCAGGGAGTAGGTGATCGCGGTTTCCGGTACCGTGACGGTGTCCTCGGATTGCCCCAGGACAACTTTCAGCGTGGCAAACATCCCCGGCAGCAGGCCGTCGCCTCCCTCGATGCGCGCCCGTGCCATCAGGTTCATGGTATCGGGATCCACCCGCGAATCCAGGGCTTGCAGGGTGGCGCTGAATTCCTGTTCCGGGAGGGCGGCTACCGCCAGTTCGATGCGCTGTCCGGGTTGGACCTGGTGCAGATGCTGGGCCGGCAGGGCGAAGTCGATTTCCAGTTCGCCCAGGTCTTGCAGGGTGGCGATGGGAGTACCCGGGGCAAGGTAGTCCCCCACGTCGACCCGGCGAATGCCAATGGTGCCGGTGAAGGGCGCCACGATGCGTTTATTGCGGAGTCGGGCGTCTATTTCGTCAAGTTGGGCCTCGGCCTGGGCGAGGGCGGCGAGGGAGCGGTCGACACTGGCTTCGGAAAGCGATTTCCGTTCGAACAGGGCCTGGTCGCGGTCGTACAACAGTCTGGCGAGGTGCAGGCCGGCGACCCGGCTCTGACGGGTGGCCTGTTCGACCTCATCGTTGAGCACCACCAGTTCCTGCCCCAGCTCGACCCGGTCGCCGGAGCGGAAATTGATGCGGGTGATTTCCCCGCTGGTCTCGGCGGTCAACTCTACTCCCCGCGCCGCCTTGATGGTGCCGATGGCCTCCAGGTAGCGGGTCCAGGATTCGAGCCGGGCGCGGTCGGCCGCCACCGTCACCGGCGGCGGGGTAAAATCCTGGCTCGCCAGGCGGGAGATTCGCAGATACTGGTAGCTGCCGATGGAACCGAGAATGGTCAGCAACAGAATTGCTACGAAGAGATAGGCGCGCACACTTGGCTCCACTACATCCGGCAACCCAGTTTACAACAGATAACCATCCCTTCGCTCTCAGGACAGCGGGTGGATTGTAAGTGGCGGTGGCGCTCGGCTACAGTACAGGCTTTTGCAGGAGGTATACCCCGTGAGTATCCTCGATCGATTTCGCCTGGACGGGCAGGTAGCGGTGATCACTGGCGCCGGCAGGGGCATTGGCGCGGCAATCGCCAAAACCTTTGCGGCTGCCGGGGCGGATGTGGCGCTGGGCGCGCGTACCGAATCGGATCTGGAGCAGGTGGCGGCCGCTGTCGAAAGCCTGGGCCGCAGGGCGGTGTGGGTCGCTACCGACGTGCTGCACGGTGAACAGCTGCAGCGCCTGGCGGATACCGCCATGGAGGAGCTGGGCCGCATCGATATCCTGGTCAACAACGCCGGTGGTTTTGCGCCGCAAGCGGCACTGGATACCCCGGTAGAGTTGTTCAATCAGGCCATGCGGTTCAACGTCAGTACGGCCTACGAAATGTCCATCCTCTGTGTTCCACTGATGGTGGACTCCTCCGGCGGCGGCAGCATCGTCAACATTTCTTCGGTGGCGGGAGAACATCCGACGCCGTGCTTTTCCAGCTATGGTACGGCCAAGGGCGCGCTGTCCCTGTTGAGCAGGGAACTGGCCCAGGAATTCGCCCCCAGGGTGCGGGTCAATGCCATCGCCGTGGGCTCTACCCGAACCGATGCCCTGAACAGTGTGCTCAACCCGGAAATCGAGCAGACCATGGTCGACCTGACTCCCATGGCCCGGCTGGGGGAAGTGGAGGATGTCGCCCTCGGCGCACTCTACCTGGCCTCGTCGGCCAGCAGTTACGTCACCGGCGATGTGTTGGGCGTCAATGGTGGCCTGCAACGCCTCAACATGGAGATGCCGCGGGCCTTCGGCGGAGTGGGATGAGTCGCCCCCGCTGCGCGACGAGCGCCTGGCGTCCTCGCTACGAACCCTGCCCGGACAGGTGGGCCGCCGAGTTCTCCAGCTCCGCTTTCAGGTCTTTTTTCAACACCTTGCCGGAGGCATTGCGGGGCAGAGCCCGGGTTCGCAAAACGATGTAGTGGGGTACCTTGAAATGGGCCAGGTTGCGGGCGGCAAAATCGCGGACCTGTGCGACGTTCAGCTCCGCCCCGGCCCTGGCCACCACCGCCACGGCCAACTGCTCGCCCAACTCGGGGTCGGGGACGCCGAAAGCGGCCACTTCCTGGATTTCCGGACAGTCTTGCAGGACGTTTTCAATCTCGGCCGGATAGATATTTTCGCCGGCCCGGATCACCATGTCCTTGGCCCGGTCGGAGAGAAACAAATAGCCCTCTTCATCGAAGTAACCGATGTCACCTGAGTTGAACCAGCCCTCCCGGAAATCTTCGGCATCGGCATCCGGGCGATTCCAGTAGGCGGAAATCAGGGTGGGTGACTTGATCCAGAGTTCTCCGGGTTGTCCCTGGGGCAGTGGCCTGCCGTCGGCGCCGCGCACTTCTATCTGCACCGTGGGATGGGGGAAACCGGCACTGCCAGGCTTGTGCCTGAATGGCTTGCCGGTGAATGAAGTGCCGACGGCATTGGTTTCGGTCATGCCCCAGCCGGTGCCGGGGTAGCCCTCGGGCAAGTTCTGGTCGATCAACCGGGCCACGCGGGGCGGTGTGGCGGCGCCGCCCGCGCCGATACCGAAGATACTGCTGGTATCGTATTGAGCAAATTCCTCGGACTCCATCAATTGCAGCAGCATGGCGGGAGCCGCGCTGACCACGGTGACGCGCTCGGACTCCACCAGTTGGAGCGCTTGTCGCACGTCCCAACGGTGCATCATGACCACCTTGCGGCCAGCCTTGAAGCAGGTGAGGAATACAGCGTGCAGGCCACTGACGTGAAACAGGGGCACCGCCAGCAACTGGGTAGGAGCAAAACCCGATGCCTGCATGTGGCCGATCGCCTCCGGGTTGATCATGGCCGAGGCCGCCGCTGCCACTTCAAAATTGGTAAGCGACTGGCACAGCGCCCGGTGGGTCGACAGCGCCCCCTTGGGCGTGCCGGTGGTGCCCGAGGTGTACAGAATCATTACCGGGTCTTCGGCTGCGATCGCTACCCGCGGCATGGCTGTCCCGGTTTGCCCGGCCAGCAAATCGCGGAAATCCAGGCAGTTGTCCGCCGACAACTCGGTTTCCGCGCGCGCCACCACGGCGGCAATGCCCAGGCGGGACAGTTGATCTGCCACCAGGGCATGGCGCTGCTGGTCACAAAACAGCAATTTGGCCTCGGCATCCTCGATGCTGAAGATCAGTTCCCGGGTTTGCCCCCAACTGTTCAAGGGTACCGCCACCGCGCCAATCGAGGTGATGGCGATATAGCTGCTCATCCACTCGGGGTAGTTGCGCATGGCAATGGCTACCCGGTCTCCCTTCTCTATGCCCAGTTCATCGACCAACCGCCGGGCAACGGCGGCGGCCTGTTGCAGCAGATCCCCGAAGCTGTAGCGCTCCCCCTCGTAGACCAGGAATTCCTGCCCGGCGTGTTCCGCCGCCTGGGCATAGACTTCCGTGATGTTGGCCGGAGCGGAGTCGAACAGGGTGTAGTCCACGCCGTTCAGTCTGCGCCTGGAGACGGCAAAGGGGGCACCGGGTGCGGTGAGTTGCTCCAGGGCCCGGTCGTATGCGGCCTTCAGATTGGGCATGGGACCTCCTCGTTAGTGGAACGGGCCGGAGTGATGTGAAGGGGCCGGAATGACCTGCAGGTGGGCCGAATTGACGGCCGAAAAGCTCAGGCCTTGGGTTTCAGCCTGCTGCCGCCGGCATCCAGCCAGCGGCGCACCATCCTGCCCATATTCACCGGGTTGTAGGCGTCCTCTTCGTAGCTGAACAGGCCGTCCCCGGCATAGTGTAAAATGGTCAGGTTGGGTTCCTGGTAGATGTTGCCGTCGTCAAGTTCCGACATCCGGTTCATCACCTCGCAAAACACCCAGCCCCTGCTTACATCGATGGAATACCAGGTGATGGGAAAGGCCGTCATCTGGCTGGGGGGGAACTCCGACATGGTCTCGGTAATCCAGTTGAAGATCTTTTCACGGCCCCAGAATTTACCGTAGTGGTGCTCGAAATAGGTGGCATCCCGGGTGAAACAATTCGCCCAATCACGCCAATTGCCGGTTTGCCCTCCCTTGAGGGCAGCCGCCTGGTATTTTTCAAAAGCCTGTTCAATCTCATCGCGGGGCCAGCGGGACATCGGCGGTTCCTCGTTGCCATGGGGGAAGGGGGAATAACATAGCGCGCAGCGACGGCGCCTGCAAACTGTGTCGACGGCGCGCGGTCAGTGCCTTCTGTTTGGCTACGGCTGGCCCACGTATTGCACCAGGGCGCCGGCGGGATGCAGAGGGGGTGGGACCGGTTTCAGTAAACCACCACTGAACGGATGCTCTTGCCGGCGTGCATCAGGTCGAAGGCGTCGTTGATCTGCTCCAGGCGCAGGGTGTGGGTAATCAGTTCATCGATCTCGATCTTGCCGTCCATGTACCAGTCGACGATGGTGGGCACGTCGCTGCGGCCGCGGGCACCACCGAAGGCCACGCCGTGCCAACTGCGCCCGGTGACCAACTGGAAGGGCCGGGTGGCTATTTCCTGGCCGGCCCCGGCCACTCCTATGATATAGGATTCGCCCCAGCCCTTGTGGCAGCATTCCAGCGCCTGGCGCATGGTGTCGACATTGCCGATACACTCGAAACTGTAGTCGGCACCGCCGCCGGTGAGCTCCAGTATTGCTTCCACCACATTGTCGACTGCCGCCGGATCGATGAAGTCGGTGATGCCGAAACGGCGCCCCAGCTCCGCGCGCGCCGGATTCAGGTCCACACCGATAATCTTATCGGCGGCGGCCAGTCGCGCTCCCTGCGCCACGTTGAGGCCGATACCGCCGAGGCCGAAAATCACCACATTGGCACCGGGTTCCACCTTGGCGCGATAGACCACGGCGCCGATGCCGGTGGTGACCCCGCAACCGATGTAGCAGATCTTGTCGAAGGGGGCATCTGCGCGCACCTTGGCCAGCGCAATTTCCGGCAACACGGTGAAATTGGAAAAAGTCGAACAGCCCATGTAGTGGAGAATGGGTTCGCCATCCAATGAGAAGCGGCTGCTGCCATCGGGCATCACCCCCCGACCCTGGGTCTCGCGGATGGCCTGACACAGGTTTGTTTTCGGGTGCAGGCAGAATTCGCATTCGCGGCACTCCGGTGTGTATAGGGGAATCACGTGGTCACCCGGTTTCAGCGAGCGCACCTGGGCGCCGACTTCGCGCACTATTCCGGCTCCCTCGTGGCCCAGAATGGCGGGAAAGGCACCTTCGGGGTCCTCCCCGGAGAGAGTAAAGGCATCGGTGTGGCAAATGCCGGTGGCCATGATTTCCACCAGTACCTCTGTGGCCCGGGGGCCCTCCAGGTCGACTTCGGCAATTTCCAGTGGCTTTTCTGCGGCATGGGCGATGGCGGCGCGTGTCTTCACAGTGTTCTCCCGGCTGTAGTCACCTGTAACCCGGTTTTTATGATAACTGCATTGGTTCACTTGTCGCCACTCAAAGTTCACGACAGCAGCGACTGGCCGAATACTGCCATGGCG
>CAZUGZ010000041.1:0-19997 GCA_964620555.1 uncultured Alteromonadaceae bacterium
CCTGCCACCCCTTTGTCTGCTGATACTGATCGGTATCATGGCGATAGAGGGTGATTTTACCTACACCCTGCGGGATGTGTGGCTGGGACAGGATGTGACCCTGTTGCCCAAGCCTCCCATGCATCACTGACTCATGACGACGTACCGCAGTCTTGCCCATGGGCGGTGGGCAAGGTAGGCTGTGGCTGCCTTTTCAGCCGTGGAATCAATACCTTGTCGTCATGCAATGGCAATCTGGCAGATGTGGGAGCGGCGCTGCGCGTCCGCCCTCGTCAATCCGCGCCGGCGGGTATTGGTGAAGGCGGCGGCCACCGTCAACTGACGGCAAACCTGACCGTACCGGGGTAAGCGGCAAGGTGTGTGGAATTGTTGGCTACGTCGGACCCAAGGATGCATGCCAGATCGTGATGTCCGGTCTCAAGCGGTTGGAATACCGGGGCTATGATTCTGCCGGTATCGCCATGCAGTCCGCCCGGCACCCGCAACCGGTGCTGCTGAAAACCCAGGGAAAGGTCTCTGCGCTGGAAGCCAGGCTGAACGCCGAGTCCACGATTTCCCACGCCAGCGCCGCCATCGCTCATACCCGCTGGGCCACCCATGGCGAGCCGAGTCAGGACAACGCCCATCCCCACAGCAGCAGCAATGGCAATTTCATCGTCGTTCACAATGGCATCATCGACAACTACCTGGTAATCAAACAGCACTTGCTGGACATGGGCATCGAATTTCGCAGTGAAACGGATACCGAAGTGATCGCCCACCTGATCGAACTCTGCTATGAGGGCGACCTGGAAGAGGCGGTGAGCAAGGCCCTGCGTCAACTGGAGGGGACCTATGGACTGTTGGTGATGTCTGCCCTGCACCCCAATACCTTGCTCACGGCGCGCCACGGCAGCCCCATTGTGGTCGGCATTTGCGATGGCGAAACCGTGATCGCATCGGATGTCAGTGCGGTGGTCAGTCACACCAAGCAGGTCATCTACCTGGATGACGGCGATGTGCTGACCAGTTCCGGTGACGGAATCAGCATCAGTTCACTGGGCAACCTGCCGGTTGCCAGAAATGCCATTGAAATCGACTGGGATATCGAGGAAATTGAAAAGGGCGGTTACGAACATTTCATGCGCAAGGAAATACACGAGCAACCGGATTCCCTGCAGAACACCCTGCGCGGCCGCCTGGATTTCGGCGCCAGTTCCACCAAACTGAGCGGCATGCAGATGGGCCCCGCCAATCTGGCGGATATCGACCGCATCATGGTGGCGGCCTGCGGCACCTCGCTGTACGCGGGGATGGTAGGCAAACATCTGTTTGAGGAGTTTACCGATATCCCCACCGATATCATGCAGGCAGCGGAATTTCGTGACCGCAACCCGATCATTCAGCGCGGGACTTGCATGCTGGCCATCAGTCAGTCGGGAGAAACTGCCGATACCCTGGCGGCACTGCGGGAATGCCAGCGCAAGGGCGCCCACGTCCTGGGTATCTGTAACGTGGTCGGTTCCACTATCGCCCGGGAGGCGGGCAGGGGGGTCTACCTTCACGCCGGCCCCGAAATCGGCGTGGCCTCCACCAAGGCGTTTACCAGCCAGGTGGCGGTGCTGGCAATGATGGCCATCCTGCTGGGGCGCTGCCGGCGCTTGTCCGCCGATATCGGGCAGCGCATGATCAGGGAACTGTCTCGGCTACCGGAGCTGGCCCAGGCGGTGCTCGACCAGGAAGACCACATCGCCACCATCGCCGCCAGGTATGCCCAGGTGCGAAACGCCTTTTTCCTGGGCCGGGGCTACCTCTACCCGGCAGCCCTGGAGGGTGCCCTCAAGCTCAAGGAAATCTCCTACATACACGCCGAGGGCTATCATGCAGCCGAACTCAAACATGGCCCCATTGCCTTACTGACTGAGCAGGTGCCGGTCATCGTGCTGGCAACCGAGAGCCCCGGCAAGCGCAAGACACTGGCCAATATACAGGAGTGCAAGGCTCGCAAGGCCCCGGTGATCGCCATCGCCACCGAAGGAGAACGGGATCTCGAGAATCTGGCTGACGATGTAATTCATATCCCCAAATGTGAGGAGTTCATCGCCGCCATTCCAGCCGTGATCGCCGAACAGCTCTTCGCCTACCACATCGCACGGGAGAGAGGCTGTGAAATCGACCAGCCACGCAATCTCGCCAAGGCAGTGACGGTGGAGTAGTTTTACAGAAACCAACCCTTTTTTTCCCAGGCAGACTCCCAGTCTACCGGGCGACCTGTCGTCGGCCCAGACCAACCATTTTTGCCGCAGCGTAAATGGTGGCATACGACCCTGCAACGGCTATCGCAGCAGTTACGTGGAGCAGCACCATGGAAGGTTCTTCGGAGCCATGCCGCAGTGCCAGATACCAGATAGTGGCGCCACCAAAAGTATTGGCCGCGAAAGCCGTGGGTACCGCGCCGAACAGCAGTAATGCTTTCCAGCCCTTCAGTTTGGGAACCAGCCCGTAAATGATAATGGCGCCCAGGAACGGCGGCACGCCGTTGATTACTGCCACGAATACTGGGTAATTCCAGATCAGGAACGGTTGCTGATCCTGGTAGTTGTATAGACCCATCAGGTTGATATAGAACACCTCGGCAGCGCCGGCCAGGGCCACCGAAATCGTGAAGTAAAAAAACACGTCGCGCATGGTGAGGCCGCTGTCGAATTTGTTCCAGTACCAGATGGTGGTACACCCATAGTAGGCGATGTATATGATTGGCAGCCAGATGGGCACGTGAATGCCGAAGGTGGTCACTGCATTCCACTGTCCTTCAGCCAGGAACCACAATCCGTAGAGATGGTCGTACAGCGGTTCGAGCAAAAAAGTCGCCGCACCACTGACCACAACAATCCAGGGCCACAGGATATTTCTCGGCGCGCAAAAGCGGTGAACCTGGAAAACCGCCCAAAGAGATAGCAGTGCGGTTATTACTGTGGCGACGGTTTGTTTCGTCCCCGGTACTACGGCGTCTACACCGAAGCTGAGCACCGGCGCCATACCCAGACTTTCCAGCGGGATCATATCGTCAACTCCAATTGATTTGGCGGTACGTCATGCAATGCATCCAGGGAACTTCTGATCAATACCGTGATGCTTGTGGCTCGCATGGGAACGCAGAATCGGGATCGGCGACTTTGAGAATGCACGTGCCGATGGTGTAGCTGGTGTCATCCTCCTCTGTTTCCTGCGGTTGCGGAAGGCCTGAAGCAGGCTGTGGTGTTCTACCGACTGAGTAAGCGTAAGCCCCCGCGAGACCGCTAAGGTCTGGTCGCGAGAAGTCAACTCGCATCGGGATCGTGGAACTCCGCATGAACCTTCTGGATAAACTCCTCGTTCATGTAGGGCTGGATCAGGAATAACATGTGCCTGAGACCACTTTCCAGCAATTCGTCCAGGCCCTTCCGTTCGCCCTGGGGCAGCAACTGATTGGTCTCCAGCCAGCCCAGCCACTGCCACCAGATACAGTCGACCAGTGTGGTGGCGTCGTGGGGAGCGGGAATGGGCTTCATCGTTTTGCTGGCGATGAGTTGTTCACAGTGTTGCAGCACCAGCAAATATACGTGGTCTATCAGACTTCGGTAATGCTCCCGATCGAGCAGGTCCCGCTGAATCAGATAGGCTGTACCATTGAACAGAAAGCGGTATTCCCAGGTAAGTTTGAACAGTTCGAGCTGCGAGTTGAAGTACTCGGGAGCCGTGCCGCCGTAGGGGAAATTCTCCAGGATACCCAGTATTCCCTGTTCCAGTGCATCTACGTGTGCATCGACAATGTCCTTCTTTTTGGCGTAATGGTAGGTCAGGTTTCCAGTACTTATGTTGAGCGTGCCGGCGATATGAGCTACCGAAACGGATTCAACGCCGCGTTCGTTGAAGAGCTCCCGGCTGGTATCGAGGATCGACAGGACGGTTGGTTTCTTTGTCATTTCGCTCTTTTGCTTGGCGTGCGGTTCATCCAGAGGGGTTGCCATCAGTCGATATAGGTGGAGACGACTTCCATCAGGCTGTTCACCACAGCTTTGTCATCGCACAGGGGGCTGATCATGCCCGCTTCCACTGCCCTGCGCGGAGGGAGACCCCGACCTACGAGGTCCGCCGCGGCAATCAGGGAACGAGTGGATGACACTTCCGGCAGCCCTGGAATATCCAGCTGACGAATCGCATTGGCGAGACGAACCAGGTCCTTTGCGGTGTCCTCGTCGATACCGCTTTCCTGCCGTACGATCCTCGTTTCCAGGGAACTCGGTGGAAAGTTCAACTCAATGGATACCATTCGCTGGCGGGTGGACGGTTTCAGATCCTTGAGAACACTCTGGTAGCCGGGGTTGTAGGAGATTACCAGCATGAAATTGTCCGGTGCTTTCAGTTCTTCCCCCAAACGCTCAACGTACAGCTCCCTGCGATGATCCGTCAGCGCGTGAATGACTACGGTAGTATCGGCTCTCGCTTCCACCACTTCATCCAGGTAGCAGATACCTCCCTGGCGCACCGCCCGGGTCAGGGGACCGTCCATCCATTCGGTATCTCCGCCTTTCAACAGGTAGCGCCCCAGCAGGTCCGCGGCGGTCAGGTCTTCGTGGCAGGACACAGTCGCCATGGGCAGTTCAAGCTCATCCGCCATATGTTCGACGAAGCGGGTTTTACCGACCCCGGTCGGCCCTTTTAACATCAGGGCGTGCCGACTTTCCCAGGCAGCGCGAAATACGGTCTTTTCGTCGCCGACTTCCAGGTAGAAGGGTGATTTGCTCATCATGCGGTTATTCCAATACAGAGCAGGACAGGCTTCTCCTGGGCCTGCCGCAAGCTGTTCACCACTACCTGTTCAGCCGCTGAGCACGGCATCGACAATTTTCTTCGGCAATAGCCAGTTCAGGAACCGCAGCGCCCTGGCGTCAGTGCCAATGGTGTAGCTGGCTCTCCGGAAATTTACGCCGTTGCACTTGCTCCGACGGTGCCCGGCGATGCTTCTTCCGCCGCCTCCCCGTTGACGGCCTTGAGTGTCATCCACCACATCACGCCAAACCAGATCCCGAATACCGTCGCCGGAATCCAGAACCCGACGATACCATCCCAGGCAAATGGTCCGATCTTGAAAAAGATAATTACCGACGACGTTGTCATTCCGAGAGCGATCCACATGCAAAAAAAGCCTACCCAGCGAGGGTAGACGCTGGTCGCGCTGCCATGGACCAGGACTGCTGCGCCAACGCACACCACCTGCATGGCGCCGACCGTCCAGGGAAACATGGTGACCATCCAGGCGATGTCATGCATGGCGTACAGCGCATCGACGTTGCGGTCGGGGCGGTACGCCATTGCGGCGAAAAGAACACCCGGAAGAATGAAGAACGCAATATTGGCAATACCCGAAGCAAACTGGCCCATGGAACAAACCGGTCGTTGGCCTTCCATGCGGCTCAACTGGCAGAAAATTGCCGCGGCGAAGGGGCCAGCGAATGCCGCGGAGATGATTAGGATCAGGGACCCCACCAAAATCTGAAGCTGGTGGGTCTGGTAGTATTCCGCGACCTGTTCGGCGGTCAAGCCAGGTGAAATTGGTGGAAAAAAAGTGGCGACAATGAGCCCCAGGAAAAAGACAATCATCGCGGCAAAGCCCGACCAGGCGCAAAGCCTTTGCAGTTTAGTGTTCACTCCATTCTCCTCTCTGTACTGGTGGTTGCAGACATCGTGCCAACCCTGACGACGACTCCGGTCCGGGATGTTAGCTTGATCATACTAATTTGGCAATCGAAATTTCCAACTGCGCAACGGGCGTAGCCGTGGTGCGGACCGTGGGACATGGTACACTAGGGAATCGACATATTTTTTCGGGATTCGGAGCAATGCACATGAAGAGGATTTTGGTCACTATGGCGCTACTCTGCTTTGGCTGTTCTGCAAATGCGGCCTTGGTCAATGATTTCGATTGCGCCCTGAATGAAGGGTACGACATACCGAAGCTACTCCAGTTTCAGCAGGAATGGATGCAAGCCGCCCGACACCAAGGCTTTGATGAAAGTTACAAGACACGGGTGCTGCTGCCCACCTATAACGACAATACCAGGACGCGTCCCCTGAACTTCATCTGGCGCGGGGAATTCAGGGACGGGGAACAGCTTGGAAAAATGCTGGACTGGTTCCTGACGGACCCGTGGGCCGGCAAGTTTCAGCAGGTCATGGAATGTGAATCTGCCTCCCTGTGGTGGGCTCCCCAGTAAGCTGCCGGAAACATTGGGCCGTAGTGCCACATCCTCACGAAGGATTTTTCCACGGCGCAGACTTCCGGGTTTTCCTACTCTTTGCGCAGGGGAGCGGGTAACTGGTCAAGTGCTATTGTGCGGTTGGTTTCACTGCCGCGCTTTGGCACAGGAACCTGGAGGCCCGGACAGTCGAAATTGGTGCCTGGACCGCAGAGGCCCCCAACCTTGTATTCTGCGTACGGGGGATAGCTGCCGCCTTTGGTGCTCCAATAAAAGTAGGGAACGTTGTACAGGACAAGGAACATGGTGTGACAGAATCCCATGATGATCAGGAGTCGCGCAAAGGTCTTTATTCCTGCAGTGGGAAACCTGAGGTTGCCGAGGCCCCGCTCCGCAAAGGTTTCTCCCTTGTCGTTGCGGAAGTAGTACACGGCTGACCAGGCCGTCAGGCAGGCACACCAGCTCACGATTTCATAAACCGGGAACTGGTGAATCTCTCCCGCCCAGAGTGTCAGTTCGGGCACTGTACTCGCATAGTTGAACAACTGCCCGCGGAGAATGATTTGTTCCAGCACCAGGTCGAACGGGATAAAAACGATGAAGGTGGCGCAAAGCAGCCCGATGTTGGACAGCTCCGGTCTTTTTCCCTTGAGCCACCGCATGAATGAGCCGCCTGCGTAAGCCCAAAGACCGACCAGGTTGAGGTAGGCGGTGAACCAGATGATGCTGCCCACGGTGATCAACTCGCCATTGGGACTGTTCCAGCCGGGGACATAGTTAACCCAGGAGCCCATATTGTAGGAAACTGTCGTGTACAGGAACTGTGGGCTGTTGTAGTTGAGCCATGGCTCCTGAAGATACAGTGACCAGCAGGCAATGAAGAACAGACCATCAAATGACATCCGGCCGGTTCGGAGTTTGGGGCGAAGTATGAAATACCATATCTGCGCCAGTGCCAGGACTACCGAGCCAAGCTCTACGCATCGCACCCAGATCACGTAACCATCCGAAGCCATATCCCGGCCGATTGTGTTCTGTTTGAAATCGGGGCCCAGCATCCAGGACCCAAAGACGTACACGGACAACAGAAACCAGAACAGCCCGATGCCCATCCATAGTTTGACTAGGGATGAGTCGGAGTGCAGCGGTTTTGGAAGGGGTCTCTCGACCGTAGAGGACATTGTCAATTACCTTTTTAATTTTAGTATATTATATGCTTATTTTAAAGTCATATATAAAGAAGTCGCCCGTTGTTCCTGGCATCTCTTCGTCATTCGCCGATCACCACGAAATCGTAATTCCGCTCAGACCTCATGGAGCACTGCCCAGTCGGTTTATCGGCCCAGATATTTGTCTATCTCAGCGAGGTAGTGGCGAATTCGACATTCGGATTCCGAAAGCAATGAGCCTGCGAAGGCCTTTGAGCGAAGACCTTTCTGGACAGTAGGGACACGCTCCGCATCCTGCGCCAGGACGTGACCGTAGTCCTCCCGCCTGGTGGGACGGAACCGCTTGGGGCGCACCGAACCATCCCAGCCCTTGGGCCCGAAAGCTTCCGGGCCGAAGGAGTTGACATCGAATACCGGGGTATCCGGATCCTTGAGGGGCAGATTGAGCGTAATCGCCTGGTAATAGCATTTCTCGGGGTCGGTCGCATGGGGCCGGAAGTTCTGCAAGAGCATGCTATCGGAAAATACATTGATCGTGATGGTAGGGAATATGTGGTAGTTCCAGTCATCGGTGATCTGGTCGTCAGTGAGGTTTTCAAAGAAATCGTAGCCATGCTTCCTGCCCCATTTGCGCTTGGTATCGCACAGGGCCCTGGCCCGCCATTCGTGACCCTTGACGTCCGGGTAGTCGTCCGGGTTACCGCCATAAATCGCCACCAGGCCCCGCAGCCCTTCGTCGACCTGATCCTGGTCCTCTACCCTGCAGGTGGCGTAGCCGTTGCGGATAATCATGCGGCTCATGCCGTTCCTGTAGAGATCGTACTGGGTCTCCAGGGTGTCGCTGAAAGGTATGAGCTCCGGGTGTACATCGTCTGCGTGGTAGAACTCAACGAATGCGTCCACGGCGGTCTTCCAGTTGGCATCCCAGCAGATCTCGAGATCGCGCAGGACACGCAGCTTTTCAAAGGGAAAAGGCTGCAGGTGCTCTGGAATGACATCCAGGTACTCCAGCAGGGGCATGGCGTCATCATCCATGTTGATAAACACCAGGCTGTTCCATACCTCACAGCGAACTTCGACCAGATCGGGACGATGGGCAACCACTTCCTCACGGAAAATGATCTCATCGCGGATTTCCTTCAGAGAGCCATCCAGATGGAATTGCCAGCCGTGGAAACCGCACCGGAAGCAGCCGTTTTCACCGATGCTGCCGAAATCGTTGGAGACCAGGCGATTGCCGCGGTGGGGACAGACGTTGTAGAAGGCCTTGATCTCGTCCGGGGCGGTGCGCACCACGACAAAGGATTCCCGGCCGAGGTCGTACTTCAGATAGTCGCCAACCTTCTCCAGATCCTGGGCCAGCCCCGCGAACACCCACACTTTCTGCCAGAGTTTTTCCCACTCCAGTTCGTGCTCCTGCAGGGAAAAATAACGGGATTTGTCCGGCGAAACAGTGCCGTGGTCCATGTAGGGCGCCTTCTTGCCATGCTCACCTGAACTGTCATCCGGGTACGCAATGAATCCGTCTTTGGGGTTGTGCTGCATCGTCATGGGAATCACCTCGTCCTCTGTCGCAAAGATAGGAACACTTTATTCACTTAGTAACCATGGTATCTATACTTTGGTCGCTGCTCAAGTAAAACTCTGCCCGCACTACGGATGTGACCCCACCAGCTTTTCCGCCAGCGTGTATGGATCCTGCTGTCTCTTGATGACGGCTTCCAAATCCCCGTCGGAAAGGCTGTCGCGTGAAAAGACCGTTTCGTAGATCAGTTGGCGGCAGATATCAGCTACCCGATGTCGGGCCCGTTCCAGCGCGCGTCGGTTGTACCTGTTTTCTTCGGCGAGTGTAAACTCCCGATGCAGGTCCAGGTGTCGCACCAGTTGGACCGTGCCACTGCCCGAATTTGCCTGGATGGCGAGCACCGGAGCTTGCCACGAGTTGTCGGTGGCCGACAAATGCAGCATCTCATTCAGGTGGGATACCAGCTTCTCCGAGCCGGGGAGGTCGGATTTGTTGACTGCGTAGATGTCGCCGGTTTCCAGCACTCCTGCCTTCATGATCTGCATACCATCCCCTGCTCCGGGAATCTGTAAAACGATTATGCTCGACGCATAGCGCACGATTTCGACCTCGCCCTGGCCTATACCGACCGTCTCCAGAATGATCGCGTCGAAATCCATTGCCTGCAAAATGAACAGGGCATCACCACTGGCCTTTGCCAGCCCCCCCAAATGCCCACGGGCGGCCATGCTGCGGATGAAAACGCCCGGATCGGCCGCATGTTGGTTCATCCGCACCCGGTCTCCGAGAATGGCCCCGCCGCTGAAGGGACTCGAAGGGTCCACTGCCAGAACGGCCACGCGACGGTCGTTTTCCCGGTAATGTTGAACCAGCCGGTTCACCAGTGTGCTCTTGCCGGCCCCGGGGGGGCCGGTGATACCGATCACCGGTGTCTCGCTGCCCCGCAGGAACAATTGCTTGAGGATGGGCGCAATCGTGCTGTCATTGGCCTCGGCTCGGGAAATCAGGCGCGACGCGGCGCGAATACTGCCGGCACAGATTTCTTCCACGAGTTTTGCTTCCGCAGGTTTCACCCTGGCTGAACTCAGGGTCCGCGAACGCCGACCCGGCGAATAAAATCCAGGATGGCATCGATTTCGGAGCCCGGTCCAAAAATTCCGGCAACTCCCATGTCTTTCAGCGTACCCTCGTCCTCGGGGTGGATCAGGCCGCCCAGCATGACCGGCACGTCTCCGACTCCCTGCCGCTGCATCGTCTCGATCAACTGCCTCGTGTAGTCCAGATAATTGGAAGAACTGTAACTGACACCGACCAGGTCCGCATCTTCCGCGATAATGGCCTGGGTCATGCCTTCGCAAGTATTGTGTTCACCGACGTAGATGACCTCGATACCCCGGTCCCTCAACATTTGTGCGAGGGAGCGGATCCCCTTGCTGTGCACGTCGGTACCCAGCATGCCCAGCAGACAGCGTATGTTCCCGTGTTCAGTTGATGAAGAGTCGCTGAGCATAGTCACGCCTCGCAGCTAAAGGGGGAAAGGATGACGTTGAACGGATCGTAGTTGTATCCATGGGCCATGCGGTTGGACTTCAGGCTTTATGCCTTCTCCGGGTCGGACTGGGTTTCGATCAGATTGCGGGCGGCTTCCTCCCCGTAGACGATGGCGGTGTTCTGGCCGACACAGGACAGGTAATCTCCCGCCAGTTGCACCCTGCTGGAGCGCTTGTCGATCAGGTTCTGCCGAACTTCATACATTTTGCGGTAGATACCGGGGGCGGGCAGGGGGACGGCTCGTTGCCAGCGGCTGATATGAGTCATATCCCGGTTACCCGCCAGTTCCGGAAACACCGTTTCCACGAACTCCGAACATTCATTCACCAGCGCCGCGTCCGACTTTTGTGATGCCTGCCCGGCCACGGAATCATCGTAATACAGGTAAAGTAAACTGTGTCCATCGGGAGCGCGGTCCGATACCTTGTTGTGGTCCAACCAGATCAGTGTAAGGTCGGCATTTTCTCGCGTCGAGATGAGAACCATTACCGCCTTGCTCCTGGTGGGCACGCTGTAGCCCAGGTGTACGCATATGCCGGGAATGTAGCGCAATGAGTCCGCCAGGGGGGCGACTTCCGACCTGCATGGCGAATAGATCTGCACTGCCTCCGGCAGGGTGGTGGCGAGCACACAGGCGTCCGTCCTTTGCCTGAAAGGCTCTCCCGAACTGACCTTTCTACCCTGAACCTCGACGCCATCGTGCAGTTGACGGACCTCCGTAACCTCGGACTGATAGCACATATTGCCAACGTGGTCGGCCAGTGCGCGGGGTAAACGCTCCATGCCGCCGCGAGTACCCAGCAGCCGCGTGCTGAACAACCCATTCATGCCGTTCATCAACTCCAGCCGGGATACCGCAGCGGCCCGGGCGACCACGAGCGCCCGGAGCAGGGGGTCCACGAGGTAATCCAGCAGTTCCCGGTTGAGGCGCCTGAGAGCATAACTCTCAGCGCTTTCGTCATCGTATTCGTGACCCTGGCTGACATCCTGGAAGTTCATCTTGTCGCCCATTGCCTTCAGGTCGCCAAACAGCCGCAGCATGAGCAGCTTGCTCGGCAGGGAAAACAATCCCGACAACAGCCCGCTGAGATAGGGGTGATCAGCGTTGATTTCGTAGAGGCGACCGGCTCTCAGTGTGGCAGTTACGGGGCTGGCGTATTCCACCTCGGAGGACAGTCCGAGTTCATCGACCAGTGCCATGTATTCGGTATAACAATCTCCGACTCCGGTGGCTCCGGTGTCGATCAGGTAGCCGTCCTTGCGCAGACTCGCGGCGCGGCCACCCGGGTAATGGGATTTTTCATGAATGGTCACCTCCCAACCGGCCCGCTGCAGCCGATAGGCGCAGCTGAGACCCGCCAGCCCGGCACCGACGACAATAGCCCCGGGAGACTTATCCCTCATTGATTACCCTCGCAATGGGGGGCGGGAAAGGATGGTGGCGCAGATCCATACCGTCAACAGTGCCAGTGCCACACTCAGCAGGCCCGAGGCCTGCAACAGCAGGCCCGATTGGGCTGCACTGGAGTTCATGACCGAATACATTGGCCAGCCACTCCCCAGATGTCCCATCAGTGCACCCATGGGAGCAAGGAAAATGACCAGAATCTGGCGCCAGCCGACGAGGACGGGAAGTAGCAGATAAACCAGCGCAATGCCCATGATCTCGCTGGCGGTGTTCAGAAACGACCAGGTCAGGGGGGCCATGCCTCGCCATAGCCACAGGGGCTGGTTGTCGTAGTAAACCCAGAGTCCTGCACTGACGGGATAAATCTCCAGCAGGATATAAATGACGACGGAAACCGCGCAGGCAAGCCATACGAAGTTGGGGGGCACCGCAGCGGTGGTCATTTTCGAATAGATCACCAGGTACATCGCGCCAAAAGCGGCGATGTAGGCGAACCCCATATGCCATGGAATGACCCGGTCTACGGCGGTAAACATTTCCATGGAACCGACCGGGGGATGGATGACGTGACCGAGAAAACCGACGATCGGCTCCAGTACTATGGCCACTGCCGCCCCGATGACCAGTAGAGCGGGAATCAGGGAGCCATGCCTCTTCACCATCACCAGGCTGTAGATGGCTACCGCGGTGGCCAGTATTGCCGTGAGCCAGAAGACAATGGTCTGCAGGGGTTCCGGCATCGCCGCGTCCGGCGGGACGGGAAAATTGACCAGCAACGTGTTGAGCTTCTCTTCGGTATTCATATGACCGGTCCCAGTAAAGCAAATCAGGGCATTACCCAATCCCGCGATATTAGCATCAGCATACTAAAATGAAAATCTCCAAACCGGAGAAAATGCCTGGAGTCTGCACCGTAGAAAAATCCGCCGTGAGGAGTTGGCAGGCTTTCGCCCCGGCAGCACTGAAGGTCATCAGCTGCGGCGCTCCGCCTCCGCGGCGTCGATGAGTTCGTTGAATGGTCCGGAAAATATTCCGGCATATTCGAAGCCCAGTTTGCACAGGTTGATGTTCGTATCCAGGTCTCTGTCGAGACTTTCGAGTGAACGCTGAAAGGTGAACACATTCAGCACGCTGCGAATAACCCTGGCGTAGGCAAGGCGATACCCGTCGATGTTTCGCCCCATCGCCGCGTTGTAGCGAGCCAGCAATTCGGGCATCGACAGGTAGTCCGCAAGGTTCTGCTGGGTGTAGTGCAAATCGTCCGCGGGGTCACCCAGACGACTGGTTTCCCAGTCGAGCAATGCGCTGACACGGTTGCCCTCAAACAACATGTTGTTGAGAGCAAAGTCCTGGTGCAGCAGCACCGGCGCTTCCTCGCAGCCGGGCACGTTTTCCCGGAGCCATTTCATGCCCCGGACCATCATCGGCGTCGTGGGAACGTCTGTTTTCTCCAGCATCTCCTCCAAGTAGTCGTTAACCATGTACTGTGTACACTGTTCGACCGTTTCAAAATCCAACCACCTCGCAAGGTGCGAAGTGGCCGCCAGTTCGCGCTCTCGCCTGATGTCCACGCTATGGGTTTTCAACAGCAGATCAAACACCGACTCAATCGCTTCGTCGTCAATTTTTTCGCTGCCGCCCAGACTCGAGCCCAGCCCCCGTCCCGGGGCCATGCACGAGACGATGAAGCGATTGCCGAGGCGTCCGGCATCGTCCTCGAGCCATAACACCTCGGGCACGGGCAGCCCGGCGCGGCGTACCAGCCGGATAGAGTTCACTTCGCGAGTGATATCGCTGCCATCCCAACCCGGGAGCAGGCTCACGGGCTGTTCGGCGCGCACCACCAGGGCTCGTTGCCCCTCGATCGGCTCACTCGTTTCGAACAGAATCGTCTGCTTGGAGAAACCGCCGTCCAGGGCGGAAAATTTGGTGATGCTGAGATTTTCGATGCCGGGGAACTTTTCCCTGAGGTACGTCTCGAGACCGGCGCGAGTAATTACCGGCGGGGCGTCCACAGGTGGCGTGGGTTGGCTACGATGCAGCCAAAGGTCTGCGCTCCAACCGCACATGGCCACTGCCAGGTTACTGGAGTCGCTTTCTGTGCACTTGTCGAGAGACTGAAGCGCCGCAACCAGGCCCTGCTCGATGCGGGAGATTTCAGCATCCAGCACCTCATGCCGAAAGCCATCATGAAAAACCTCGTAGGCGGGAGCAGGTATCGCCGGCAGCGACAGGCCTGAATCGGACAGGACTGTGAGCGCGCGTTCGAGGAGCACTGAACCCGATTCGATATGCTTTAGATAAAATGCAGGATCGTCCTGCCGGATCAGCTCGTTGAGAGCGGTGTCAACCAACCCGAGGAGATAGTGCTGACTGGCATTGATCTGGCTGTCACGAAGGTTCTGACAGGCACGCTTGATTTGTTTGGCAAGTTGTATGGCTCTGGGCATGGGCAGGTATTCCAAGAGAATGTCTGTGGGAGCGGTATTTCACTGCGACTCATCTTGTCTACGGCACCGCGGAGCAATTTCTCGGCGATGTACCGATTTGTTGCTCCGGGTCCAGTGGCTTCCCTGGATAGTCACTGGGCAATTGACCCTCCGGATTATAGTACGCTTTGTGGCAATAGTAGTATGCCTTTGCCAATGTTGAATGTGTCTGCCTGGCAAATGGCAATGGCAAAAGCCGTGTACCACCTGGTGCTGTACAAGCCCTGCATGCCCTCTACGCAAAAAATAGGGATTTTTTCTTTACTATAAGTATGATAACAGATAGCATGCTGTCTTGGAGCAAGAGCATTGCGCAAAGCAGGGAATTACCGTCATGGCCTCAAAGCAACCCTCATTTGCAACCGGATTTCTGGTGCATGATGTATCACGCATTCGCAAGAAGGTGGTGGATCAGGTCGTCGCCCCCATGGGGGTCACCCGCTCGCAGTTCTGGGTGCTGGTAAACATCGCCCGCTACGGCCAGGATGGCATTGCCCAGACAGAATTGGCTCGCCTGATGAATGTTGGCAAGGTCAGCCTGGGAGGTCTGATTGACCGCATTGAAGCCAATGGCATTCTGGAGCGTTTGCCAGATCCGGTGGACCGTCGCGCCAAAAAGGTTTTCATGACCAAAAAGGGAAAGGAATTGTTACGTGAACTCCAGATCGTCGCCGAAGAGGTCAACAGTCAGATCATGAAGGGCATCACCAAGGAACAGAACAAGATTCTGGACGGCCTGCTGCGTACCATGAAACATAACCTCTTGAAAATGGATGGCGTTATCGACTGAGTTGCAGTCAGGGAATCTCTGATCAATACCACGGCACTTCTGCGCCGGTGCCGATGGCGTAGTGACCCACGGGGAATTACCGGCGGCAATCCGCAATAACTTGTTGCGAGGCTTTCCGCCGACACGCCCGGGAATGAAGACCGAATCCCCAGCCTGAAACAGCTTCAGCAGGCTGGTCAGTGAGGTCATCAGATCTGTGCACCACCATCCACTGCCAGGGTCTGGCCGGTCACAAAGCCGGCCTGTTGCGAACACAGAAACAGCGTGGCCCACGCGATGTCATCGGCCTCGCCAAATTTTTGCAGAGGGATAGTCGTCTTGCGCAGCTTTTCCACATACTCCGGTGACAGCTTTTCCTCCAGCCCTTTTTTACCCAGACCGGCATAGATCCACCCCGGCCCCACGCAGTTCGCACGGATACCGTGCTTGCCCGATTCCTTGGCCACACCGCGTACCAGCATCTCGACAGCCGCCTTCGGGGCGGCGGACATGATGTCGGCCTTGGGTACGCACTCTACCGCCGAGGTAATTACACCAACCAGGTTGCCGCCACCCTGTTTGCGAAAGTGTTGCACCGCACCCTGTATCAAGTTGAAGGCACCGTTGACATCCGCGTTGATCACGTACCGCCACTGTTCCGTTGGGATGTCACCGATTTTGGCAAAGTCGAAACCGGGGCCGGCGGCGTAGACAACGTGGGCGATGCGCTGGTGTTGCTCACTCGTCGTTTTGAAAAGAGCTTGCACTGCAGGCTCGTCGGAGAGATCAACCCTGAAGGCCCCGCACTGGCCACCGCAAGCCTCGATATCGGCTTTGATGGCCTCCGCCCTGGCCTGGTTACCATGGTAGGTTAAGACTACCGGGGTACCGGCCTCGGCGAAACGGCGACAGATGGCTTCACCGAGGCCGCCGCTGCCGCCAGCGACGATGGCGGCGCCCTGGTCAAAACTCAGTGTCATTCCCATACTGATTACTCCTCTATCCCGGTGGTAGGCTGGTCCATGGTTCGCGGCACAGGATTGGTGAAATATGCGAGTCAGACCGGATCCCAGGTGAACACCTCCATGGAGCGGTCCAGTGGGAACATGCTGTTCCTCAAGCCAGGCAGTACCCGGTTCAGGACGGCTTCCGTACTGATTCCACCCTCATCTCCGACATGCATTGTGCGAATCGGACGCGGCTGGCTGAACAGATACACCTCGTTGGCGCGGGCACCGAAGATTTGCCCGGTCACATCGCTGGCTGCGTCCGAGAGCAGGGCGCAAACCAGCGGCGCGATGTTTTCCGGTTTCAAACGTTCGATAACACGCCATCGCTTCAGGTCTTCTTCGGTTTCTTTCGGTATGCCGGCCATCACCATGGGCGTGTTGGCGAACGGTGCGACACAATTGGAGCGCACATTAAAGCGGCCCATATCCAGCGCGATCGATTTCGACAGGCCCACCAGCCCCATTTTGCCGGCACTGTAGTTGGCCTGGCCAAGATTGCCAATCAGGCCGGATGTGGAGGTCAGGTGCACCATGGCGCCGCTTTCCTGTTCCTTGAACAGCTGCGCCACCGCACGCGAGGTATTAAAGCAACCCTTCAGGTTCACCAGCAATGACTGGTCCCACTCTTCCTCTGACATCTTGTGAAAGATTCTGTCTCGAAGAATGCCTGCATTGTTGACCAGGCCGTCCACCTGGCCCCACTGTCGCAGGGTGTTCCCGATCATCTCTTCAACACTGGCCCGGTCGGCAACATCGTGTTGCGAGACCATGGCCTGGCCGCCAAAGGCACGAATGCCTTCGGCCACCACCTCGGCAGTGGCGTTACCGGCCTCGTCCCGGCCGACGTCGTTGACGACAACCCGGGCACCCTGACGGGCGGCCTCCTCGGCAAGGCACTGGCCAACACCGCGGCCCGAGCCGGTAATGATAGTTACTTTTCCATCCAATACGTTCGACATCGTTGTTACTCCTAAAACCAGGTTTGCAAGTATCAGTAAGCCTACATATAATTATTGCGCAGTAATATGTTTGATTATACCTGTGGTGAACAATCATGAAACTTTATGCCAGCGATAATTCAGACCTGATGGAAATCAGCGGGATGTCCCGCGACGGCAGCAACCTGGTGCTGGAAGGCACCATCATGGGAGCCATGCCGGTTCGCGCAGTGCTCAAGCCGGCAGAGGTGCGGGGAGCGCTCAGGTTAATGGGTCTGAAAACCTTGTGCTTCGCCTTTACCATGCTGTTTCGTGCCTCGCGCTGATTCAGGGGAGCAAGTATGTATTCCGTAAACGCCGAATCGGATACCACTGGAGAGTTGGAGGCGCGCAGGCACCTTCCGGGCGAGGTGGGCGTCTGGATTTTCATTTTCGGCGACATGATGATATTCAGCCTGTTCTTCCTGGTATACCTTTACTACCGTAACCTGGATATTGAAACCTTCACGGCCTCCCAGGTGCTGCTCAATCAAAATCTGGGCGCAATCAATACGATTCTCCTGCTCACCAGTTCCTGGTTTGTGGCCATGGGCCTGCATTTTGCCCGCCGCAAAAGCACTCGGGCCTCCGCGCGTTTGTTTTTTCTTGCGTTTCTGTGTGGCGCGGGTTTCGGGGTGGTCAAGTTTTTCGAGTGGGGCGCCAAGATCAGTGCTGGTCACACTCTGACCAGTGGCGAATTTTTCATGTACTACTACATTTTCACCGGCGTACACTTCCTGCATGTGATTATTGGCATGCTGGTGCTGCTGTTCCTGGTACAGAAGGCCCGCAAGGACCAGTGTGCCGCTGGAGACATCTCCATCTATGAAAGCGGTGGCGCCTACTGGCACATGGTGGACCTGCTATGGATTGTCCTGTTTCCGCTTCTCTACCTGGTACGTTAGTCATGAAGTCCGCACTGACCGACAAGGTCACAATTATCTGGCTGTTGCTTGCTTCGCTCACGGGTCTGTCCTGGATGTTGGGTGAAAATCAAACCTTCCACAGTCCGGAGGCCCTGGCTTATATGGCCGTTGGATTATTCGCCCTGGCATTTTTCAAAGTGCGCCTGGTCATCATGTATTTCATGGAAGTACTGGATGCCCCCAGGGTATTGCGCGGCCTGTTCGAAGCTTGGGTTGTGGTGATATTTTTCGCCGTAGTGAGTTCCTACCTACTCGGTGTCCAATTCTAGTCTGCGAACCGGTGGCCAGGAGTTCGCATCCGCTATCGCGCCCGGCCAGCGTTCCGGAACCGCTGATTGCCGCAATTCAGGGTGACGCCACAGAGTACTGGTATCAGCATCGCACGTTGCTGCATCTGGGGGGGCTCGGGCGATAGCAATGAGTGCCATGTCCGACGAAGACCGTGCGTTGCTTGACGACGTGGTGTGCAAGTTTATCGACGAACATTATTCCTTCGAAGAACGCGGAAAGCGTGCTGAGGAGGGGGATCCCTTTGGTAGGCACTGGTCGACTTTCGCCGAAATGGGCTGGCTGATGCTGCCGTTTTCCGAAGCCGTCGGCGGCATGGGTGGCGGGGTGGCGGATGCCCAGGTGCTGACCCGGTCATTTGGGCGGGGCCTGATCGATGAGCCCTGGCTGGAAGCGATGTTGGCGGGCAAGGTGCTGGAGCACGGTGCCTCTGAACAACTACGCGAACGATGGCTGACCGCGCTGATGTCCGGTGAACTGGTGTTACTGCTCGCCCATGGTGAGAGCAAAGCCGACCTGGATTTCAGCCAGGTGCGAACCAGCGCCGATTCGACGGGCCAGGGTTTCCGATTGCAGGGTATTAAGCGGGTGGTGTGGCAGGCCGGCGCCGCGGATTATTATCTGGTAAGTGCAATGATTGGCGAGGAACCCGGGGTGTTTCTGGTGGAAAAAACTGCGGCGGGCATTGAACTGTCGGAGTATCCCGCCATCGATAGCCGCCGGGCTGCGGACATCCGACTCGATGGGGTCGAGGTCGGCGTGGACTCCCTGGTGTGCAGTGGTGCCGCTGCGGAGCTCGCGCTCAAGCGCGCGATGCTGTTTGGTTTTGCTGCGCTGCTGGGTGAAATGCACGGTATCGCGGAGGAGTTGACCCGACTTACCGCGGAGTATCTCAATACCCGGGAACAGTTCGGTACCCGAATCGCCAATTTCCAGGCGCTGCAGCACATGCTGGCCGACATGGTGATTGCCAAGGAGGAAATCCATTCCCTGCGGTGGATGAATGCGGGTGCGGCAGGGATCGAGGACCTTGACGAACGGGAGCGCCTGGCCCGTGCCTCCAAGGCTCGTGCCGTGACGGCTGGACGCAGGCTCTGTGAAACCGGTGTGCAGTTGCACGGTGGGGTAGGCCTGACCGATGAGTACGTGGCCAGTCACTATCTGCATCGCATGATTGCCATCGACGCCTGTTACGGTGATACCCAGCAACAATTGCTGTGGCTGGCTGGAAGGTACTGATCGTGATCGAACTGACGGCAGAGGAGGAGACCTTCCGGCAGGAGGTGCGGACCTTTATTCGCAAAAACCTGCCCGCAGATATCAAGTACAAGGTAGACAATAATCTGTTGAAGAAAAAGTCTGATTTCGTCCGCTGGGAAAAGATACTTTACGCTGCAGGTTACTACGCCGGCACCTGGCCCAGGGAGTACGGTGGCCAGGGGTGGACCGTAATGCAGCAGTACCTGTTCGAGCAGGAAAACGCGCTGGCGGGTGCGCCGTTTATCTCCCCCTACGGCGTGAATATGGTCGGGCCGGTAATCTATACTTTTGGTAACGAGGAGCAAAAGGAACGCTGGCTGCCACCGACCTTGCGCAACGATATCTGGTGGTGTCAGGGCTATTCGGAGCCGAATTCCGGCTCGGACCTGGCATCCCTGAAATGCTCG
>CAZUGZ010000042.1:0-19149 GCA_964620555.1 uncultured Alteromonadaceae bacterium
TTCAGCGTCTTCCGGTCCGCGCACCCTGCCACAGCGGCGTCTCGACGTCCTCGCTGCAAACCCTGGTGAAATAGGCGGGCGAGCCATGCCGCTACTTGATGTCGACGAAGGCTTCGTCGCGAATTTTCTGCAGCCAGGCCTGCAGTTCTTCCTGGTACTTGCTCTGGTGCAGCACCTCGCTGGCAAGGTTCAGGGCCACGCGCTCGGTCATATCCTGCTGGCGCCGCTCCAGGACTTCCAGAATATGCCAGCCGAACTCGCTCTGTACCGGCTGACTGATCTGGCCGGGTTCCGCGGCGTCCATGGCGGCCTCGAACGCGGGCACCATCTGGCCGGGGTTGGCCCAACCCAGCTCGCCGCCCTCCTGGGCGGAACCGATATCCTCCGAATGGGCGCGCGCCAGTTCCCCAAAATCGGCGCCGTCGATGATCTGCTGGCGCAAGCCGGCGATGAACTGCCGCGATGCCTCGATGTCGCGGATGGCCGAGGGCTTGACCAGGATGTGGCGCACCCGAGTCTGGGTCACGATGGTCTGCCCACCGCGTTTTGCCACCAGGTAGAGCAGGTGAAAGCCACTGGGGCTCTGTAGCGGGGCGCTGGTTTGCCGCTCCGCCAGGTTCGGGACCAGTTCGGCAAACAGGCTGGGCAGATCGTCCAGGGTGCGCCAGCCCATGTCGCCGCCGCCAAGCTCCTCGGCGGCGTCGGCGACCACCCCGGTGAAGGGCTCGCCACCGGCAATGCGCTCGTGGAGTTGCCCGATGCGGGCGCGAGCCGCTTCGATGGCGGCGGGGCCGGCATCGGCGGCCAGCGGCAGCACGGCGTGCAACAGGTGGAACTGTTCCGCGGTGAGGGCCTGGCCCCTCTCCGATTCGAGAAAACTCCTCGCCTCTTCCTCGCTGATCTGAATGCGCTGATTGACGTTGCCCATCTGTACCCTTTGCAGTATCAATTCGCGGCGCACATCCTCGCGCAGGGCCCGGTAGGACCTGCCATCGCTCTCCAGTTGGGCAATGAACTGCTGCAGCGTCATGCGGTTCTGCGCCGCCAGCCTGGTGAGGGCGGCGTGCAGTTGCTCATCGCTGATGCGCACCCCGGCCCGCTGCCCCATCTGCAGTTGAATGCTCTCCAGCACCAGGCGGTCCAGGGTCTCCCGCACCAGCAGTTCGCGCTCCGGTACTTCCTGGCCCTGGGCGCGCAGGTTTTCCTCCACCATGTTCAGGCGGGCCCACAGTTCGCTGGACATGACCACGTCGTCCTCGACGATGGCCACCACCGCGTCGAGAACGCGGGTTTCCGCCAGCCCCCACTGGGCCAGCGCCAGACCGGCCAGCAGCGCGGCCAGCGCAGGCCCATTCGATCTTCGTCTATTCATCGCTCGCTTCATACCCTCTGAAAACTTCTTCCAGGATTCCATTCACCCGCGTACCGACACCGCCCAGCCCCTTCAGATGAAACTCGAGCAGAATGGCGTTGCGGGTCTCGACCCTGCCGACCCGCGCCGGGCCCCCGGGTTGCCCGGCACCCAGGGTCTGATTGAGGTTGCGCTGGAACAGCAGACGCATGCGCCAGCAACAACTGTCGTACTCAATGCCCACCAGGTCATTGACGGTATCGCTCTCTTCCAGGTCGTACAGGCTCTGGAAAAACAACAGCCAGTTTTCGCCCAGCGGCACGATGGCGGATACATCGAACTGGTTGATGTCCCCAAAGCGCGGGTCCGTGCCCCGATAGCGGCGCCAATTATAGCCCAGGTGGAGGATGTGGTTCCTGCCGCGCAACCAGGACAGGCGCTGATGGGCTTCGTCCAGTTGGCTGGCCTTGTGGTCCCACAGCCAGGAGGAGCGGAACTGTACCGTTTTCCAGAGCTGGAAGGCCAGTTCGGCGGCGACGGCGGACTGGCTCGCGGTGGACCGGCCCTGACCGCCCTGCAGGGCCACCCGCTGGTCTTCGAAATAGTGGAGTTGGCCGATGCTGGCGTGGAGTTTCTGCTCCCCGCTTTCGGGGTCGAGGATGCGGGTGGCCAACCCCAGCGCCAGTTGATTGGCGTCATTGAGGCGGCCGTAGCCCGCAAACCGGTTCTCGCGAAACAGCTGGCTGTAGCTGAAAGTCAATTGGCTGGTGTCGAAATCGGGCAGGCCATCCTGTCGTTCATAGTCCGCCCACAAATAGTACAGGCGCGGCTCCAGCGTCTGGATCAGCCGGCCGCCGCCCCGCTCCAGTTCGCGTTCGAAAAACAGTCCGCCATCCAGACTCAGCAGCGGAGCCGCCACGTGAGGCGAGTCGTCGCTGCGCCCGTCGACCGAGACCTCCCGGTCGAGCCGCAGGTCCAGCCGCCGATACTTGGCGGTGGCCCTGAAAAAACCGGATAGCCAGGACCTGGGGTAGCTCAGGCCCAGCTCGTGGTAGAGCCGCTGGCCGGTGATCCGCGAATCGTGATCAAAATCGCTGTACTCGCCCAGGTAGAGGAAGTTGAGGCGGCCGTCACGCTCCGCAGTGACCCGTTGCAGGCCGATACTGGGCAGTTTCTTGTAGGGGTCCAGGGCGATGTCGCGAGCCAGGGTCTGGAACTGTTCGACGCGCAGGCGCGCCTGCCAGTCATCCCCCAGGTAATCCAGCAGCCCGCGCTGGACCAGGTGGGTGCTCTGGTACAGGTTCATTTCGCTGCTGCCGATTTCGTTGAAATAGTCGCGGTCGCTGACCCGGGTATATTCCAGGTGGGTGCGCCAGCGCCGGGCCACCAGCCCCTGCTGGTGGACACTGGCCAGCCAGCGAGTGCCGGAACGACCCGGAACGTCCCGCCGGTATTCACTGTCCCGCTGCAGATAGGCGGAGTCCAGTTCCCAGGCGCCGAGCAGCGGGCCCAGGTAGCGGGCCCGGGCCTGTCCCATCAGGCCGCGGTCGGCAATGGCGCGAGGGGTGACCGTCAGGTCGTAGTTCGGGGCCAGGTTGACGTAGTAGGGAGTGGCGATATCCAGCCCTCCGTTGGAGGCCCGGCCCAACTGTGGCCACAGGAAGCCGCTCATGCGGCGCTCGTCGATGGGAAAGTGCAGCAGGGGCAGGTAGAGAATCGGGGCGTCCGCCACCTCCAGACGCACGCCGCGGGCCTTGCCGATGCCCCGTTCGAGGTCGAGTTGCAACTCTCTGCTGCGCAGGCGCCAGGCCTGGTCGGTGGGGGGGCAGTAGGTGAATTCGGCCTGGTCGAGCTCGAGCATCCGGTCCGGGCGGCGCCGCACCTGGCTGGCGCTGCCGTGAATATGGCGCTCGTGCTCCACCATGGCGGCGTTGTCCAGCCTTGCTGCGCCGCTGATCAGGTCGATCTCGGAACTGTCTCCGCGCAGGTGGATACCGGGTTCCCGGAATTCCACATTGCCCTCCAGCGTAGCCATGCTGCTGGACAGGTCGTACTCGGCGCGGTCCGCACGAAGCTGCCGATAGCCCTGCCGCAGCGACACCCCGCCATGCCAGCGGGCCCGGTTGCCCTCCATTTCAAAGAACTCGCCATCGCCATGAACGGGTTGCCCGGCCGGGTCGGTGGAACGGCCGACGGCGGCCAGCGGGTCCACGTAGCCGCCACCACAGCTCCTGGCGCGCCGGTTTTGCATTTCCGGCGGCAGGCTGGCGTAGGGCACCCAGTCCACTTCGGGCACGGACCGCCCGGGTTCGGCCGCCACGGCGGCACCGGCCAGACAGGCGCCGATGACGAGCAGCAGACCCCGGCCCAGCACCCGACCCGGCCGGCACGGGTGCGGGTCGGGGGTCGTCCGCGGCAGGCGGCTGTGGATGGGCACGGTGGAATAAATGTTGGTTCCAGCCAGTGAAAAATGAACAAACGGCCCGGGGCGGGCTTTTCCGCAGTAAAATTGCCCCGCACCCCACCGCTTCCAGGGAGATAATAGTGTATTTTTCCAGGCCGTGCCCAGCTACGGAGGTCCGCCGGTGAAGGCAATGATTCTGGCCGCCGGCCGCGGCTGGCGCATGTCCCCCCTCAGCGACAAGCTGCCCAAACCCCTGTTGCGGGTGGCAGGGAAACCCCTGATCCAGCACCAGGTCGAGAAGCTGGTGGCGGCCGGGTTCCGGCAACTGCGGGTCAACCTGTGGTACCTGGGAGAACGGATCGAGGCCAGTCTGGGGGACGGGCGGCGCTGGGGCTGTGAGATCCTCTATTCCCGGGAAGAGCAGCCGCTGGAGACCGCGGGAGGCATCCGGCAGGCGCTGCCGCTGCTGGGGCCGGAACCCTTCGCCGTGGTCAACGGCGATACCTGGAGTGACTACGATCTGGCCAGGCTGCGCAACCATCAACTGGCGGCGGGCACACTGGCGCACCTGGTGCTGGTGGACAACCCGCCCCATCACCGGCGGGGGGATTTCCACCTCTCGGCCCAGGGCCGGGCACAGGTTCGCCGGCAGGACCGCGCGGACACGCTCACCTTCAGCGGTCTCGCGGTCTACCACCCGGACTTCTTTGCCGCGGAGGATCCCGGCAGGGCGGCGCTGCTGCCGCTGTTGCAACGACACATGGCCCGCGACCGGATCAGCGCCGAGCACTACCGGGGCGAGTGGGAGGACGTCGGCACTCCCGAGCGGCTGCGCGCGCTGGATGCCAGACTGGGCATACCCTAGAATGGGCGCCTGTTTCCTGGAGGGCAGATCATGCGCGACCACCTGATAGCCGCTTCCATCCTGGCCGCCGATTTCGCCCGCCTGGGGGAGGAGGTAGAGGCGGTGCTGGCCGCCGGCGCCGACCTGGTGCACGTCGACGTGATGGACAATCACTATGTGCCCAACCTCACCGTGGGGCCCATGGTCTGCCGGGCACTGCGCGATTACGGCATCGCCGCGGAGCTCGACGTGCACCTGATGGTGAGCCCGGTGGAGGCGCTGATCCGGGAGTTTGCCGAGGCCGGAGCCAGCTACATCACCTTTCATCCGGATGCCGTCACCCATGTGGACCGGTGCCTGGGCGCGATTCGCGATGCCGGCTGCAAGTCCGGCCTGGTATTCAACCCGGCCGCCAGCCTGGAGACCTTGAAGTACGTGCTGGACAAGGTGGATATGGTGTTGCTGATGTCGGTGAATCCCGGCTTTGGGGGCCAGGCCTTCATCCCCGCCAGTTTCGACAAGCTGCGCGAGGCACGGGCCCTGATCGACGCCAGCGGCTGCGATATCCGCCTGGAAATCGACGGCGGCGTCACCGAGCACAACATCGCCGCCTGTGCCAGCGCCGGCGCCGACACCTTCGTCGCCGGCTCGGCCATTTTCAACGCCGCCGATTACGCCGCGGCCATTGCCGGGATGCGCGCCGAACTGGCAAAACTGTAGACCTAGCCCGCAAACGCTCCTTCACTGCATGAGCATTGGACAACGGAAGGGTGTACAATGGAGTCTGTCGTCACGGGCACCGCGAGGTAGAGAGGAACATTCCGTGGAAATTATGGATACCATCAGGGAGCAGATCGAAGGAAATCCGGTCATCCTGTATATGAAGGGCTCCCCCAATCAACCCCAGTGCGGGTTTTCGGCCCGCAGCTCCCAGGCGCTGATGGCCTGCGGCGAGCGCTTTGCCTATGTGGACGTGCTCAGCAACCCCGGAATTCGCGCCAATTTGCCGGCCTATGCCAACTGGCCGACCTTTCCGCAATTGTGGGTGGAGGGCGAACTGATCGGCGGTTGCGACATCATCGCAGAGATGTATGAAAGCGGCGAACTGCAGCCGCTGATCAAAGCCGCGGCGGCGGCCGCCCGGGAGCGGAAGGCGGAGGCCGGCTGAAGCTCCTGGCTACTGGCTCATTGCGCTCTGCAGGTAGTTCTGGATGCCCACCTTGCCGATCAGGTCGAGCTGGGTCTCCAGCCAGTCAATGTGTTCCTCTTCCGCTTCGAGGATGTCCTCGAACAGCTCCCGGGACTGAAAGTCGCTGACCGACTCGCACCAGGCAATGGCCTGATTCAGGTCGGCGCGCGCCATCATCTCCAGTTTCAGGTCGCAGCGCAGCATCTCCTCGGTGTTTTCACCGACCAGCAGTTTGCCCAGGTCCTGCAGGTTGGGCAGGCCCTCCAGAAACAGGATGCGTTCGGTGAGACGTTCGGCGTGCTTCATCTCGTCGATGGATTCCGCCCGTTCGTGCTCCGCCAATTCCTTGAAGCCCCAGTCTTCGTACATTTTGGCATGTAGAAAATACTGGTTGATGGCAATCAGTTCATTGCCCAGAACCGTATTGAGATGTTCAATTACCTTGGGGTCGCCCTGCATGGCCGTGCTCCTCTGTTTCAGGAGCGGCCAGAATGCCCTACCCGGCCGGGAAAGTCAAGCTAACTTATTGATAAATAAAGATTAATTTAAATGCTAATCAGTGTGATTAGCAATTGCATCAGCCTGCGGCGTAGAACAGCTGCGGGCCATTGCCGGTTTCGTCCAGGGCTTCGCTGATGATCTCGCCGGCCAGGCACTGGCACTGGCCGCACTGACTGGCCACGCCGAGGCCGGCGCGCAACTGGCGCAGGGAACTGGCCCCCCCTTCCACGGCGGCGCGGATCTGGGTGTCGGTAACCCCTTTGCAAAGGCAAACATACATGTCAAACGATGCCAGTAGCCAAACCGAACCGGTACACTAATACTAATAAGAATGATTGTCAATACGATTCAGGAAATTTTTTTCGGTGCCGTTCGGCAGGGAATTTTGCCGGGCTTCCTATATACTGTCTGCCGATTTCAGGTCTGCCAGCGAAGGGCAGGTTTCCGGCGACGGCGATGAATATTGAAAACTACATGCACGAAGTGGGCGCCCGGGCCCGGCAGGCGTCGGCGGAAGTCGCCAAATCCTCCACCGCGGTTCGCAATCGGGCGCTGCTGGCAACCCGCGACGCCCTGCAGGCCGCCAGCGGGCAATTGCTGGCGGCCAACGAATCGGACCTGGCCAAGGGGCGTGACCAGGGCCTGGAGGAGGCCCTGCTGGAACGCCTGCAGCTGACGCCGGCACGGTTGCAGCAGATGCTGGAAGGACTGACCGAGGTCGCCGCCCTGGCCGACCCGGTGGGCTGCATCAGCGACGTCCGCGCGCGGCCCAGTGGAATTCGGGTGGGCAGGATGCGGGTGCCGCTGGGTGTCATCGGCATCATCTATGAAAGCCGGCCCAACGTTACCGTGGAGGCCGCGAGCCTTTGCCTGAAGGCGGGCAACGCCGCCATCCTGCGCGGCGGCTCCGAGGCGCTGGCCTCCAACCTGGCCATTGCCCGCTGCCTCGACACCGGGCTGGAGGCGGCCGGGCTGCCGCGGGCTGCGGTGCAGGTGCTGGAAACCAGCGACCGCCGGACGGTGGGAGAACTGATCACCATGCCCGAATTCGTGGACGTGATCGTACCCCGCGGGGGCAAGGGGCTGATCGAGCGCATCAGCCGGGACGCCAGGGTGCCGGTGATCAAGCACCTGGACGGGGTCTGCCACGTGTACCTGGATGCCGCGGCGGATTTCGACAAGGCGGTCGCCATCGCGGTCAACGCCAAGACCCAGCGCTACGGGACCTGCAATACCATGGAAACGCTGCTGGTCGACGAGCGCCGGGCCGCCGAGCTGCTGCCAGCGATCGCCGCGCAACTCGTACAGCACGGCGTGGAGATGCGCGGTTGCGAGCGCACCCGCGCGCTGGTGGCCGAGGCCGGGATCGCCGAGGAGAGCGACTGGTACGCGGAGTACCTGGGGCCGATTCTGGCAATGCGGGTGGTGGACGGAGTGGACGGGGCGATTGCTCATATCCAGCGCTACAGTTCCCGGCACACGGAGGCCATCGTCAGTGAGGACTACCAGGCCAACATGCGGTTTTTGCGGGAAGTGGATTCCAGTTCGGTGATGATCAACGCCTCGACCCGGTTTGCCGATGGCTTCGAGTACGGCCTGGGTGCGGAGATCGGGATTTCCACCGACAAGCTGCACGCCCGTGGGCCGGTGGGCCTGGAAGGCCTGACCTCCCAGAAATTCGTGGTCTTCGGCGACGGGCAAATCCGCCAGTGAGCGCCCCGGTGGCGCTGCTGGGCGGCAGCTTCGATCCCGTTCATTGCGGGCACCTACGCTGTGCGCTGGAACTGCGGGAGCAGCTCGGCCTGGCCGAGGTGCGGCTGCTGCCCAGCGCCAGGCCACCCCATCGACCCGCTCCGGAGTTGAGCCCGGAACAACGCAGTGAACTGGTACACCTGGCCATAGCGGGAGAGCCCGGCCTGGTGTGCGACGACCGGGAACTGCGCCGCCCCGGGCCCTCCTACACCATCGACAGCCTGGTCGAACTGCGGGGTGAGCTCGGCCCGGGCCGCAGCCTGCTGCTGGCCATGGGGACCGATGTGCTGCGCGGCCTGGCGCAGTGGCGTCGCTGGCGGGAACTGCTGGACTTCGCCCACCTGGTGGTGGTCGAACGAGCGGGCCACGGGGCGGCGGCGCCGGACCCGGTTGCGCACTGGCTGTCGCGGCACGAGACCAGCGATCGGGCCGCCCTGCGCCAGTCGGCCCAGGGTCTGGTGCTGCGGGTCCGCCTGCGCCCACTGGCCATTTCCGCCACCGAAATCCGCGCGGCCCTGGCCAGCGGGCGTTCGGTTCGCTATCTGCTGCCGGAGCCGGTATGGAGCCAGATCCGGCAACGACGCTGGTACGCCTGTGAGCCGGCCTCCGCCGCCGCGGCCAGCCCCGGCGGCAACTGACGGCCGGTCCATGGAGCCCGCCGAATTGAGGGACCTGGTGACCACGGCACTGGAAGCCGTCAAAGCCAGCAATGTGGTCAGTCTCGATGTGCGGAAACTCACGGATATCACCGACTACATGGTCGTTGCCGGCGGCACCTCCACGCGCCACGTCAAGGCCCTCGCCGAGCACGTTACCGACACTGCCAAGCGGCGGGGCGTGCGCCCGCTGGGGGTCGAGGGCGAGAACACTGCCGAGTGGATACTGGTGGATTTCGGCGACGTGGTCACCCACCTGATGTTGCCGCTCACCCGGGACTTCTACGCGCTGGAGCGGCTCTGGTCGACCCCACCCGGGGAGCGTTGATGCGCATCTCCATCGTCGCCGTGGGCCGCAACATGCCCGGCTGGGTGGAACAGGGCTTTGCCGAATACCGCAAGCGCCTGCGGACCGCCTTCCAACTGGAGTTGCGGGAGATACCCCTGGCCCGGCGCAGCCAGGATCCGGCGGCGCAGCAGCGCCGGGCCAGGGAGGCGCGGGCGATTCTGCGGGCGGTCCCCGAACACGACCGGATGCTGGCGCTGGACCTGCACGGCGAGCCCTGGTCCACCGAGGAACTGGCGGCCCGGCTCGCGGACTGGCAGATGAGCGGGGCCAGCTACAGCCTGCTGATTGGCGGTCCCGATGGTCTGGATAGTGCGCTGCTGCAACGGGCCGACTGCCGCTGGTCGCTGTCGCCGCTGACCCTGCCCCACCCGCTGGTCCGGGTGATGCTGGTGGAGCAGTTGTACCGGGCTTGGACAATCAACACCCACCACCCCTATCATCGGCAGTAATGAACGACACCCTTCACCTGCAAGATCACCTGCTGCAACAGGGCACCTTCCAGCAACGCCTGCGCCTGAGCGTGCTGCTCATCCTGGTGCTGCTGCTGGTGCTGGTGCTGCGCTATTTTTACCTGCAGGTCATCGAGTACGAACTGTACCGCACCGAGTCGGACCGCAACCGCATCCAACTGCAGGCCCTGCCCCCCAACCGCGGCCTGATTTTCGACCGCGGCAACCGGCTGCTGGCAGAAAATCAACCGGGGTTCGTCCTGTCCCTGGTGCCGGGGAAGGTGCCGAACTTCGGCCAGACCCTGGAGGAATTGCGGGAACTGCTGCCGATCACCGACCGCGATGTCGAAAAATACGAACTGCGCGCCTCCCGGCAGCGCCCCAGCGACACCGTGCCACTGCGCTTCCGCCTCAGTGAAGTGGAGCGGGCGCTACTGGCGGTCAATCGCTACCGTTGGCCGGGAGTTTTCGTGGAAGCACAACTGGTCCGCCACTACCCGCGGGCGCAGATGTTCTCCCACGCGCTGGGCTACGTCAGCCGCATCAGTGAACAGGATGAGGCCCGGATTGACGAATCGAACTATCGCGGCATCTATCACATCGGCAAGATCGGACTGGAAAGACAATACGAGGAACTGTTGCGTGGCACCGCGGGTTCCCGCAGCGTGGAGTCCAGTGCCCGCGGAGAAGTCCTGCGGGAGCTGGACCGCAACCCGCCACAACCCGGTGCGGAGCTGACGCTGCATCTCGACAGCCGGCTGCAGCAGGTTGCCTACGAGGCCCTGGGGGACCGCCGGGGCGCGGTGGTGGCGCTGGACCCTTTCAGTGGTGGCGTACTGGCGCTGGTCAGCACTCCCGGCTTTGACACCAACCTGTTCGTCAACGGCGTCAGCAACACAGTGTACCAGGCACTGCGCGAATCACCGGAGCTGCCGCTGTACAACCGGGCGGTGCAGGGGCAGTACCCCCCCGGTTCCACGGTCAAGCCGGTGTTCGCCCTGGCCGGCCTGCACCACGGCACCATCACCCCCACCAGCACCATCAATGACCCCGGATGGTATGTGTTACCGGGCCAGAAACGGCGCTACCGGGATTGGACCCTGCGCGTTCGCGGTGGCGGTCACGGTGCGCAGGTCGATCTGTTTCAGGCCATTGCCGAGTCCTGTGACGTGTATTTCTACGATCTGGCACACAAGCTGGGCATAGACCGAATCCACGACTTCTCCCGGCCCTTTGGTTTCGGCGAACTCACCGGCATCGATACCACCTACGAACTCGGCGGCGTCATGCCTTCGCGGCAATGGAAAGAGACTACCCGGGGGCAGCCGTGGTTTCCGGGCGAGACCCTCAACGTGGGCATTGGCCAGGGGCAGATGCTGGCGACGCCGCTGCAACTGGCAGTGGTCACCGCCACCATCGCCACCCGCGGATTGCGCTATCCGCCGCGGCTGTTGCACAAGGTCAACGGCGAGGCCATTGCCCCGCCGACGCCGCAACGGATCGCGGTGAAGCCCGCCGACTGGGACCTCATTCACGAGGCCATGAAGGCGGTTTTACACAGTCCGCAGGGTACCGCCTACCGCAGTGGCCTCGAGGCAGGGTACGTGATGGCCGGCAAGAGCGGAACGGCCCAGGTTGTGGGGATAGCCCAGGACCAGCGCTACGACGCGGAGGCCATCTCCGAGAGGCATCGGGACCACGGTTGGTTCATTGCCTTTGCTCCCTTCGACAAGCCGCGCATCGCCGTGTCCGTGATCGTGGAAAACGGTGGCGGGGGCAGTTCGGTGGCGGCGCCCGTCGCGCGCCAGGTCATGGACAGGTACCTGTTGCCGGACCGGGTGAGCGGATGAACGGCGCCGCCCGGCAACTGCCCGACAAGGAGCTGGGGCTGGAGCCCAGGGTGGGCTGGACCGAGCGTTTTCACGTCGACCTGCTGCTGCTGGTGCCGTTGCTGCTGGTCACCGGACTGGGCCTGATGGTGCTGTACAGCGCCAACTCTGAACAGTCGGGCCCGGTGCTGCGCCAGCTCGCCTATTTCGTGGTCGCCTACCTGCTCATGTTCGGGATCGCCCAGGTGGGCATGCACCGCTATCGGCGCTGGACTCCCTGGGCCTATCTGACCGGTCTGGTACTGTTGCTGGGGGTGGCCTTTGCGGGCGTCGGCGAGGGCTCCCGACGCTGGCTGGACCTGTTCGGCTTTCGCTTCCAGCCCTCGGAGTTCATGAAGCTGTTGCTACCCCTGATCCTGGCCTGGTACCTGGCGCCCAGGGCCGCGCCGCCCAACTTTCGCCAGTTGGTGGTCAGCGCGCTGCTGATCGGCGTGCCCTCCGGCCTGGTGCTGATACAACCCGACCTGGGAACCGCCCTGCTGATCGTCTGTGCCGGGTTGAGCGTGCTGTTCATGGCCGGCATCAGCTGGTCCTATATCGGCGGCGCCGCGCTGTTCACGCTGCTTTCGGCCTGGCCGATCTGGAACTACCTGTTGTACGATTACCAGCGCCAACGCGTCCTCACCACCTTCAACCCGGAACGGGACAGGCTCGGAGTGGGCTGGAACATCATTCAATCCAAGACGGCGGTGGGTTCCGGTGGCTGGACCGGCAAGGGCTGGACCCGGGGTACGCAATCGCACCTGGATTTTCTGCCCGAGACCAGTACCGACTTCGTCGTCGCGGTGCTGGCCGAGGAGTTCGGTTTGCGCGGCATCCTGGTTTTGCTGCTGCTGTACCTGCTGATCCTCCTGCGTGGCTGCTGGATCAGCTGGTTTGCCCAGGACGGCTTTTCCCGCCTGGTGGCCGGCAGCCTGACCCTGCTTTTCGCGCTGTATATATTTGTTAACATGGGCATGGTGTCGGGTCTGCTACCGGTGGTCGGCGTTCCGCTGCCCCTGGTCAGCGTCGGCGGCACCTCCCTGGTTACCCTGATGGCAGGCTTCGGTATCCTGATGGCGATCAATGCGGAAGAGCGGTTGATGCAGAAGTGAACAAAGGAATTGAAATGGACGTGAAGAGTGTATGGAGCAACCCACTGTGAAGGGCACCGCGCCGACGGGCAGGGGATGCAGGGTACTGACGGGGCTGGTGGCGATGGTGTCGGCGACGCTGTTTGCCGGCATGGCGGCGGCCGCCGGCTATGTCTCCCATCCCGCCGCGATTCAGATGATCGACGAGCTGGTCGAAACAGATGGCTTTTCCCGCGGCGAACTGGAGCTGCTGCTGGGCCAGGCACAGCGCCAGGAGTCCATTATCGAAGCCATCAGCCGGCCGGCGGAGAAGACCAGACCCTGGCACGAGTACCGGGATATCTTCGTAACCGCCAGCCGCGCCCGGCAGGGGGTCGCCTTCCACAACCGCTATGCCGACAGTCTGCGACGGGCGGAACGGGAGTACGGCGTACCCGCCGCAATGATCGTCGCCGTCATCGGAGTGGAGACGCGTTACGGTCGCAACATGGGCAGCTATCGGGTGATCGACGCGCTGGCCACGCTGGCATTCGACTACCCGCCGCGTTCCAGTTTTTTCAGCGGGGAACTCAAGCACTTCCTGATCCTGAGCCGCCAGCAGGGGCTGCCCACCACGGAACTCAAGGGCTCCTATGCCGGGGCCATGGGCTATGGCCAGTTCATCCCCAGTTCGTATCGCAACTTCGCCATCGATTTCGATGGTGATGGGGTGGCGGACATCTGGGAGAATCCGGTGGACGCCATAGGCAGCGTCGCCAATTATTTCCGGCATCACGGCTGGCGCAGCGGAGAGGCAGTGGCCAGCCCCGCCCGGGTGGAGACCGGCTACCGCAAGGATTTGACCAATGCCGGTCTGAAACCGGAATTGACCGTGGCCGATTTCATTGCCGCCAAAATCATCCCCACCCGCGAGCTGCCCGCCGCGGCGCTGGCCACGGCGATGGAGTTCGAGGGGGCGTCGGGCATGGAGCACTGGCTGGGCCTGCACAATTTCTACGTCATTACCCGTTACAACCACAGTGCCATGTATGCCATGAGCGTCTATCATCTGAGCCAGGACATCGAGGCGGCTCTGAACTAGTTCCGTGTCTGCATCCCGTACTTTCCTTGCGCTGTTGCCGGCGGCGCTGCTGGCGGCGGCCTGTGTCGGAACCGGACCACGCCCCGGGCAACCGGGTGACGTCGAGCCCGCACCGGAACCGGTCGCTGCCGGGCCCGGCGCCGCCCCCCACGAGCGCGACGCAGCGCCTCCGGAACCCCTGACCCCGCACCAGGTGGCGGAGGCGACGCCGCAACCCGAGCTGATTCTGGACGCCGGCAACTCCAGCCCCTATCGCCACGCCGGGGTGGATTACCAGGTGTTGAAAACTGCCGCCGGTTATCGGCAGCGGGGCATCGCTTCCTGGTACGGCAAAAAGTTTCACGGCCGGCCCACCGCCACCGGAGAGCGCTTCGATGCGTACGGGGCGACGGCGGCGCACCGCTCGCTGCCACTGCCCACCTATGTGCGGGTAACCAACCTCGACAACCGGCGCAGCATCATCGTGAAAGTCAACGACCGGGGGCCGTTTCATTCCGAACGTCTGATTGACCTGTCCTATGGGGCCGCCCTGAAACTGGGTTTTGTGGAGCAGGGCCTGGCGCCGGTTGAGGTGGTCGCCCTGTCGGTGCAGGGCAGCGATGATCTGCGGGACGTTGCGCAGTTCGGCGGCTGGCAAAAGGATTACCGCTTTCTGCAGGTGGCGTCGTTTGCCGGCGAGGATGCGGCCCGGGCACTGCAGAAGCGACTGCGAGCCAGTTTCAGCGTGCCGGTCAGGGTCGCCCCGGATGAGGCCGGCGGGCGCCGGTTATTCGAGGTCAAACTGGGCCCGGTCAATGGCCGGCGAGCGTTGCTGGCACTGCGCGAAAAAATATTTTCGCTGGGCTTTGCCGATGCCTACCTGGTGCCGGAATAAATTCGCCGAGGTCCGCAGCCGGAGGTTGGTGAAAACTGCGGGACAGTTGCGTTACCATGCCGAGCTTCCGTGGCCCGGCTGACTCACCCATGAAATTCCCTCTCGCAGCTTTTCTTTCATTCCTGTTCTCAGCCGCCTGCCTGGCGGCGCCCATCCCGGCGCCACCGTCGGTTGCCGCCGGCGCGCACCTGCTGGTGGACGCGCACAGTGGTTATGTCATCTCGGAAAACAACGCCGACCAGGCCCTGGAGCCGGCCAGTCTCACCAAGTTGATGACCAGTTACCTGCTCGCCCACGAACTGGCCGAGGGGCGGGTAAGCAACTCCGATGAGGTGCTGATCAGTCCTCTCGCCTGGGCCCAGAATCCGCTGTTCGTCGATTCCTCGCTGATGTGGGTGGAGGCGGGGACCCGGGTCCGATTGGAGGACCTGCACCGCGGCGTGGTCATTTCCTCCGGCAATGACGCCTCCCTGGCCATCGCCGAACACCTGGGCGGCAGTGAGGCCGCCTTCGTGGACATGATGAACAGCCACGCCCGGGCACTGGGCATGACCGGGACCCGCTATACCAACTCGCACGGCCTGCCCGACCCGGACCACTACACGACGCCCCGCGATCAGGCCATTCTGGCGAGGGAACTGATCGCCCGCTTTCCCAGGGAATACGCGCTCTACAAGGAGCGGGAGTACACCTACAACAATATCCGGCAATACAACCGCAACGGCCTGCTGGCGGAAAACCTGGGTGTGGACGGCCTGAAAACCGGCTACACCAAGGCTGCGGGATATTGCCTGGTGGCCTCGGCCGAACGGGATGACATGCGGCTGGTGTCGGTGATCATGGATGCCGGGAGTGTGCGTGCCCGCGAGGCCGCGACCCGGGAGCTGCTCAACTATGGCTTTCGTTTCTTCGAGACCCATGAACTCTACCAGGCTGGTGAGGAGCTGATCCACAGCCGGGTGTGGAAGGGCAAGCAGGAGCAACTGGCCCTGGCCGTCGAAGAGCCCATCTACCTGACCATCCCCCGCGGCCGTCACGACGATGTGCAGGCCTCGATGGAAATCCGGGAAACGATCGTGGCACCGGTGACGGCCGGGAGCCAGCTCGGCCAACTGCAGGTCAGCCTCGATGGCGTAACCCTGCTGAGCGCACCCCTGGTTGCCGCAGAAGATGTCGAATTGGCGGGATTCCTGGGCCGCCTGTGGGATTCCCTGATGCTGCTGTTTGTCGGCGAGTCCGATGGTCCCGGCATCAGCGGCGGCGCCGAACCAGGCGATGCCGCCGATACCTGACCGTGGCCGAACCACCCGTCCCTCGCATTACATTTCCCTGCGATTACCCGATCAAGGTGCTGGGGCGCAGCAGCGAGGACTTCCAGCGTTTGGTGTTCGCAACCGTGGAACGGCACGCCCCCGGTTTCGACCGCCGGCGAGTGTTGCTGAAAACCAGCCGCAAGGGCACGTTTGCCTCCCTTACCCTGTTCATCACCGCCACCGGCAGCGAGCAACTGCAGGTGCTGCACCGGGACCTCATGGACACCGGTGTGGTGCAGATGGTGCTTTGAATGCAGGTGCGCCGCCTGGGTCTGGCGCCCTACCGGCAGACCTGGCAGGCGATGCTGGATTTCACCGCAGCCCGCGGCGAAGACAGCGAAGATGAACTGTGGCTGCTGCAGCACCCGCCGGTATTTACCCTGGGGCAGGCCGGCCGCCGCGAGCACCTGCTGGCGCCGGGGGATATCCCGGTGCTGCCCGTGGACCGGGGAGGCCAGGTGACGTACCACGGGCCCGGTCAGTGGGTGGTCTACCCGCTGCTGGACCTGCGCCGCCGCCAACTCGGCATTCGCGACCTGATAGACCTGCTGGAACAGAGTGTGGTGCGCCTGCTGGCGACGCTGGACATCGCCGCCGCGCCGCGCCGGGAGGCACCCGGAGTTTACGTGGGTGAGCGCAAGATTGCCGCGCTGGGACTGCGGGTGAGCCGAAGATGTTGCTACCACGGCCTGGCGCTCAACGTGGACCTGGACCTGGAACCCTTTTCCCGCATCGACCCCTGCGGTTACCCGGGCCTGCAGGTCACCTCCATCCGCCAGTGCCTGGGCCCGGCGGCCACTGTCGATGAAGAGGCCATCGGCGAGAAGCTGCTGAGCGAGTTGCTGGCCGCATTGGACGGCTGAGCCGCTTCTTCCGGCAGAGTCCCGAAGGCCGAATCAGTGGCTTTCGATGTCGCCGGTATCATCCGACCAATACGCCGTCCACCGGCTGTGGTGACGTAGACCCACCCCCAATTGTCGTTTTGGCGAACGCCGGAATCCAGTGTCTTTCGGTCGTAATGGAAAGACGCTGGATGCCGGGTCAGGCCCGGCATGACGATTGGGAGGCATGCCGGTTGGGGGCAACTCCCGCCGAAACGTTGACTGTCAATGACTCCATTGTAAAATGGACATACTATATGTATAAAATAAGGCTATAAAATATGTATAAGCGCACGACTATTCTGCTCGATGACGAGGCGCAGGCCGCGGCGCGCGAGCTTGCCCATCGCTATGGTTGTTCCACATCCGAAGCGATCCGCCGCTCTGTCCTGCACCACCGGGAGACCGTGATGGGCGTGTCACCGGCGCGCAGGAAAGAGCGTGTTGAAGTGCTGAATCGAATGATTGCGCTGTTTGAAGATCACGACGTCGAGGAAGAAATTCGTCATCAAAAGCCCTCATCCTGCGCCTCAAGGAGCAGGATGAGGGCTTTTGATGACGGTTCACCTGGATACGGACTTCCTGATACACGCATTGGGGGAGGCTGGTGGGGAGCGGCGGCGGTTGCTTGAAATAGCCAATTCGGACGAGGTTATCGAGATGAGCGCGGTTGCCTGGTACGAATTCTCACGCGGCCCACGAACGCCGGAACAACTGGCTACCGGGCGTGCATTTCTGGGGAACCATGGTGTCATACCCCTATCGGAACAAATCGCTCACGCGGCAGGGGAGGTTTTTCGTCAATTGGGATCGCCGAGACGGCGTGCTGCGGACGTTGCCATTGGAGTCACTGCGGCAATGCGCGGCGCAACCCTGATCAGTTCAAATGCGCGGGACTTTGCCGGTATTCCTGATCTGGTCGTTGAAGGTCATCGCCAACGCGCTTCATGAACAGGTCGAATCGGAACTGCGGTCTCCTGTTGTGCGCGGAGCCGAGCCCCCGGCATGACGGCAGGAGGGGCACGGCGGAAACCTACAACTCCATCTGCCCGCGCAGTTCTTCGACATCCTTCAGGCGCTGGTTGACCAGGGCCGAGCCGCGGTAATCCCGCGACAGCTTCAGGGCGAGGTGCAATTGCGTTTCCGCCTGATCCAGCTTGCCATTGAGAATGAAGTACTCGGCGCGGGCCCGATGCAGGCCGGCGATATTGCCGGCCAGGCCGGAGACCTCGGCCAGCAGATACCACAATGCGGAATCGTGGGGCCGCAACCTGCTCTGCTGCAGCAGCACCTGCTCGGCAACATGGGCCTGATTGTCCTGTTGCAGCGCCCAGGCGTAGGCCATGGTCAGGGCATGGTTGTCGGGCCGCAACTGCAACTCCGCCGCCAGGGTCTGCACGGCCACCTCGCTGCGGCCGGCCTGCACATCGATTTCGGCGCTGGCGATGAGATACTCGATCTGCCGCGGGCGGAAGTCGAGCAGGCGCTGGACCTCGCGGTGCGCCTCGTCCTGCTGACCACTCTCCTGCAGCGCCAGCACCAGACCATAGAGCGCAGCTTCGCGAGACAGGGAATCGCCCACCAGTTTGTCCCGGAACCCGGCCGCCGCCCGCTGCGGGTTTTCCGCGTGGTGCAACTGTACGCGGCTGCGCATGAGGTGGAACGGCAGGCTCTCCAGCCTCACGGTCTTCGGGTACTGCCGGGCCCGGTTGCGGGTATCGCTGACCCGGCTTTCGGAAAGCGGGTGGGTGCGCAGGTATTCCGGCACCCGGTTGCGGCCCGCATAGCGGCTCGCCGCCAGCATGCGCTCGAACATGGCGGGTGCGGCGTGTGGGTCCATGCCCGCGGCGACCAGGTTGCGCATGCCGACGCGGTCCGCCTCCTGCTCATTGGCGCGGCTGAAGCGCAACCGGGATTCCAGGGCGGCGGCCTGCGTTGCCGAGAGGGCGGCCAGCCCGGCGGAACTGCCGCTGGTGGCTACCAGCACCAGGCCCGCCAACATGCCGGCCAGGGTCCAGGGTTGTTGCTGTTGCTGGCGTTCCACGCCGCGGGAAAAATGGTTTTGGCTGAGGTGCGCAAGTTCGTGGGTCAGCACGGTGGCCAGTTCCGCTTCGCTCTGGGCATAGAGCAGCAACCCGCTGTGCACGCCGATGACGCCACCGGGGACGGCGAAGGCATTGAGCACCGGGTTGTCCACCACCACCAGCTCGAGCCGGCGGTCCTGCAACTCGCTGTGGCTGGCCAGTTTGTAGAGGAGGTCCTCCAGGTAGGTCTGCAGCTGCGGGTCGTCCAGGGTGGTGACCCGGGAGCGAAACACGCGCAGCCAGGCCCTGCCCAGGCGGTATTCCTGCTCGGCTGAAAACAGGCCCGCGCTGCTGTTGCCAAGGTTGGGGAGATTGATTTCATCCGCGGGGGCGGAGCTGGCGACAAACAGCAGGGCGGCCAGCGACCACTGTCCGGCGATTCTGATCAAAGCGGGGACTCGGATGCAGGGCACCGGATTACTGTAGGTGGTTCCGCGCCGAGTAGCAACCGCTACCGCC
>CAZUGZ010000043.1:0-18764 GCA_964620555.1 uncultured Alteromonadaceae bacterium
GCTATCCGGCCCCACCGGCCCGGCGCCGACCTATCTCGACATGTTCCGCCACAACATCGGCGAAATCGCGAAGGCCGTTTTGGACTGAGTCGAGACGGGCGTGCGGCGGGACGCGGCGATGTGGCAGCGCAGCGCGGTCTGCAGGTCCTGGGCCGGCGCTTCCTGGATTCGGTGGTGGCGGAGTTTTTCTGAGGCGGGTTGGCCCGCGTGGGGCTCAGCGCCGCTGGAACAGCAGGTCCCTGACCCGGTGCCCGAGGAGCAGGCCGCGTCGTTCGAAGCGGGTCTGCGGACGCGTCGGCGGGCGCGGGCTGTATCGTCCGCTGCCGGCCCGATTGAGGAAGGCGGGTTGCGCGGTCAGCACCGCCAGCATCTGTTCGGCATAGTCTTCCCAATCGGTGCAGAGGTGCAGGTAGCCCCCCGCCTTGATCCGCTGTGCCAGGAGCGCGACAAAACCTGCCTGAATCAGCCGCCGCTTGTGGTGGCGCCGCTTCGGCCAGGGGTCGGGAAAGTAGATCTGCACGCCGTCGAGGCTGGCGTCGGCGAGACATTGACGCAGCACGGTCACCGCGTCGGCACAGTAGATGCGCACATTGGTGGAACCCTGCCCGGCCAGGCGGTGCAGCAGGCTGCCCACCCCCGGCCGGTGGACCTCCACGCCCAACCAGTTCTTCTCCGGGGCCTGCAGTGCCATCTGTGCCAGGCTGCGGCCCATGCCGAAACCGATTTCCAGGATCAGCGGGGCGTCCCGCCCGAAGACCTGCGCTGCCCGCAGGGGTCCCGCCTCCAGCGACAGGCCCCAGCGGGGCCAGTGCCGCTCCCAGGCGCGTTGCTGGGCGGCGGTCATGCGCCCCTGGCGCAACACGTAACTGCGGATTTCCCGGTGCCGGGGGGAAACGGGGTCGGTCAAGGGGTGCCGCGAAGGCCGTTCAGGCAGCGATGCCGGCCCGCAGCTTTTTCATGGCATTCTGTTCGAGCTGGCGAATGCGCTCGGCCGAAACACCGTACTGATCGGCCAGTTGGTGCAGGGTGGCCTTTTCCTCGTTCAGCCAGCGCTGGGCCAGGATATCCTGGCTGCGCTCGTCGAGTTCCTGCATCAGACCATGCAGTTGCCGGGAACTGCTGTCCTGCCAGTCGGACTCTTCCAGCAGGCGGGCCGGGTCCTGGCTCTCGTCCCGCAGGAAATTGGCCGGCGAGGCGGTCCAGTGCTCGTCATCGCCGGACTCCCCGGGTAAATCGTAGGCCATGTCGTGGGCGGCCAGGCGCTGTTCCATTTGCCGAACTTCGCGGGTCTCGACGCCGAGATCCTCGGCAACGGCATCGGCTTCCGACTGGGTCAACCAGCCGAGCCTCTTCTTGTGCCCGCGCAGGTTGAAAAACAACTTGCGCTGGGCCTTGGTGGTGGCCACCTTGACGATGCGCCAATTGCGCAGAATGAACTCGTGCATCTCCGCCTTGATCCAGTGTACGGCAAAGGACACCAGGCGCACGCCGCGCCGCGGGTCAAAGCGCTTCACCGCCTTCATCAGGCCGATATTGCCCTCCTGGATCAGGTCCGCCTGGGGAAGCCCGTAACCGCTGTAGCTCTTGGCAATGTGTACCACGAAACGCAGATGCGACATCACCAACTGGCGGGCGGCATCGAGGTTTTCGTTGTAGAACAGGTCATCGGCCAATTCGCGTTCGCGTTCGGCACTCAAAACCGGGATGGCGCTGACCGTCTGCAGGTAGGCCGCCAGGTTGGCGCCCGGTACCAGGGGGTCCACACACTGTAGGCTGGTGTTCATGGCCGTCTCCAAAATCAGTGCCTATTGTAGCACTCTTGTGCTTAGAGTGCCAATTGCAAAAAAGTTCCCGGGTTTGCGACCGACCCGGAGGCCCGGGGAAATGCAGTACACGCCCTCCCATTCGCGAGCCGGCCCCCGAACTCACTCAGAAGTTGTAGCGCGCAGACATCCCGTAGGAGCGCTCCCGCAGTACATTCTGGTTGGTATAGGAACCACCGGAACCGGCGATATCAAACTGGTCGGGGCCTCGCTGCCAGATGACTTCGTCCTCGTCCAGCAGGTTTTTCACCCACACGTTCAGGTCCCACTTGCGGTCCGCGCTGCGCAGACCGAGGAACAGGTACACCATGTCGAAGGACTCGAACTCGTCGGCGACGCCGCCGAGCCCGGCGGAGGCATCCGTGTTATCGCGTTCTCCGGTGTGCTTGTACAGGCCACGCAGGTACAGTTCGTTGTCGTCGACGGGAATGTGGTACTCGGAGTGCAGGCTGAACGACCATTCGGGCTCGCCGCCGATATTCTCCCCGTCGACATCGCAGCGGCCAAGGACCTCGCCGGGCTCGCGATCATTACAGGGGGCCTGGGTACCGTCCCACTCGGCCTTCAGATAGCTCAGACTGCCGCCGGCTTTCCAGCTTTCCGTGAGCAGTGCCTGGCCTTCGAACTCCACACCCATGACCACGGCATCGCCGTTGAACACGATACCGCCCGGCAGCGTGGCCACGACCGCGCCGGTGGCCGCATTGGCCAGTTGCAGGTTGCGCACAAAGCCCAGGTAACCATCGTACTCCTGGTAGTATACGGCGCCGTTCAGGGTTGCCCGCCCGTCCAGGAAGCGGCTCTTGAATCCCACTTCAATGGAATCACTCGTCTCCTCATCGTAGGTCACATCCGCTATGCCGTTGGGAAAGAGTCCGATCCCGGGGTCGGGGTTGATGGAGACCCCCGAGGCACGGTAGCCACGGTTGTAACCGGCGTATACCGAGGTGTCTTCGGTGGCGTCCCAGCGCAGGGTCAGGGACCCGGAGAACGCATCCTCTTCGCTTTCCGCGTAGTCGTCGGGAATGGCGTAAAACGGGAACCGCGCCATCGAACCGACGTCGACAACCCCCACCCACAGCGGATTGGAACCAGCCGCTACATAGGTCAGGCCACCATAGGTCAGATCGGCTCGGCGGGACCGTTCATAATCCGTGTAGCGCAGGCCGAACTCCAGCGTGAGGGTATCGCTGAGGTACAGGCTGTTTGCGGTAAACAGACTCCACTGCTTGGAATCCACCGGGATCGAACCGTCGGTCGCCAGGGAGAGAGACACGCCATTCGGCGGGCCCCCGGCGATAATCACCGGTGTATTGGTCGTGAAAATGGTGTCCGTCTGGCGATCCTGGTAATAGGCGCCCACCATGTAGTCCCAGAAGTCGTTGCCCAGTGAAGCCAGGCGAAGTTCCTGCACGACGTCATCGAACTCGGTGTAGGAGAGCTGGGTGGAAGTCGCTGCCGGATCCGGGAAATACCCGGCGCGGTCCCGCTGCTCCCAGTGATTTTTCTCGGTGGTGTAATAACCGGTTACCGAGCTCAATTGCAGGTTTTCGCCGATATCCCAATTGAAACTGAGGTTGTAGAGGTCGTAGGTGAAGTCACCCGGATTGTCGGTACGCCCCAGGCCCTCGCGGTCGGTGGGCACCAGCGTCGGGCCCCGGCCCTGGTTGTCGGAACCCGCCAGGCTGGCCGGGTTTTCGTATTCGCGGTCGAAGTACTGGTAGACAAAGGTCGCATCCAGGGCATCCGAGACCTGCCAGAGGGCGGTGAGTCGAGCCGACACCGCGTCCCGGTTGGAGGAGGTGCCGGTCTGCACGTTCTCGATGCCGCCGAGATCCTCCTCGTCGTACACCACGGCCGCGCGCACCGCGAACTGACCTTCAACCAGGGGAGCGCCGTAGGCCACCTGGGTGTTGAGCACGTCCGCTTCGCCGGCAATTACCTGGACGAAACCGTCGGCCTCATGGAGATCGGGCTTGCGGGTAATGACGTTGACGGCACCGCCCGGTGAGGTGCGCCCCTGCAGAGTGCCCTGGGGACCGCGCAGAATCTCGATTCGTTCGAGGTCATAGAGCTGACTGAACGCCACATCGGTACTGGTCACCATATCGTTCCAGTACACATCCACCGTGCTTTCAGCGCCGGCTTCCGGGTCCACGGCAACGCCGCGCATGGCGATGGTGGAAGTCCTGGCGTTGGGTGTCCCCAGGCTCAAGCCCGCCGTCTGGTTTTCCAGTTCGGCGAAGGTCAGGGTAGAGAATTCATCCAGGGCCTCTCCGCCGACGACGTTCACCGTGCCCGCAATGTCCTGCACCGAAGCCTCGCGCTTGGTGGCGGTGACCACGACCTCTTCCAGCACCAGGCCCTGCCCCATCGCGGGCACCGCCAGAGCCGTCATCGCGGTCAGGGTCGTGGCAATCAGCATTTTGCGCACTGAAAGTTCATTCGCTCTTGCATTTTTCATGGCTTTCACCTCATGGTTGCCAAGCCTGCCGCGGTGGCGGTAGTTAGCTAATTGGGATGGTATGATAGTGGTTTTCCCCCTGTGCGCAATGACCATTGCGCCGGAGCCCCGCTGCGAACGGCGGGCCGCTCAGCGAGGTTGAATCCCGGCGAGATGCCGGGCCAGGGCCAGCCAGCTGCCGGCCAGGCCAAGAGCGCTGCCCACCAGCAGCAGGGGCAGCCCGGTCCTCCAGTCGCCGTGCAACCCCGGCGCCGCGAACTCGACCTGGTAGGCCAGGGCCAGGGCCTGCAGGGGTTCCGCAATCAGCCACCCGGCCGCGGCGACGATGAGCCAGGCGGTCAGCGCACCGCCCAGGCCGTAACCGAGACCGGTGTACAGAAAGGGCCGCCGCACGTAGGCATCGCTGCCCCCGACCAGCTTGATGATGAGAATCTCGTCGCGCCGGCTCTCGATGATCAGGCGGATGGAGTTGCCCACCACCAGCAGTACCCCCAGGCCCAGCAGGCCGCCGATGACCATCACCAGCCGCTCGCCGAGCCGCAATATCGAATTCAGGCGCTGCACCCAGGCCATATCCAGCACCACCCGCTCGACCCCGGGCAAGGCCCCCAGTGCCGACTGCAGGTCCGCCGCCGCGCGGTCCGCGGGGAATGCCGCGGGCGACACCAGGATCAGGTTGGGCAGGGGGTTGGCATCCAGGTGGTCCAGCAGGTCGCCGAGCCCCAGCATCTGCTCGAATTCCTGGAGCGCCTGGCGCGGGGTAACCAGGCGGGTAGCGGCCACGTCCGGGCGTTGCGCCAGGGTCTGCAGCAGCTCCCGGACCTCGGCTGGGGGCAGTTGCATTTCCAGAAACAGGGACAATTGTACGGGGCCGTCCAGCCGGTCGACCAGATCGCGAGCGTCGTCCAGCACCAGCAGCAGGCCCACCGGCAGGGCCAGGGCAATGCCGATCACCAGCCAACCCATGATGCTGGACAGGGGGCTGTGCAACAGCCGCCGCAGGCTGTCGCGCGCGCAGGCCAGGTGATGGGACAACCAGGCCCGCAGCGGGTTCGAGCGATAGGGCCGGGACTTGCGGCCGGCCGCTGTGCCGGTGCCGGCCATCAGGATTGACCGGCGCCGGTGATCATGCGTCCGTCCCAGAGGGTGATGATGCGGTGTTGCATGCGCGAGATCAGCGGCAGGTCGTGGCTGGCGATCAACACGGTGACCCCCGCCCGATTGAACCGTTGAAACAGATTCATGATTTCGGTGGACAGCGCCGGATCCAGGTTGCCGGTGGGTTCGTCGGCCAACAGCAGGCGCGGTTTGTTGACCACGGCGCGGGCGATACCCACCCGCTGCTGTTCACCTCCGGACAGGGTGATCGGCAGATCCCGCTCCCGCGCCAGCAGGCCCACCATTTCCAGTGCCGCCCGCACGCGCCGCTTCAGTTCGCGCTGGGGATAACCGGCGATGCGCAGGGGCAGGGCGATATTTTCAAAGATGGAGCGGTCAAACAGCAGTTGATGGTCCTGAAAGACCACGCCGATGTCCCGGCGCAGGCGGGGTATCCGGCGCGCCGCAAGCCCCGTCAGCGGAACTCCGTTGACCTCGATGCGGCCGCGGCTGGGCCGCTCCATCAGCATGATGAGCTTGAGCAGGGTGCTCTTGCCGGCGCCGCTGTGGCCGGTGAGGAACACCAGTTCCCCGTCTTCCACACGAAAACTGACCTCCTTCAGGGCGGTGGCGCCCTGGGGATAGCGCTTGGATACCCGCTCGAAGCTGATCACCGGGCACCGCCCTGGCCGGCGCCGGGTGGGAACAGGGCCCGGACAAAATCGCCGGCGACGAAGGGGCGCAGGTCGGTGGCGCCTTCCCCCACGCCGATGAAACGAATGGGCAAGCCGAGCTGGCTGGCGATGGCGAAGATCACGCCCCCCCTGGCGGTGCCGTCGAGTTTGGTCAGGGTGATGCCGGTAACCCCCACCGCCTGCTGGAATTGGCTGGCCTGGGTCAAGGCGTTCTGGCCGGTGCCCGCGTCCAGCACCAGCATCACTTCGTGGGGCGCCGAGTCGTCCAGCCTGCCGACTACCCGAACCACCTTTTTCAGTTCTTCCATCAACAGGTCCTGGTTGTGCAGGCGGCCGGCCGTATCCGCAATCAGCACATCCACCCCGCGGGCGCGGGCGGCCTGCAGGGCATCGAAAATCACCGCGGCACTGTCGGCGCCGCGCTGCTGGGCCACCACCGGCACCCCGTTGCGCTCACCCCAAACCTGCAACTGTTCCACCGCGGCGGCGCGAAAGGTATCGCCGGCCGCCAACATCACGGACTTACCCTGGGACTGCAACCACTGCGCCAGCTTGCCGATGGTGGTGGTCTTGCCGACCCCGTTGACACCCACCAGCAGGATGACGAACGGCAGCGGCCCGGCGGCGACCTGCAGGGGTTGTTCACAGGCGCTGAGCAATTCGCCCAACTCCTCCTGCAGGGCGCGGTAGAGCGCCTCGGCATCCGCCAATTCGCGACGGGAGACGCGCTCGGCCAGGCGGCTGATGATGACTTCGGTGGCGCCGACGCCGACATCCGCGCCCAGCAGCAGGGATTCCATCTCTTCCAGCAATTCCGCGTCGACCTGCTTGCGACCGAGCAACAGGCTGCCGACACCGCTGGCGAACTGTTCACTGCTGCGACTCAGACCGCGCTGCAACCGGCCCAGCCATTGCTCCTGCCCGTTTTGCTGCTCGGTCGCGGGGGGCGGGGCCACGGCGGGGCCGGAGTCGCGGGGCTGTTTGTTGCGCTGAAAGAATTTCATGTCGGTGGCAGAATGGACGGGCGTATCCTATCACAGCAAGGGGCGGTCCCCGGGCTCGAAAGAGGAGGAGAACCAGTGGCACCACGGCGGTCCGGCAGGAAATCCGCAACCCGTATTATTGGCGGCAAGTGGCGCGGCCGCAAGCTGCCCTTCGCAGCGGAGGACGGCCTGCGCCCCACCCCGGACCGGGTCCGCGAAACCGTATTCAACTGGCTGGCGCCGCACCTGCCGGGAGCGGTCTGCCTGGACCTGTTCGCGGGCAGCGGCGCATTGGGACTGGAGGCCCTGTCGCGCGGTGCCCGTCGCTGTGTGCTGGTGGACAGCTCCGCCTCGGTGGTGGCGCAGCTCGGGGAACTGCTGACCCGGCTGGCGGCGGAGGGGGCGGAATGCCGCCGCGCCGATGCCCGGGAGTTCCTGTTCGGCAATCACCCCTGCCGCGGCAGTCTCGACCTGGTGTTTCTCGACCCGCCGTTTCAGCGGCAGTGGCTGACACCAGTGTGTGCCCTGCTGGAGGAAAACCAGTGGCTGCGCGCGGGCGCCCACATCTATTTGGAGTCCGCCGTGCGCGAGCCCCGGCCACAGGTTCCCGCCAACTGGCGGGAGCACCGGCAGCAGCGGGCCGGGGAGGTGCGTTACCAGTTGTTTGTGCGGGCCTGATCAACCCGCATACTGCGCCCGATTGCTCGAGTTCATGTCCAGCAACCCGTCAATCCTGTTTTCCAGCTTTTCCACGGTTGCAAAATGCGGGCTGGTGCAATATGCGGGCGAATTGTTTAGCATCCCGCGCTGCGACCGAGAACGGGAGAGCAGATGAGAAGAGCAATCTACCCGGGCAGCTTCAACCCCATCACCAACGGCCATGTCGACCTGGTGGAACGGGCCGGCCGCCTGTTCGACCAGGTGCTGGTGGGGGTGGCGAGCAGTGCCGGGAAAGCGCCCCTGTTCAGCCTGCAGCAGCGCGTCGAGTTGTGTGTCCAGTCGCTGGGGCACCTGGACAATGTCGAGGTGGACCAGTTCGACGGCCTGGTGATCGATTTCGCCGCCAGCCGGGAGGGCTGTTGCGTGATTCGCGGCGTGCGCAGCCAGGCGGACTTCGACTACGAGATGCAAATGGCCGACATGAACCGGGCCATGGACCCGCAATACGAGATGGTGTTGCTGACCCCGGCCCAGCGCTGGTCCTCCATCTCCTCTTCCCTGGTCAGGGAAATTGCCGAAATGGGAGGCGATGTCTCGGGCTTTGTGCCGCCCCCGGTAGTCCGGGCACTGGCCGACCGGTTCGGCTGATTCCGGTTCGGCCGGCTGCTCGGCAACCCCTCAGGTCTGGCAGGTGGCGCAGTACACGGTGCTGCGCTGGCCGAGCCGGGCTTCCCGCAGTTCCCGCCCACAGCCGTAGCAGGGCTGTCCGCCGCGAGCGTAGACCTGCAGCCGCTGGCGAAAATAGCCGGGCCTGCCGTCGCCGCCTACAAAATCGCGCAGGGTGGTTCCGCCCTCGGCCAGGGCGTCGCCCAATACCTGCCTGAGCGCCGCTGCCAGACGCCCATAGCGAAACGCGGAGATGCGCCCGGCGGAGCGGTCGGGGCGGATACCGGCGACGTACAGCGCTTCGTTGGCATAGATGTTGCCGATGCCCACCACCACGCTGCTGTCCATGAGGAAGTTTTTCACCGGCACACTGCGCAGGCGGGAGCGGCGGTACAGGTATTCTCCGCCAAACCCGTCCTGCAGCGGTTCCGGGCCCAGCCCGCTGAGCAGGTGGTGTTGCAGCGGGTCATCGTGGGTCCACAGCAGGCAACCGAAACGACGGGGGTCGTTGAAACGCAGCAGGCTGCCGCCACTCAAGCGGATGTCGACGTGGTCGTGTTTGCCAGGTGGCGTCTTCGAGGACACCACCCGCAGCGAGCCGGACATGCCCAGGTGCAGGATCAGGCTGCCGCCATCGGTGCGGAACAACAGGTATTTGCCGCGCCGCTGGACGGCCTCGATGCGGCAGCCGGGCAGCAGGGTGCCGATTTCGCGGGGTACCGGCCAGCGCAGCCGCGCCTCCCGCACCGCCACCTGTTCCACCAGGCGGCCCAGGACCAGGGATTCAATGCCCCGGCGGGTGGTCTCTACTTCGGGTAATTCCGGCATGGCAACCGCGCCGGCAACGCAATCGGCTACTTGATCTTGCTTTCCCTGTACAGCACGTGGCGGCGCACCACCGGGTCGTACTTTTTCATCTCCAGCTTGTCCGGCGTGCTGCGCTTGTTCTTGTCGGTGGTGTAGTAATGCCCGGTACCGGCGGAGGACACCAGTTTGATCTTTTCTCTCATCGCGGCACTCCCGGCGGTTGGTCCGCCTAGACCTTTTCGCCCCGGGCACGAAGTTCGGCCAGCACCGACTCGATACCGTGCTTGTCAATGATGCGCATGCCCTTGCTCGAGACCCGCAGGCTGACGAAACGCCGCTCGGACTCAAGCCAGAAACGGTGCTTGTGCAGGTTCGGCAAAAACCGGCGCCGGGTACGGTTTTTGGCGTGGGATACATTGTTCCCGGCGAGCGGTCGCTTGCCGGTCACCTGGCATACTCTGGCCATGATTCGGTCGCTCTCAAAGCGTGGGCATTGCTTCCCAACTGGCACCCCGTCCGGGGCCGCCCGCCAGGAAGCGCGACCTTATACCAGATGCCCCGGGGCTTGGCAAGCCGGGTGTTGCGACAGTGTTGTAAACAAATAAATGTGTCGGGTTTTAGAACACACAAAGTGTCCGATCGTACAGTTTCCGATCTGGAGTGGAATCGGGAGGCTGTATGGGCTTGGCAAAACGGACGAATAAAAAGGCGGGACAAGTTAGTACAACGATACTTCCGCCGCAATTCCGAACGTCAACGGCGGGCTGGCCGAAAACCCGTCACCTATCGACGAGACATTGCTGAAGGCGGAATAGTCCTCGTCGAGTAGATTCCGGCCATACAATCGAAGTCGATACTTCTCGTCGCTGCTGGTCCACGCCAGTTCGGCATTGACAATGGTATATGACGGTTCTTCGACGAGGTTACCCGGATCCCAGAAAAAGCCGCTGTTATAGGATGCGGTTACGCTTGCCGAAATATTGCCTGAGCTGATCGGAAAATTCTGAGTTGCACTGAGGAACGCCATTGTGTCTGGCGATCGCAGCATATCGTTGCCGGTACAATCTGTCGCCGTAGCGGCGCCGAATCCCGGTAATCCCATGATAGGTACAAATATCACGCAATCTGGAAAGCTCTCGTAAGTTGCGTCCAGCAACGAAACCCCATACCTCAACCGAAGCGCGTCAGTAAGGAGTGCTTCGCCTTCAATTTCAATTCCCTTGACATCGCCCTCCGCCGCGTTCACCAGTACCGAAACACCACCTTCTATTCTCGATATCTGTATGTTTTCGTATTGGTAGAGAAATGCGCTTACATTAAGACGCAACCGATCATCTAGAAAATCGCCCTTCATTCCGACTTCAAATGCATCCAAGATTTCTGGATCAATGGGGGGCTGCGGTGTACCGGAACTAACAACAGTATTGAACACACCGCTCTTGAAACCGCGATTGTAGGTCGCGAACAGCATCATGTCGTCGGACCAATCGTGTTCTATGGCCAGGCGCCAGGTCGGTTCTTCAAAGGTCTCTGCTTCATCGTATGTGGTAGAAACAGCTGTACCCAGAGTCGCACCACCCGAAATACTCCGGTCATCCGATGTCCAACGTGCTCCAAGTATCAGGCTGGTAGAATCGGAGAAGTCATAGGTTCCCTGACCGAACAACGCAATCGATTCCGTTTCGACATCCGGGTTGAAGGCAATTTCGTCGCCGGGGAGTCCGCTGCCAGACAATGAACTCTGGATGAGCGGGCCGGAAAGAGAAAATCGGTCGTAAGACGATGAGTCGTTCCAGTAGAATGCTCCGAGTATCCAGTTGAAACGTGAGTCATCTGCCTGCGAGTGCAGGCGAAATTCCTGGCTGAAAGTTTCGATTGACTGAGGTGCGCGCACACTAATCAGGGCCGGCGGCGTGTTGTCTTGGGCCCAGGACTGGTCGCTCTCGCCGTCCTTGTAGCTCGTGATGCTGAAAAAGTCGAAAGCGGACAGCGAGTGTTCGATCTGCGCCGAAAATAAAACCGCGCGATTGCTGATTTCCGGTCGAATCCCCGTATTGACATCCTGATAGTCGCCATCAATCCCCGGTGTTCCGGCGCAAACTGTGTTCGGGAAGCAGGATCGATTGAGACCGAGATCGGTATCGCTGTCGTCCCAGCTCAGCGACAGTTTCACCGCCGTCCGATCACTGGGCTCGTACAATAACTTCGTTCGAACTTGTGTGTACTCATCAAAACCGACATCTTCTTGTAGTGCAATATTGGTTCCGAACCCTTCCTCTTGCCGTTGTGCGGCAATCGAAAGATCAATCGCCACATTCTCCGAAACACCAGTGGAGGCATAAAGTTGACCGCCATACGTCTCGTAATTGCCGGCATGCATGCCCAGTTTGAGTTGCTTCTCCTGCGTAGGCTGTTTGGTAATGATATGTATTACCCCACCAGTGGTATTGCGACCGAATAGCGTGCCCTGTGGCCCCTTCAAGACTTCAATTCGCTCGATATTGTTGAAGCCGCGGATAGCATTAATAAGTCCAGGCAAGTAAATACCGTCGACATAGGTTGAGATACTTGCCTCATCGCCGACCGCGCCGTTTTGCCCGCCGACGCCTCGCAGATAGGGCGTAGATGCACCGACTTGTTGCCCCATTTGCAGACCCGGTGTGATGATCCCGAGGTCGCGGGTTGTCGCGACACCGAACTGCTCAATTTCGTTGGCAGAGAATGCAGAGATAGTGATCGGTACATCCTGTACCGACTCCTCGCGCTTTTCGGCAGTGACAATGATTTCTTCGAGTGTTGCCGAAAATTGTGCGGAGGCCGTCTGAGAGCAGAACATCAGTACGCCAACAAGCAGCGGTAAGAACAGTCGAGCAAAATTGTACATCGCCCCTCCTAGTAAACTTCCAATCATGCTTCCTACTTGGCGATGGTATATAGGGGCGAAATCCGCTGGCAAGACTTTATCGCTGACCTGACATATGTTTTTCCTATAGCTCTCCGCCCAGATAACTGTGCCAAGTTTTTCTGCGGTAACGAGCTTGCCGTTCTCGCGGTCGAGTACGTTAAAGAAACCGTTGTATGGTTCACTAGGAGTCTGCGCCGTAGAAAATAATCCTGTTGCGAACGCGGCACATCCTCACGACGGATTTTTCTACGGCGCAGACTCCTAGGTTCCCCGATGCACAGAACAACTCGGGATACGTTTTGTTATGAAAGATATACTACACCACCAAAATTTGGCTGGTATGACAAGGAACTACTATGAGCAGATTCGCCGGACAACTTCATCAGATAGGAATAGTCGTCACGGATCTTGATCGAGCAATAGAGCACTGGACGCGACGTCTGGGTGTTGGTCCGTTTGCAATTGTCCCTGAAGTCCAGTTTGAGAATTACCGATATCGTGGCGATGCCATGAAGGGCCCGACGATCAGTATCGCTGTTGCGCAAGATGGTCCATTGCTGATCGAGATCATTAAGCAGCATGATGAGATACCTTCGGCCTATCTGGAGTACCTCAAAGTGTCCGATGGAGGTCTGCAGCATCTTAGTGCCTGGCCAGACTCGCGGACAGCGTATGATGAGCACTATCAGTCACTATTGAATGAAGGATTTGAAGTTATTCATCAGGGCAATGTTTCTGGATTTGATGTGCGCTTCAGTTATTTCGGCCTTGCTGGTGATCCTGAATCGCCTCTTCTGGAGATTTCTGAGGCCAACATTCCGGAAATGGAGCCAGTTTGGATCAGGTTGAAACAACTGGCTCAAAATTGGGACGGTACTGAGCCTGTTCGCAACCTAGGAGAGATTTTGACGTAGCTTCGGTCAATTGTCGAAACCTGTGCCTCGCCAAAACTCATCTTGACTCCTCGCTGATAGTATTCGTGGTGTACTCCAGCACAATGCGGGTCTTCTCTTCGGCTGAGTATCACCGGCGAGTAGCCCGGCGGATATCTCGTATCGCCTTCTCGGCGCTCTTTTTCTTCTTTGTCATCATCGTTCCTGTTCAGGTAACGATGAGTCAAATGTCTCTCTTATTCAAACAACCTTTCTGGTCCGACTACTGCTGACGGCGCACAGACCGTCTGGAGAAGCTTCCGGAAGAAGGCGGCTGGGTATGGGAGATGGACGAAATCCCGGATTGTGAGCCCGGGTCGGAGGACTTCTACAGCGCGCGCAGCACTGTAGTCGACTTCGAATACGCGGATTCGGATTTTGAGATGACGCTCGATGCGTGTCCCACAGCTCTTGCGCGTGTTTTCGGGCTGCTCTCTACGTTCAGCGTAGTCCCGGTTGCCAACACGGTTGAATCGACCGACGACGACGCTGTCGCAGTCCATTTGCGCCTATCGAACATCGAAACGTCTCGGCTCGACCTGCTGCATCGAAATTTCAGCCAATTGACTGAGGGCGGGGAAGCGGAATTCGTACCAGTAGCAGGCCGGGGGGAAATAGAGGATAGTAGGCCCCATGCTGGTACTTGGTATCGAAACTTCCTGCGATGAAACGGGCCTGGCGCTGTACCACAGCGAGCGCGGCCTGCTGGCGGATGAACTGTACAGCCAGGTGGCGTTGCACGAGCAGTATGGCGGGGTGGTGCCGGAACTGGCCTCGCGCGATCACGTGCGCAAAACCCTGCCGCTGTTGCAGCAACTGCTGGCCGCGGCCGACTGCGACCCGGCGCAGATCGGGGGGGTGGCCTACACCGCGGGGCCGGGGTTGATGGGTTCCCTGATCGTGGGCGCCACGCTGGCCCGCTCACTGGCCTTTGGCTGGAGAGTCCCGGCGCTGGGCATCCACCACATGGAGGGGCATTTGCTGGCACCCATGCTGGAACGGCAGCGGCCGCAGTATCCCTTCGTCGCCCTGCTGGTGTCCGGCGGGCACACGCAGCTGGTACGGGTCGACGGGCTGGGCGCCTACCGGTTGCTGGGTGAATCACTGGACGACGCCGCCGGCGAAGCCTTCGACAAGGTCGCCAGGATGCTGGATCTGCCCTATCCCGGCGGACCCGAAGTGGCGCGGCTGGCAGAGGGGGGAGACGGTGCCCGCTTCGGGTTTCCCCGCCCCATGGTCAACCGCCCGGGCCTGGATTTCAGTTTCAGCGGCCTCAAGACCTACACCTTCAACACACTGCAGGCCGAGCGCGAGCGCGGGGGGCTGACGGCGCGCAGCCGCGCCGACATCGCCGAAGCGTTCCAGTCCGCAGTGGTGGATACGCTGGTGATCAAGTGCCGCCGGGCCCTGCAGCAGGAGGCGCTGTCCGGCCTGGTCATTGCCGGCGGCGTCAGCGCCAATGCCTGTCTGCGCCGGCGGCTGCCCGCGGCGCTGGCCAAAATCGGCGCGCGAGTACACTATGCCGCTCCGCGCTACTGCACCGATAACGGCGCCATGATTGCCTACGCCGGGTGTCAGCGACTGCTGGCAGGGCAGCGCGACGACGTCGAAACCAGGTTGCGGCCGCGCTGGCCGATGGAGGAGCTGACGCCACCGTGAACACCGATATCATCTACCTGCGCGAGCTGCGCATCGATACCCGCATCGGCGTCCTGGACTGGGAGCAGCGGCTGCGCCAGACCATCACCATGGACCTGGAACTGGGGCTGGACATCGCCGCGATGGAGGACGACCTCGCCGCCACCCACGACTACAGCGCCATAGCCGAACGACTGATCGAATTCGTCGGGAACGGCCATTTCAGGTTACTCGAAACCCTGGCGGAACAATGCGCCGACCTGTTGCGTACCGAGTTTGCGGTCCGCTGGCTGCGCCTGCGGCTGGCCAAAGCCAACGCCGTGGCGGCGGCCGCCGAAGCGGGCGTGGTCATCGAGCGCGGCAGCCGCTGAGACGCGTCAGCCGAACCAGTCCTGCAGCTTCTCCAGGCGAGCCCGCCGCACCCGCTCCCCCAGTTGCGGGCCCCGCAGGTTGCGGGCGCGCCAGGCCCGGGTATCGATGCTGGACGTATCCCGGGCCGCCCGCAGCAGGCGCTGCCGCCGGCTGTCGGCGAGGCCAAAGCTGGCCTGACAAACCCGCAACCAATCCGCGAACCGCCGGCTGCGGCGCCAGGCATCGGTGTGCTCCAGCAGGGCCAGGGCCTGCCGGCCATCCCGGCAATCGCAGTCCCGGCCGTAGCGGGCGCCGAGCAGCGCCAGCTCCCGGTGTGCGGCGGGCACTCCGAAGCACTGGTTGACCTGTTCGATGACCGCCACCGGCTGGCGCGCCAGCAGGCTGGCGTAGCGCACGGCGCTGCGCTTGCTGAGCGCAGTGCTGTCGTTCAGGCTGGACAGCTCGGCCGGGCCGGGATGCCAGTCCGGACAGAGGGCCGCCAACGCCCCGCACTGTTCGAGAACCTGGACAAATACCGCGGGAGACGAGGTGGACAGGGCTTTTTCCAACTCGGCCCAGAGCCGCTGGGCGGGGAGGAATCCCAACTCACCGCTGGCGGCGATGGCCGACATCGAGGCCAGGGTGGCGCCGGCAATGGAGAACCCCAGATGCTGAAAGCGGGCGGCAAAGCGCGCCGCCCGCAACACCCGCAGGGGATCCTCCACGAAGGCCGGGGAAACCTGGCGCAGGAGGCGTCGCTCCAGGTCCCGTTGCCCGCCAAAGGGGTCGATCAGGCGGCCCGCCGGGTCCCTGGCCATGGCGTTGACGGTCAGGTCCCGCCGCGACAGGTCCTGCTCCAGGGTCACCTGGGGGGTGGCCTCGACGCGGAATCCGGTATAGCCATGGCCCTGCTTCCGTTCCGTGCGGGCCAGCGCATACTCCTCACCGGTCTGCGGGTGCAGGAATACCGGAAAATCCCTGCCCACCTGTTTGAACCCCAGTTCCAGCATCTGTTCGGGGCTGGCACCGACCACCACCCAGTCCCGTTCCGTGCAGGGCAGGTCCAGCAGGCCGTCGCGCACCGCACCGCCCACCAGGTACACCTCCAGGTCCTCAACACGCACAGCGGTACCAGGCGCCGGTATCGAGACAGTACAGGCTCAGCTTGCCGCCCCAGACACAGCCGGTGTCTGTCGCCAACAGGTGTTCATCGCAGACCTTACCCTGCAGTGCCGCCCAGTGACCGAAAATCAGACGGTTACCGCCGGCCCGTTCTTGCCGCAGGCTGTACCAGGGCACCACCTTGCGGCCGGGCTCGGGGACCCGCCCCTTGCTGCGCAGGTCCAGCGCACCATTGCGGTCCACGAAGCGCATCCGCGTCAGGTAATTGGTGATGACCCGCAACCGGTCGTAACCGCTGAGGTCGGCTTTCCAGCGCCGCGGCGAGTTGCCGTACATCCTTGCCAGGAACTTGCGATAGGCAGGGCCGCGCAGGGCCGCTTCCACTTCAGCGGCGTAGTCGTGGGCCTGCTGCACGGACCACAGATGGGGAATGCCCGCGTGCACCATGGTGTAGCCCCGCTCGGAGTGGATCAGGGGGCAATGGCGCAGCCAGTCGAGCAGCCGGTCGCGGTCACGGGCCACCAGCACCTTGTCCAGGTTGTCATTGCGGTTGCGGTTTTGCAGGCCGTTGGCCACCGCCAGCAGGTGCAGGTCGTGGTTACCCAGTACGCAGGTGATCCGGTCGCGGTGGCGGTAGCACCAGCGCAACACCTGCAACGAGTCGGGGCCGCGGTTCACCAGGTCGCCCACCGCCCACAAACGGTCCGACTTCCAGTCGAAGCCGGCCTGCTTGAGCAGACGTTTCAGGGGCTTGAAACAGCCCTGGATATCACCCACCACGTAGGTCGCCATCAATGCTCTTCCAACAGTTCGCTCAGGGCCAGAAACTGCTGCAGGTCCAGGGTTTCCGCACGGGCCGTGGGAGCGATTCCCAGACCCTCCAATTGTTGCACGGAAAACAGTTCACGCAAGCTGTTGCGCAAGGTTTTTCGGCGCTGTGAAAAGGCCGCCCGCACCACCGTCTGCAGCCGCTGCCGGCGCCGTTCGTCCGCCGGGAGGTCGGCACGGGGCCGCAGCCGCACCACCGCCGACTGCACCCGGGGAGGCGGACTGAAGGACTCCGGGGGCACCGGGAACAGGTTCTCCACCTGACAGTGATACTGGGCCATGATGCCCAGCCTGCCCCAGTGCCCGGTGCCGGGGCTGGCCGCCAGCCGCTGGACCACCTCCCGCTGCAACAGGAAGTGCAGGTCCTCGATGCAGGCCGCACAGCCGAACAGGTGGAACAGCAGCGGGGTAGAGATGTTGTAGGGCAGGTTGCCGACGATCCGCAGGGGTTCCGTGGACAGGCTGGGGTAGTCGAAGCGCAGGGCGTCCTGGTTGAGCAGCCGCAGCCGGACGCAGTCGCGGAAGCGGCGGCGCAGCAGCGGCATCAGGTCCCGGTCCAGTTCGATCGCCACCAGTTCGGCACCGCTGTCCAGCAGGGCCGCGGTCAGCGCTCCCCTGCCCGGCCCGATCTCCACCAGCAGCTCGCCCCGGCGCGGGCGAATGACGGCGATGAGCCGGTCGACCACACTCGCGTCGGTGAGGAAGTGCTGACCGAAGCGTTTGCGGGCGCCGCCGGGCGCGCTCACCGGCTGCCCGCGGCCATTTGCGCCGCCACGGCGATGGCGTAGTGCAGGCTGGAGCTGTCGGCCCGGCCACTGCCCGCCAGTTCCAGCGCGGTACCGTGGTCCACCGAAGTGCGGACCAGCGGCAGACCCAGGGTGACGTTCGCCGCGGCGCCGAAACCGGCGTATTTCAATACCGGCAAACCCTGGTCGTGGTACATGGCCAGCACCACGTCGCAGCGGCGCAGCACTTTTTCCTGAAAGGCGGTATCGGCGGGCAGCGGACCCAACAGCTCCAGACCTTCGGCGCGCAGCGTGTCCAGGGCGGGGACGATGGTGTCGATTTCCTCGCGGCCCAGGTAGCCCCCCTCCCCGGCATGGGGATTGAGGCCCAGAACCGCAATGCGCGGCCGCGCAATGCCGAAATAGCGCCGCAGACCGTCCCGCAAAACCCGGCACACCGCCACCAGCAGTTTGCCGGTAACCGCCTGCGGCACAGCGGCCAGGGGCAGGTGGGTAGTGGCCAGCGCCACTCGCAGCCCCTCGGTGGCCAGCATCATGACCACCTGCTCGGCACCCGTCTCCCGGGCCAGAAACTCCGTGTGGCCGGAAAAGGCAATACCGGCCTCGTTGAGCAGGGACTTTTGCACCGGCAGGGTTACCATGGCGTCAAACTCCCCGCTCAGACAGCCCCGGGTCGCCTGGCGCAGTCCGTCCACCACGCAGGGGGCATTGGCGGGGTCCAACTGCCCCGCCACGCAGTCGGCGGCCAGGGGCACCGCCTGTACCTGCAGTTGACCGGGGCGGGCCGGGCCGTTGGTGAGGACGATATCGAGGCCGAGTTGCCGGGCCCGCCGGTGCAGCAACTCCGGGTCGGCGAGCACCACCGGAGTCCATTCATCGCTGGGCCGGTGGGCCAGGGACAGCGCCAGGTCAGGGCCGATACCGGCGGGTTCTCCGGCGCTGACCGCTATCCGCAGCTTGGCCCGCATAGTTCACCAACCTTCTACTGCGGACGCCGATACGCTCGCTGTGACAGGGCGTGCTCCCTCCAGCCGCTTCGACATAGT
>CAZUGZ010000044.1:0-17758 GCA_964620555.1 uncultured Alteromonadaceae bacterium
ACTCACAGCAAATGTGAAAATTGTTTTGTATAGGGCAACAGGTTTTCGAGTATTTGATCTCTGTCCATACCATACTCTTCCAGCGTGGCGCCATGCTTGCCGTGTTTATTTTGCGGATTCTCTTTTTCCCATTCTGCAATGGCAGCTTCTGTTTCGTCGCTGAAAGGCATGCCAATACGCTCGTAAACCAGTTGTGCCACCCCAATGGCATTGCGGGTAACATCCCTGAAGCTGACATCAATAATATTCGCATTATGTTTTGTCTTCCGCCATTCCAAATGCGCGAGCAAACCCTGTGCAAACATTTGCATTACCAGTGCTGCTGGTCTGCCTTTGCCAAATTCCGCGCCAAGATCGGAGTTGAATTCCTGTTGCATTAGATCCAGCACTTTGGCGGCAGAAGGCAAAACCTCATCAGGCATGCGGTGCGAAAACAGCATGTGGTACCCATTAGGGAAGATGCGATCAATTTTTGCTTCGTTTCCGAGATGGACGACAGACTTTATCAGCCAGGGTTTTCTGCCATCAGCGTTGAACTGCCATTGCAAATACTTAAGCTGCAACCGCAGATAATCGTACAAATAACTGTCGTCGGTTTTTGCCATCCACTCCAGGTATTCCGGCGAATTAAAAGCGGTCGCCAACAGACCTGAATAAAACGCATGTTCAGACAGGATCGGATCCTCATCTGGCTCTTCCGGATACATCGGGTGCCCCTGGTTGTAATCGGGTACGTTGGATAAACGCCAGTCAACGTATTCGTAGGTTCTTGCGATTCGTTGCTTCACGCCGCCATCGCTCTCACCGGGAATGCGCGCGAACATGTGTCCCTGCCAGAACAATAGATTCTGGAAATCACCGGTCGCGCCGAGCATGCGCTGGAGTTTGCTGGTACCGGTCCTCGGTAATGAAATAATTAACAGCGGTGGCAGCAATTCCTGCTCCGCAATTTCCGGATGCTCGTTGAGGTCTTTGGCAAACCAGAGCCGGTTTATTAACAGACGCAAAAAATATTCGCGCAGCTGATCATGTCGGCTATCAGGTATCTGGTTATGTTTTGCCAGCGATGTGACAATAATCTCAAATCCTTCGCGAAAATCATCACCGCCGAAGTCATTCAGGCCCGTTCTTTCGCGAGCAGTCTGGAGCAATGTTTCAGGGCTAAAGTCTTTCATAGAGCCCATATTGATAGAGTGCGGCGTTCCAGTCCATACCCCATGGCGGTGCCTGACACTGCCGGACGCGAAATCATTCCCATTCTATTGGAAATAAGCCATTTTTATCTTTTATATTCAATGGTTTATATTCCTGCTACACAGTAATGCCATGAAAAATACCATGCTCAGAAATTGCTTCAAAAAGCTCGAAAAAATTGCTGATTGATTACCGGCACTCCCCCACCCTTCCTCTAGGGGATAGTTCGCACACGCCTCTCAGCTTCCTTATTTATCGCCTCTATATTCCGTAATTTACGTTGATAAATTCCTAAATTAACGATATTGTTTCGCTATGAATACACCCCCCCTGTATCCACGTTGGATTGAACCACGAATCGATGTGGCTTTACAGGATACCCCCGTGGTTTTGCTTGCCGGACCACGTCAGGCTGGCAAAACGACCCTGGTACGCCAAATCGCTGAACGGGGACTGCACTACCTGACCCTGGATGATGAACTGACATTGTTGTCGGCGCGTGAAGACCCGGTCGGCATGATTCGTAATCTGGATCGCGCCGTCATCGATGAAATCCAACGAGCGCCCGAGTTGCTTCTGGCTATCAAGAAAAGCGTTGATGAGGATCGTCGCCCAGGGCGCTTTCTGCTGACTGGCTCGGCCAATCTGATGGCGCTACCTACGGTTGCCGACTCTCTGGCCGAGCGCCAAAAAATACCATGACAGCACACAACTGCCTTTCATCGTATCGCTGTTTTTTGCATGTAAACCGCAGAGCTCGAGTTTAAAGTTTCAGACCCATTGAAAGGAGAAATTTAATTTAAAAACAGCTTGACATAGCGGCACAAAAATCGTCGCCGCTCGGTAACTTATTTCTTCGTCGAACCAGGCTGAGCCGGTTCAACAATCGTCAACTCATATCGCGTTGTTCTACCACCACCTGGTAACGGGATGATGATACCTTTGGCAACCAGGTCAGAAAGATCACGACTGGCTGTTCGATTGGGGCACTTGGTAATCGCTTCATATTTCCTGGTCGTTATTCCGCCTTCAAAGCCTTTTCGTCCTTCAGCGAATACCCGAGATACCATCCTGGCTTGCCGTTCATTCAGCCGATCGCCATATGCCTCGTAGAAACGTGTCTTGGCCAGTACAAAATCCACTTCTTCCCTGGCAATTTTCTGTGCCTTGATGATTGTATCTGCGAAATAATCCAGCCAAACGTTAACATCCAGGCTTCCGCGGCTGGCTTTCTCCAACTGCAGATAATAGGTTTTTTTGTCCACCTCTATTGCCGTGGCAAGACAAGCCGTGGTTGGATAGCCAAGAGACTGCGAAAGTGCATGATCAGCGATCGCCCTGCCAACTCGGCCATTGCCATCATCGAAGGGGTGAATCACTTCGAACCAGAGATGAGCAATACCTGCTCGCGCAATCCCGGATATTACTTTATCCCCGCTCAAAGGAGTGGTTTGGTTGTACCATTCGATAAGCTTCGCCATTTCATCAGGCACCCGAGCCGCTGGTGGGGCCTCATAGTGAACCTTTTCGCGTCCGTAAGGCCCGCTCACTATTTGCATTGGTGAAGGATCGTTGCGGTATGTGCCACGCAGAATAGATGTGTAGCGCTGCTCCGGGACAGCCATGGACTGCCACTTGCCCAGCAGGTCATGTGACAGGGATGAACGCCAGTTCTTGCGAACGTCCACTAGCAGCATCGCGGCCCCCGCCGCCGCCTGGTCAGAGTTGTCCGGTAGCGTATCCGATGTAATTAATGAGAGCAGCGACGACCTGACCGACTCTATGTCCAGATTCTCGCCCTCAATGGCGCTGGTTTTGATGGCCTCGGAAAGCATCAAGTCAATCGTCGCATCTTCTTGAGACGCCATGGGAAGTGCATCAAAGCTGCCTGCCAGGCGCTCCGAATTTATGCGAAACGCAAGCTCCCGGTCTTCGAGTGCGCTCTTGTCATAGCGAAAATTTGGCCAGCCAGGTTGTTGCCATACCCATCTCATGGCGTGATTCTAGCACTTATTCACGCCATATCACATGAATATGCGGCGTGAATATAGCGCGCAATAACGCCATCCTGGATCAAAGACTGGTACCTGTACGGTGCCTGGAAAATACCATGCTCAGAAAATCTTTCAAAATGCTCGAAAATTGCCTGGTTAAACACTGCCACACAGTACCCCGACTTCCCCATAGACACATAAATACAAACATTGACAATCTTTGTATTCAATCCTAGCATTCTTTGTGAGAGCATCTACCATCGGAGGTCAATATGCATATATCACTAACGCCCGAACTGGAATCTCGCGTTAAAGCCAAAGTGGAAACCGGCCTGTACAACAATGCCAGCGAAGTTATTCGTGAAGCGCTCCGTTTTATGGAAACCCATGAAGACTGGATTTACGAGATCAAACTGACTCGACTTCGTGAGCAACTGAAAATCGGAGTAGACCAACTAGACCGCGGAGAAGGTATGGCAGTCGAATCAAAATCGGCGCTTGACACCTTGTTTGACGACATCAAGGGCTGATCCTCATGGTGCCCCATCAGCTCGTCATTGCGCCTGCCGCTAAAAATGACCTCAAAGAAATTTACCAATATGGCCTGCGACTTTGGGGACAGACACAATCCGAAAGCTATCTGTCCACGATAAAGAAGCAATTCTGGTTGCTGACCCAGCAACCACTAATAGGAACCCAGCGCCCAGAGCTGCTGCCAGATGTCAGAAGCCTCCCTATAAATAGCCATACTCTGTTTTACCGTGTGACCACCACCAGGGTTGAAGTAATTCGCGTACTACATGGCCGCCAGGATCCACAACGCCATCTGAAATAGCCGAGTATATCTCAGATGCAAAAGCACTTATGCGGCGCAGGTACAACGAGTTTCCGGAATGCTCCAGAACGTGCTTAGTACAAACTCGCTGGTACCATGCCAGCATCAATCTACCGCCCATGGTATCGGCGTTTTTTGCGTTGCTACACGCGACAAATACCATGAAAGATACCATTGATGATGCAGATTATATTATCAATTGGATTGCTTTAATCTTTATAAGTCAATGCGTTAAAAAACCTGCTCACTCCCACTCAATGGTCGCCGGAGGTTTGCTGGAAATATCGTATGTTACCCGGGAAATGCCGCTGATCTCGTTGATGATGCGGCTGGACACCCGTTCCAGTAACTGGTGCGGCAGGTGGGCCCAGTGTGCGGTCATGAAATCCACCGTCTCCACTGCCCGCAGGGCGATTACGTACTCGTAGCGGCGCCCGTCGCCGACCACGCCAACGGACTTCACCGGCAGGAATACGGCGAAAGCCTGACTGGTGCGCTGGTAATACCCTGCGGCTCGCAGTTCTTCCAGGAAGATGGCGTCGGCCTCTCGCAGCAGGTCGGCGTATTCCTTCTTGACCTCGCCAAGAATACGCACCCCGAGACCGGGTCCGGGAAAGGGGTGGCGATAGACCATGTCCCGGGACAATCCCAGTTCCACACCGATCCTTCGCACCTCATCCTTGAACAATTCACGCAGCGGTTCCAGCAATTGCAGGGTCATGCCGGTGGGCAGACCACCCACGTTGTGGTGCGACTTGATGACCTGGGCCTTGCCGGTGTCAGCGCCCGCCGATTCGATCACATCGGGATAGATGGTGCCCTGGGCCAGCCATTTCACGTCCTCGATGCGGGCCGCCTCGCGGTCGAACACTTCGATAAAGGTATTGCCGATAATGCGGCGCTTGTGTTCCGGGTCCCGCACCCCCGCGAGCCGCTCCAGAAACAACTGTTCGGCGTTGCTGCGCACCACCTTGACGCCGAGCTGGTCGACAAAGCGCTGCATGACCTGGTCGCCCTCATCCTTGCGCAACAGGCCGTTGTCCACAAAGACACAGGTGAGCTGGCTACCGATAGCCCGCTGCAGCAGCGCCGCCACCACCGATGAGTCCACGCCGCCGGACAGCCCCAGCAAAACCCTGTCCCTCCCCACCTTCGTGCGCACTGCGGCGATGGCCTCGGCAATGATGTTGGCCGGAGTCCACAACTCCTCACAACCACACAGGGACAGCACAAAGCGCCGGATGATGGCCTGACCCTGGGCGGTATGGGTTACTTCCGGGTGAAATTGCATGCCGTACCAGGGCTGTTCGCGGTGCGCCATGGCGGCGATGGGACAACTGTCGGTTGCCGCCACCGCTTCGAACTGCGGCGGCAGGGTCTCCACCTGGTCGCCGTGACTCATCCACACGTCCAGCAGGGACCGGCCCTGTTCGTCCACCTGGTCCTGAATATCCTGCAACAGCGCGCAGTTCCCGGTAAGTCGAATCCGGGCGGGTCCAAACTCGCGCAGCTCCGAGCCCACCACCCGGCCGCCGAAGCGGGTGGCCATGGCCTGCATGCCGTAGCAGATGCCCAGTACCGGCACACCCAGTTCGAATACCAGGTCCGGGATTTGTGCCGCATCCGCCGCCGCCACCGATTGCGGGCCGCCGGACAGAATGATACCGCTGGGGTCGAACTCGCGGATCGCCGCCGCGGCCAGGTCGCAGTCGTGAATTTCGCTGAACACACCTGCTTCACGAACCCGGCGGGCGATCAATTGGGTGTACTGGGACCCGAAATCCAGGATCAGGATTTTCTGGGCATGGAGGTCTGGCATGATCAGCCTATGGGGTAGTTGGGTGCTTCCTTGGTGATGGACACATCGTGGACATGGCTCTCGTTCATTCCCGCTGCCGTAACCCGCACAAATTCGGGCCGGGTACGCATGGTTGGCAAATCGGCACTGCCGGTGTAGCCCATGGCCGAGCGCAGTCCACCCATCATCTGCTGAATAATGGCCGCCACCGGACCCTTGTACGGCACTCGCCCCTCAATGCCTTCGGGTACCAGTTTTTCCAGGCCCTTGCTGGCATCCTGGAAGTAGCGGTCGCTGGAACTCTGGGTCTGCACCATGGCGCCCAGGGACCCCATGCCGCGGTAGGACTTGTAGGTGCGGCCCTGAAACAGTTCCACTTCTCCCGGCGCCTCTTCGGCACCGGCAAAAATACTGCCCAGCATCACGCAGTGGGCACCGGCGACAATGGCCTTGCACAGGTCTCCGCTGTAGCGAATACCGCCATCGGCAATCAATGGTACCCCGCTGTCGGCCAGTGCCTTGGCAACTTCGGCAATGGCGGTAATCTGCGGCACCCCGGCGCCGGTGACTATGCGGGTGGTGCAGATGGAGCCGGGGCCAATGCCCACCTTCACTGCATCGGCACCCGCCGCCACCAGGGCCCGGGCCGCTTCGCCGGTGGCAATATTGCCGGCGATGACCTGCATTGCCGGGTACTGTTGTTTGATCAGGCGCACCCGTTCCAGCACGTTGCGGGAGTGGCCGTGAGCGGTGTCCACCACCAGCACGTCGACGCCGGCGTCCACCAGCGCCTCGACCCGGTCACCGGTATCGTCACTGGTGCCCACCGAGGCGCCCACCCGCAACCGCCCGAATTCGTCGCGGGCCGCCTGGGGGAAGCTCTCGACCTTGTCGAAATCCTTGACCGTAATCATCCCGCACAGGTCAAAACCTTCGTTGACCACCAGGATTTTCTCGATGCGATGTTGGTGCAGCAGGGCCTGGACCTGTTCCGAGGAGGCACCCTCGCGGACGGTCACCAGTTTGTCCCGGGGGGTCATGATGGCTGCGACCGGCTGCTCGAGATTCTGTTCAAAGCGGGTATCGCGCCGGGTCACGATGCCCACCAGATCCTCACCGTGCAGTACCGGCACCCCGGAAATGCCATTCTTGCGAGTCAGTTCCAGCAACTCACCCAGGCTGGCTTCCTGTTGAATCGTTATCGGGTCCTTGACCACTCCGCTTTCGTATTTCTTGACCTTGCGCACCTGGGCGGACTGCTGATCGATGGTCATGCTCTTGTGCACGATGCCGATCCCGCCCTCCTGGGCCACGGCGATGGCCAGCCGGGATTCAGTCACCGTATCCATGGCGGCAGCCACCAGGGGAATGTTGAGTTCGATTTCCCGGGTCAGGCAGGTGTTGAGAGAGACCTCGGCGGCGATCACTTCGGAGTAGCCGGGAACCAGCAAAACGTCATCGAAAGTGAGGGCTTCCTGGGTGATTCGCAACATGGGCCGGTTCTTCCCCTGTCCAGGTAAACGTGCCATTATAAATCTTCCTGCCACCGGCGGTAAACGTGGAAATACGCAAAGCGGGAACCGTGGACAGTTCGTTCGACAGTGCAACCACTCTCACGGTCAGTCAACTCAACCGTCAGGTCAAGCTCACACTGGAAAGCAATTTCGGCCAGGTCTGGGTCGAGGGCGAAGTCAGCAATTTCGTGTGCGCCGCGTCCGGGCACTGGTATTTCTCGCTCAAGGACGACCGGGCCCAGGTGCGCTGTGCCATGTTCCGCAATCGCAACCAGTCGCTGCGATTGCTGCCCGAAAATGGCCTGCTGGCCAGAGTACGGGCACGAATATCCCTCTATGAAGGACGTGGCGAATACCAGTTACTGGTGGAACATATGGAGGCCGCCGGGGCCGGGGCGCTGCAGCTTGCATTCGAGAAGCTGAAACGGAAATTGCGTGACCAGGGCCTGTTCGACCCACGGCACAAGCAGGAATTACCCGGTTTCCCCACGCGGGTAGGCATTATCAGTTCCCCGGCGGGCGCCGCCGTGCGCGACATCATTTCGGTGTTTGGCCGCCGCTTCCCGGCAATCGAGCTGAGCATCTTTCCCGTGGCGGTGCAGGGGCCGGACTCCGCGCCCGCCATTTGCAAAGCCCTGCAATGGGCCAACCAGCTGCAACGCGAGGGAAAAATCCGCTTTGACGCGTTGATTCTCAGTCGCGGCGGCGGCTCCATGGAAGATCTGTGGTCCTTCAACGACGAGAGGGTGGCACACGCCATCTTCGACAGCACGCTGCCGGTGGTCAGTGCCGTGGGCCACGAAATCGATTTTACCATTGCCGACTTCGTGGCCGACGAACGCTGCGCTACGCCCTCTGCCGCAGCGGAGCTGCTGAGCCCGGATGCGGCAGAATTCGAACAGCAGTTGCGGGCCCTGGAGAGTACCCTGTTGCGCTGTCAGCGCCGCCGGCTGGAGGCAGCCGCACAGAGTCTGGGGGGGCTGCGACGGCGTCTGCGCCATCCCCAGGATCTCCTGCGGGAACGGTCGCAACGCCTGGATGGCCTGGAGATCCGTCTGCGACACGGTATGCGCCATGGTCTGGCCCAATGCCGGCACACCCTTCGGCTTCGTCAATCGAGCCTGGGCCGGCTCTCTCCCGCCACCCGATTGCAGGCGGCGTTGCAGCAGTTGCTCGGTTTGCAGCGGCGCGGCGAGACCGCCCTGCAGCGTCGGCTGGCGGAGTGCCGCGCGCGGCTGGAAAAGACACTGGCGCTGTTGCACTCACTGAGCCCCCAGTCCACGCTGGAGCGGGGCTACGCCATCGTCACTCAGCAGCAGGGCAAACTGCTGCGTCGGGCCGCAGCAGTGGCGCCCGGAGAAACCATTCACACCCGTCTGGCCCGGGGCAGCCTGCGCAGCGTGGTGGAGGACACCAGCGAAGAGGTCTAGCCCGGCACCAGGCGCCTCCCCTCCGTCGTTCTTTAATTATAAATTACATAAAGTTATAGATATATATTATTGATATAAATGCCAATATCAACTGGTATTACAACGACGGGTTTTACTGGTACGAAGACAAACGGGTCAAACAGGAGTCCTACGACGCGATCAACGCGGCCGATGTACGGCGGGGATGGTTCGGCGGCGGCGGGTACTCCGCCCCCGCGCTTCAGTACTTGGCCGGCAGGCGGGTGTTGATGATGATATGGCGGCCCTCGAAACGGATGTAGTCGCCGATGGTCAGATCCTTGAGGATGCGCGCCACCATTTCCCGCGAGGCGCCAACCCGGTCGGCAATATCCTGCTGAGTGAGCTTTTCCGGGATAAAGCGAGTCTCATCGCCACGGTCCTCGGCCAGTTCGTTCAGTACATTCGCCACTCGCCCATACACGTCCTGCAGCGCCAGACTCTTCACATCCGCAGTGAGCCTTCGTACCTGGGTCGCCAGGTTGCGCATCAGGGTTCGAGTAATATTCGGGTGATGGTCCAGTACCCGGTTGAAATCATCCTTGTAAATGATGCAGAACGTGGATTTTTCCATGGTCCGCACCGAAGCCGAGCGGGTGGAATCGTCGAGCAGGGCCAGTTCACCGAAGTAATCCCCCTCGCCCTGGGTATTCATGATGAATTCCTTGCCGTTCTTATCGCTGCAATAGACCTTGACCTTGCCGCTCTGAATGATGAACAGCGAATCGGCAGGGTCGTTTTCATGAATTACCACCGTACTCTTGGGAACGGTACAGGTACTGCTGGAAGCCGATAGCGCTACCAGTTCCTGCTCGGAAAGACCCTGAAATATGGCGACATTCTGAAGAACCACGATATTTCTCCGCCAGTGGCTAATCACTTCCATACCAGCCGGAAAACTGGTAGTGCTGCTCGCTATTGTAACCGCAGAGACGCTGTGGACAATAATTTACCAGAAAAACAAAGCTGCCGCGCTGCGCTATAATCGCCCGCAGCCGCGACCCCATGGAATCTGCCCTTGTCCGATTCACTCCCCATCACCTCCTCCTGGGCCGAGCAGATCTTCACCTGCATGACCCGATTGCGCAGCAGGCCTGGTCTGGAGGATGCCGACGCCAACCAGCGTGCCGACCTGGAGCGGCTGGAATCCACCGCCACTGCGCTGCAGGCACTATTGCGCGAGAACACCCGGGGCCGGAATTTCCAGCATGAACTTCGCAATGTACTGGGTGCGATGCAGGGTTACGCAGAGTTGCTGGTGGAAAGCCTGCCCAACACACGGCACCCCTGGTCAGCCGACCTGCGGGAACTGCTGCAGAGCATTGCCGCCGCAATCGCCGACGGTGAGGTGACGACTCCCGTCACTACCGGAACACTGGCCAAAGTGGCCCCGAGTACCATCCTGGCGGTAGACGATAAAGCCGAGAACCTGGAACTGCTGGGTCGCCTGCTGGGCCGTGACGGACACCGGGTCATTACCGCCGACTCCGGAAAGCGGGCTTTGGAGGCCCTGCTCGCGCACGATATCGACATCGTGTTACTGGACCTGATCATGCCCGGAATGGACGGCGGCGAAGTGCTGCATCGAATCAAGGCCAACGAAGCATGGAGGGCCATTCCGGTGATCGTGATCTCCGGGCGGCAGGACATGGACGGAATCGTTACCTGCATCGAAGCCGGGGCCGACGACTATTTTTTGAAACCCTTCAACCCGGTATTGTTACAGGCGCGTATCAAGGCCGGCCTGGAACGCAAACGCTGGCACGACCGGGAACGACAATACCGACTTCAACTGGAACGCAACGAACAGTTTATCCGCGCCGTGTTTGGCCGCTTCGTCTCCGAAGAGGTGGTGGCCAACCTGCTGGAACAGCCCGAGGGGTTGGAAATGGGCGGCGACCTGTGCCAGGTCACCATTCTGATGTCGGATATTCGTCAGTTCTCCAGCATCTGCGAAACCCTGGAACCGCAACATATCACTCGTCTGCTCAACACCTACCTGGGCACCATGTCCGAGATCATCATGGAGTACCAGGGCACCGTGGACGAGTTCATAGGCGACGGCATTCTCGCCATCTTCGGTGCGCCCATCGCCGGCCAGGACGATGCGGACCGGGCCGTACAATGTGCCCTGCACATGCAGGGCGCGATGGCGGAGGTCAACCGCAAGTACCAGGCTGCCGGGCTGCCCGCCATCAGCATGGGGATCGGCATCAACAGCGGTGAAGTGGTGGCTGGCATCATCGGCTCACAGAAACGCAGCAAGTACGGCATCGTCGGGCACGATGTCAACCTCACCTCCCGCATCGAACAGTGCACCCGGGGCGGTGAGATCCTGGTTTCCCAATCCACTTTGGACCAGTTGCAGGTTGCCTACCGGTTGGGCCGCAACGAGTCGGTGCGGGTAAAGGGCATCCACGAAGAAGTTGCCCTGTTTCAGATTCTCGGCCCCATGGTGGCGGACTGAACATGGATACTTCGGTACTGCTGGTGGAAGACAACGAACTCAACCGGGACATGTTGAGCCGGCGCCTGTCCCGGCTCGGCTACGTCGTGCACACCGCCGAAAATGGCCAGCAGGCGCTGGAGTGGGTGCGGGAGCTGCAACCCGACGTCGTGTTGCTGGACATGAGCCTGCCGATCAAGGACGGCTGGACCGCCTGTCGGGAAATTCGCGCCGACGCCGAACTGGCCCAGACCGCGATCATCGCCCTCACCGCCCATGCCATGGAGGAAGACCGCGAGCGCGCCCTGGCCGTCGGCTGCAATGAATATGCATCCAAGCCGGTGGACTTCCCGGAGTTGCTGGCCAAGATTGAAAAATTGGCGATGCGAGGCGGGGACCGGTGAGCCTCAAACGACGCCTGACCCTGTCGCTGCTCGCCATAATGGCGATTTTTTCCCTCAACGTGCTTACCCATTTCTGGGGCAGCGTGGCAAGAACCGAAAGTATGACTGCCTACCGCAACTCGGTCGCCGCACAACAACTGACTACTGCCATCGGCCAACAACTGGAGGAACAGCGCACCCAGATCCGGGTGCTGGCCACCTTGCGGGAAACCACCGGGGACGTTCTCAGCCCAGAGGACCGGGAGCGGGCCAGCGCCGAACTGGCCTCCACTGCCGAGGATATCGTCGCTCTGCAGGCGGCTTCCGAACCCATCAACCAACCCCAGTACCGGGCCCTGCAACAGACCAGTGATGAACTGCTGAAGGCCTGGCAGACCTTCTATCTCCACTACAATGATGCCACCTACACCTCGCCCTTCGGTGCTGCCGATGCACCGGCACTCTACGATGAGGCGCAACGACGGCTGGAACTGCTCAAGGAGGCCCAGGGATTCATTGCCGAACAGCGTGCTGTACTGATCGATCACACCACCACCCTCACCGACCGCATTGCGATCATCAGTTTTCTGGCCTCTATTCTGTTGGCCAGCATCCTCGGCTTTTTCCTGGTCCGTTACACCAGTACTTCACTCAAAAGGCTGAAAAAGGGCACCCAGCGCATTGGCAGTGGTGACCTCAACTACCGCATCGACAATATCGACGACAGCGGCGAACTGGGCGACCTGGCCACGGCCTTCAACGAGATGTCGGACAAGTTGCGCAAAGCCATCTCTGAAGTGCGCGCCGCCAAGGAAAATGCCGATCAGGCGAATCGGGCCAAAAGCAGTTTTCTGGCCAATGTCAGTCACGAATTGCGCACCCCGCTGACCGCGATCATCGGCTACAGCGAGATGCTCCATGACGTGGTAGGGGAAGACCAGCAAATTGACCGCCGCCAGTTTCAGCGCGATCTGGAGAAAATCGTCATCTCGGGCAAACAACTGCTCGACCTGATCAACGATATCCTCGATCTATCGAAAATCGAGACCGGCAAGATGACCCTGCTCCTGGAGGATTTCAAGGCGCTGCCGATCTTGCGGCAGGTCTCCCAGACCCTCCAGCCAATGTTGGAAAAACAGAAAAATCGGCTGACGCTGACCCACATCAGGGACCTGCCCGACTTCCACAACGACGCCACCAAGTTTCAGCAGATTTTTCTGAACCTGTTGAGCAATGCCACCAAGTTCACCGAATCGGGCCACATTGTGGTGAGCGCCGAAGTCGTCGGCGACGAGCACCAGCATGTGGCCTTCAAGGTGCGAGACAATGGCATCGGCATGTCGGAGCAGCAACAGCAGGTCATCTTCGATGCGTTTGTGCAGGCGGATAGTTCCACCAGCAAGGATTATGGGGGCACCGGGCTCGGTCTGGCGATCTGCAGGGAATACTGCGAACTCATGGGCGGCTCCATCGCGGTGGAAAGCAAGGCGGGGGCCGGCTCAACCTTTTACGTCAAACTACCTATTCGGGGTCCCGCCCCAGAGTCAGGTCGCGCAGCCGGGTAATGGCCTCCTCGCGTATGCGCAACTGGGTTTGCAGGTCGGCATTGGCCCGCTCCAGCGCAACCAGCCTGGACTGCATGGACAGGAACGATTCCAGCGCAACCAGCATCAACCGGATTCCCTGGTGCAAATGCCACTCCGGGCGCAGTTCGAGCTTGATCCGGCGATAACTGTCCCCCACTACCTCGCCATCGAACAGCGGGCTATCGGGTAACATGCTCAGGTAGGTGATGGCGATGCGAACTTCGACGTTTGCCACCGGGCTGTTTTCCAGCCGCTGATAGCGCTGAAAATATTGTAGCGACTCCAGGTAATTGGCGGCGTGCAGAGCCTCCAGGCCCTTTTCCAGAAAGGTGACGTCGGATGTCTCCGGCTGCTCGCAATCGCAACCTGGTGACGGCAGATTGAGATTGAGTTCCGGCACCGATTGCTCAGCCACCTGCTCCGGCGCAGAGGCGCAACCCGACAGACAAAGGGTGAGAAGAACCAACGGCAGCAGTGCAGACCTCATAGCAGGGTAGTGTAGCACCAGCACGGCCAGATACCATATCCCGGCAGGTTCTTTTCCAACCACCAACTCCCGCTATTCCGGCCGCAGGTGTGGAAACAGCAGCACGTCCCGTATGGAAGGCACATCCGCCAGCAACATGACCAGCCGATCGATGCCGATGCCTTCGCCCGCGGCGGGCGGCATACCGTATTCCAGGGCCATCAGATAGTCCGCATCGTAATGCATGGCCTCGTCATTGCCGGCTTCCTTGTCCTGCAACTGGGAGCGGAAGCGCACGGCCTGCTCCTCGGCATCATTGAGTTCGGAAAAACCGTTGGCCAATTCGCGACCGGCCACAAACAGTTCAAAGCGCTCGGCAAGTTCGGGATCGTCGTCCCGGGCCCGGGCCAGCGGCGAACCCTCGGTTGGGAAAGAGGTGATGAAAGTGGGTTGGTCGAGGCGATGTTCGACGGTTTTCTCGAAAATTTCGATTTGTAACTTGCCCAGGCCCCAGTGCTTCTGCAAGGGAATTTCCAGGGCTCCGGCGATGGCTCGGGCGCCGGCTGCCGCGGCCAATTCCGCTGCCGCCAATTCGGGATTGTAATGGAGGATGGCATCGAACAGGCTCATGCGTCGAAAGGGTGGCGTCAGGTCATAGCTCTGGCCCTGGTAGCTGATCGTGGTGCTGCCGAGCAGTTCCTGCGCCATGGTGCGCAGCAGCTCCTCGGTGAGTTCCATGGCGTCCCGATAGTCGGCGTAGGCCCAGTAGTACTCCAGCATGGTGAACTCCGGGTTGTGCCGGGTAGAGAGCCCTTCGTTGCGAAAACTGCGATTGATCTCGAACACCCGCTCGAAACCACCTACCAACAGGCGCTTGAGATACAACTCCGGGGCGATGCGCAGGTACATGTCGCTGCCCAGGGCATGGTGGTGGGTGACGAACGGCCGGGCCGTGGCGCCCCCGGGAAGGCTGTGCAGCATGGGCGTTTCCACTTCCATGAAGTGGCGACTCTGGAAAAAGTGACGGATGAAGTCGACCATCCGGGAACGCAGCCGGAACACCCGGCGCGACTCCGGGTTGGCGATCAGGTCCACGTGGCGCCGCCGGTAACGCAGTTCCCGATCCTCGAGGCCGTGGTACTTGTCGGGCAGCGGGCGCAGTGACTTGGTCAGCAGGCGAGCCTGAGCCAGGTTGATGTAGAGGTCACCCCGACCGGATTTGTGCAGGAGGCCGCTCCCGCCAATGATATCGCCAAGGTCCCAGGACCCGATCTCGGCCAGTGCCGGTGCCGAAAGCTGTTGCCGGTTGATGTACAGCTGCATCTGGCCACTGACATCCTCGATCAACAGGAAAGCTCCGCGGTTACGAATCAGGCGACCGCAGACGGAAAATTCCTGGCCCTCCCGCTCCAGTTCGGAGCGCTCGCGATGTGCGTGAGCCGCCTGTAATTCGCCACACAGGGCGGTGCGGCGGAAGTCGTTGGGAAAGACCGGACCGGACCCGCGCAAGCGCCGCAACTTGCGCCTGCGCTCCGCAATCAACTTGTTCTCGTCGGCACTCTGAGGTGGTTCGGCTTCTGTCATCGGCTCGTTTTCACAGCTACCAGCTAGAGACCACTTTTCAGTGAGGCCTCAATGAAGGCATCGATATCGCCATCCAGCACGGCCTGGGTATTGCTGGTCTCCACGCCGGTGCGAAGGTCCTTGACCCGTTGGTCATCCAGGACATAGGAGCGAATCTGGCTACCCCAACCGATGCTGGATTTGCTGTCCTCCACGGCCTGGGCGCTCTCCTTGCGTCGCAACATCTCCTGCTCATACAGCCTGGCACGCAACATTTTCCAGGCCCGATCCCGATTCTGGTGCTGAGAGCGTTCACTCTGGCACTGCACCACAATGCCGCTCGGGGCGTGGGTCAGCCGCACTGCTGAATCGGTCTTGTTGACGTGCTGGCCGCCTGCGCCGCTGGCCCGATAGGTGTCGGTGCGAACGTCCGAGGGATCGATTTCAATGTTCACGGTGTCATCCAGTTCCGGTGATACGAAGACCGAACTGAAGGAAGTATGACGGCGATTGCCGGAGTCGAACGGTGATTTTCGAACCAGCCGGTGGACTCCGGTTTCGGTGCGCAAGCGGCCGAAGGCATAGCTTCCCTCGAAGCGAATGGTAGCACTTTTTATACCGGCCACCTCGCCGCTGGACACTTCTTCCATGGTGGTCCTGAACTCCCTGGATTCCCCCCAGCGAAGATACATGCGCAGCAGCATCTCGGCCCAATCCTGCGCTTCAGTGCCTCCGGACCCGGCCTGAATATCCAGAAAGGCATTGTTCTGGTCCATTTCCCCGGTGAACATGCGCCGAAACTCCAGTTGCTCAAGTAGCTGCAGCAGTTCGGCCAGGTCCTTGCCGATTTCGGCGACGGCGGCTTCATCGCCCTCTTCCACCGCCAACTCCAGCAGTTGCGCGGCATCGTCGTGCCCCTGGACAAGCTGCTCGATGCTGGCAACCACGGAGTCCAGCGAAGCCCGCTCGCGACCCAGGGCCTGGGCGCGTTGCGGCTCGTCCCAGATACCGGCCTCGGCCAGTTCCAGATCTACCTCGGCGAGGCGTTCCCTGGCGTTAGCGTAGTCAAAGAAACCCCTTGAGCAGTCGGGTCCGCTCCGCAATATCCTCGAGGGCCTGTAACAGGGGGTTGATTTCCAACATGGTCTGCATCCGTGAAAGTCTCGCCGGGGGTGCGCATTGTAGCGCACCCTGCACCCACCTGCCGCCCCTGGTGAGCCCCTTGCGGCGACGCCTCCAGCACTGGCGCCCACTTCTTCGGCAGCGTTGCAGTCACCCCCCGTAAAACCAGTAGCCGACCGCAATTGCCGCGCTGATTCCGGCGATATCGGCGCTGATTCCACAACCGACCGCATGGCGGGTATGGCGGATTCCCACGGCGCCAAAATACACCGCCAGAACGTAGAAAGTGGTCTCGGTGGAGCCCTGCATGGTGGCGGCCAGCAGGCCCTGGAAGGAATCCACTCCATGCTGATTGATGGTTTCGATCATCATGGCGCGAGCCCCGGAACCACTCAGGGGCTTCATCACCGCCGTGGGCATGGCATCCACCCAGGCGGTATCCCAACCCCCGCTGCTGACCAGCCAGCGCAGTCCATCCAGCAGGCCCTCCAGCGCACCGCTGGCCCGCAGCATACCAATGGCCACCAGCATGGCCAATAGAAATGGCAGCAGATCGATGGCGGTCTGAAAACCCCGTTTGGCCCCTTCCACAAAGGTTTCGTAGACGTTGACCTGACGCCGCTGTGCAGCCACCAGGAAGGTCATGATCAGCGCCAGAATCAACAGGTTGCTGAGGGTGCTGGAGTGGCTGGCCAGTTGCTCCGCGCTCAAGGTCGCAAACCAGGCCAGCAAACTCAAGAGGGTGGCGCCGACCAGGCCCAGCCAAAGCAGAATCACCCTGTCCCAAAGCCGCAGCCGCTGTACCCAGGCAGTGACCAGCAGGCCCACCAGCGTAGAACAACTGGTCGCCAACAGAATGGGAATAAACACCGTGGCGGGATCGGTTGCTCCCAGTTGCGCCCGGTACAGGAGGATGGTGACCGGGAACAAAGTCACCGAGGAGGTATTCAGCACCAGGAAAAGAATTTGTGCGTTGCTGGCGGTATCCGGCTGCGGATTGAGGGTCTGCAAATCCTGCATGGCGCGAATACCGAGCGGCGTGGCGGCATTGTCCAGGCCCAGCAGGTTGGCGGAAAAATTCAGGGTCATGGAAGAGATGGCCGGATGCCCGGCCGGTACTTCCGGCATCAGGCGGGTAAACAACGGAGACATCAGTCGCCCCAGCTTTCCCACCAGGCCACTGGCTTCACCCAGCGCCACTATCCCCAGCCACAGACAGAGCAGACCGATCAGGCCAATGGCCAGTTCCACCGACAGACCCGCCATGTCGAACAGGGCCTGGACCATGCGCTGGAACACCTCGCCATCCCCCAGCCACCACCACTGGGCCAGACCAGCCACTGCGGATATCAGGAAAAAGCTCAACCAGATGCGGTGCAACACCAGCTCTACTCCCCTACCGCGAAGGC
>CAZUGZ010000045.1:0-16470 GCA_964620555.1 uncultured Alteromonadaceae bacterium
TCGACATCACCGTGTTCAAGGACGGCTACCACGGTGACACCAGTTTCATGTTCTGCGTCGGCAAGCCCAGGCCCCATGCCGAGCGATTGATCAAGGTCACCCAGGAATGCCTCTACCGCGGCATCGAAACGGTACGGCCGGGAGCGACCCTGGGCGATATCGGCCATGTCATCCAGACCCACGCCGAAAGAAACCACTATTCCGTGGTGCGTGAATACTGCGGCCATGGCATCGGCGCCATTTTTCACGAGGACCCACAGGTGCTGCATTACGGGCGCCCCGGCCAGGGCCTGGAACTTCAACCCGGCATGACCTTCACCATCGAGCCCATGATCAACGCCGGCAGACGTGAAGTGAAGCTGAACCAGAAAGACGGCTGGACCGTCACTACCCGGGATGGCCGCCTCTCCGCCCAGTGGGAACACACCCTGGCCGTCACCAGCAGCGGCGTGGAAGTACTCACGGCCCGCAGCGACGAATCTTTCTGACACACTGTGAACCCGGACCCGATTCCCAAGGCGCTGTTTGACGCGACCGGCCTGCGGCTACGCTGCGCCGACCCGGCCCAGCGAGCCGCCGTGCTGCGCGGGCAGTGGGAAGATGGACGCAGCTGGCTGGACGCCCAATTCAGCGTCGAGGCCGAAGTCGGACCGCTGCTGCGACTGCGGGCGCTGTATCTGGACCGGTTGCTGGAGTTCATCTGGGAGCTGTTCGACTGGCGCGATGCCGAACTGGCGCTGGTAGCGGTGGGTGGCTACGGACGCGGAGAACTGCACCCCCACTCCGATGTCGATCTGCTGATACTGCAGGGCGAACGCGGCAGCGCAACTACCGACCCGATCGAGGCGCTGCTGGCCCTGCTCTGGGACATCGGCCTGAACGTCGGACACAGTGTCAGAACCGTCGACGAGTGCGCAGACCAGGCCCGCCAGGACATCAGCGTGGCCACCACCCTGATGGAGTCGCGCCTGATCATCGGCGACGAGGCGCTGTTGTCGGCAATGCAGGACGCCACTGGGCCACAACGCGTATGGCCCAGCCACGAGTTTTTTCTCGCCAAATGGCAGGAACAGCAACGGCGCCACGCCAAGTTCGCCGACACCGAATACAACCTGGAGCCCAATGTGAAAGCCTCCCCGGGGGGGCTGCGAGACATTCAGATGATCGGCTGGATTGCCCAGCGGCAGTTTGGTGAACGCGAACCGACGGGGCTGGCCAGGTTGGGCTTTCTCACCGACGACGAACTCCGCATCCTCGTCAACGGCCGCGACTTTCTGTGGCGGGTGCGCTATGCCCTGCACCTGCTCTGCGGCCGCGAGGAAAACCGCCTGCTGTTCGATCATCAGCGCGAACTGGCGGCGCAGTTCGGCTATCAGGACCACGACCAGCGGCTGGCGGTAGAGCAGTTCATGCAACAGTACTATCGCTGGGCCATCGCCCTGGGACAGCTCAACGAAGTGCTGATGCAGCACTTCAACCAAGTCATCCTGCGCACCGGAACCACGGCGGAAACCGTCAAACTCAATTCCCGGTTCCAGGTCCGCGATGGTTATATCGAGGTCTGCGACGTCGACGTGTTCAGAAAGACGCCCTCCGCCCTGCTGGAAATTTTTGTGCTGTGCGGCAATGACGCCGGCATCGAGGGGATTCACGTCTCCACCATTCGGCTGATTCGCGACCAGCGAGACCTGATCGACGAGGATTTCCGCAGCGACCCGAACAACCGCAAACTGTTCATGCAGTTGTTGCGCTCGCCCCATAAACTGGCCCGCCAGTTGCGGTGGATGAATCGCTTCGGAATCCTCGGCAAGTATCTCCCGGAGTTCGGCAGGGTTGTCGGCCAGATGCAACACGACCTGTTCCACATCTACACCGTGGATGCCCATACCCTGGAAGTGGTAAAAAACATGCGCCGGCTGCGATACCCCGAGGCGCGGGAAACGTTTCCGGTCACCAGCCGGGTGGCTCAGCGCCTGCCCAAGCCGGAATTGCTCTACATCGCCGGGCTCTATCACGACATCGGCAAGGGCCGCGGTGGCGATCACTCGGAACTGGGTGCCGAGGACGCCGGGAATTTCTGCCGTCGGCACGGTCTCGACCAGTTCGATACCAGCCTGGTGGTGTGGCTGGTCAAACGACACCTGAGCATGTCGGTAACCGCACAGCGCAAGGACCTGTCCGACCCCGAAGTGGTACAGGAATTTGCCCACCTGGTGGGCGATCAGTTGCACCTGGACTACCTGTTCGCCTTGACCGTGGCCGATATCACTGCCACCAACCCGAATTTGTGGAACGCCTGGCGCGGAGCCCTGCTTCGACAGTTGTACACCGAAACCCGTCGCGCCCTGGCGCGGGGCCTGGAGAATCCGCTGGACAAGCCCCAGCGCATCGCCCAGACCCAGCAGCAGGCCCTGGAGAAGCTGGAAGACCGCGGCTTCACCGCGGAGGAAGTGAAGGCCCTGTGGCGGGCCAGTGGCGAGGACTACTTCCTGCGCGAGGCGCCCGGGGATATCGTCTGGCACACCGAGGCGCTGGCCGGCCATCTGGACCGGGACAAGCCGCTGGTCCTGATCAAACCGGGCTCCACCATCAACGACAACATCGAATCGGCCACCCAGATCTTCATTCATACCCGCACCCAGGATTACCTGTTTGCGGTGATTGTGGCGGCCCTGGAACAACTGGAACTGAACGTGCAGGACGCCCGCATCTACAGTTCGGTGGACGGCATGGCGCTGGATACCTTCTACGTGCTGGACGGCAACGGAGCGGGCATCGCCGGGGACCCGGCCCGCATCCGCCACATCGACGACACCCTGTGCCGCCTGCTGTCGGACCGCGACCGCTACCCGGAATTGGTGCGGCGGCGCGTGCCCAGGCAGATCAGCATGTTCTCGATACCCACGGAAACCTCCATGACTGTGGACCCGGTCAAGGGGGTAAGCGTACTGGAAGTCAACACTCCGGACCGACCTGGCCTGCTGGCCCGCATCGGCCGCATCTTCTTCGACTTCGGCATCGAACTGCAGGCCGCCAAGATCACCACCCTGGGCGAACGGGTGGAGGACGTGTTTTTCATCACCGACAGCCGGCACCAGGCACTTACCAGCCCGGAACTCAGCCGCGAAATTCAGTCGGCCATTTGCCGGGAACTGGATGAACAGGCCCTCGTCCAGTGAATTCCGGGCTGCCGTAGCGGCACGGTAACCCATGTTGCGGCGGGAGCGCGCGGATTTCATTCTGCACCGGTTGCAGGAGCTGTATCCGGAGCCGCCCATTCCACTGGCCCATCGCGATCCCTTCACGCTGCTGGTGGCGGTGCTGCTCAGTGCCCAGTGTACCGATGTCAGGGTCAACCAGGTGACACCGGCCCTGTTCGCCCTCGCCGCTAACGCCCGGCGCATGGCCGAACTGCCGGTAGAACAGATCCGCGAAATTGTCCGGCCCTGCGGCCTGTCGGAGCGGAAGTCCAGTGCCATCTCCCGCCTCAGCCGGATACTGGTGGCCGACCACGACGGCCAGGTACCGGCCGACCTGAAGCTGCTGGAAACCCTGCCCGGAGTCGGCCACAAGACCGCCAGCGTCGTGATGAGCCAGGCTTTCGGGGTGCCCGCTTTCCCGGTGGATACTCATATCCACCGGTTGGCGCAGCGCTGGGGGCTGAGCGACGGCAGCAGTGTGGTGCAGACGGAAAGGGACCTGAAACGGCTGTTTCCGGAGCACTGCTGGAACCGCCTGCACCTGCAGATCATCTACTACGGCAGGGAGCACTGTTCCGCTCGTGGATGCGACGGTACCGTCTGTGAAATCTGCAGAAGTTGCTACCCCAATCGCAAACGCCCTCGCCAGACCCGCAAAGCCTGACGACAGACAATTGCGGGCTGTGCCGGGGTAGCGAATTCGCTATACTGCCCCGCCCAGACAGAGAACAGGAATTCCGGGTGGCAACCGTGCAGGACCAACCCTATGCGCTGGGTATAGGCATCGGCACCCGCAACCGTGCGGGCGAATGGCTGGAAGTCTTCTACCCCACCCCCCTGCTGGCACCGGCCGGTGACCTGTCTGGCCTGTGGTCGGTACTGGACTACACCGACGGCAATGTCGCCCTGCCGCTGGCCGGCACTGCCGTGCTGGAAATTTCCACCGCGCTGCAGGGGGCCGGCCTGAGCGAGGCCGCCGTCACGGCGGCACAGATGGCGGAGTCCAAACGGCCGCTGATCGCAGTGGTACTGGCCACCGACGCAGCGCCGCAATCGGTGGCGGAAGCCTACCTGAAGCTGCACCTGCTGTCCCATCGGCTGGTGCGCCCTCACGCCACCAATCTGGAAGGCATTTTCAGCGTCCTGCCGAACGTCGCCTGGACCAGCGAAGGCGCCATCGCGGTGGATGAGCTGCCCGCCAGGCAACTGCAGGCGCGCCTGGAAGATCGAGTACTGGAAGTCCACGGGATCGACAAGTTTCCGAAAATGACCAACTACGTGGTGCCCTCCGGGGTGCGGATTGCCCACTCGGCGCGGGTTCGTCTGGGGGCTTACCTGGGTGAGGGCACCACCATCATGCACGAGGGTATGGTCAACTTCAACGCCGGTACCGAGGGACCGGGGATGATCGAAGGCCGGGTATCCGCCGGGGTGCTGGTGGGTGCCGGCTCCGACCTGGGGGGCAGCAGTTCGACCATGGGAACCCTCTCCGGCGGCGGCAACATGATCATTTCCATCGGCGAGGATTGTTTGCTGGGGGCCAACGCCGGCATCGGTATTCCCCTGGGCAACCGCTGTACGGTGGAGGCCGGGCTGTACGTCACTGCCGGCACCAAGGTGCGCCTGCTGGATGACGGCGGCACGCTGGTGGATACCGTCAAGGCGCGTGACCTGGCCGGCCAATCGGACCTGCTGTTCCGGCGCAACTCCGGCAGCGGCGCCGTCGAATGCCTGACCAACCGCTCCGCCATCGCCCTCAACCAAGAATTGCACAGCCACAACTGAGCGCCGGTTCCCCGCCGTCATGTCGACTACCCGCGAACTCTGTATCGAATTGATACGCCGCCCATCGGTTACCCCGTTTGACGCCGGCTGTCAGCCATTGCTGATGCAGCGCCTGGAAAAAATCGGATTCGCCTGTCGACAACTGCCGTTTGGCGAAGTAAGCAACCTGTGGGCGGAGCGCGGCAGCGATGGCCCGCTGCTGGTTTTCGCGGGACATACCGACGTGGTGCCCCCCGGCCCTCTGCAGGACTGGGACAGCGACCCCTTCGAGGCCGTGCAGCGGGGCGAGTACCTATATGGCCGAGGCGCCGCCGATATGAAGGGCGGCCTCGCCGCCATGCTGGTGGCCTGCGAACAATTTGTGGCGGAACATCCCCGCCACCGCGGCCGCATAGGCTTTCTGGTCACTTCCGACGAAGAGGGTGCGGCGCAGGATGGTACCCGGAGAGTGGTCGAATGGCTGCAACAGCGGCAAAAATCCATCGACTGGTGCCTGCTGGGCGAACCTTCCAGCAGCGTTCACCTGGGAGATACCATCAGGCACGGCCGCCGCGGTTCGCTGAGTGCCGAGTTGACCGTCCGCGGCCGCCAGGGCCATATCGCCTACCCGCAACTGGCCGACAATCCGATTCACCGGGCCCTGCCTGCGCTGGCGGCCCTGTGTGAGCAACACTGGGACGACGGCAACGAGTTCTTTCCACCCACCGCCCTGCAGATTTCCAATATCCGCGCCGGCAGCGGGACGACCAACGTCATCCCCGGGGAATTGCAGGCGCAGTTCAACTTTCGCTTCTCCAGCGCAGTGAGCGCAGACGAATTGCAGGCACGGGCCCGGGAAATACTGGAAAAGTATGCACCGGACCACGAATTGCAATGGCAACTCAGCGGTCAACCTTTTCTGACCGAACCCGGCACGCTGTTGGCGGCAAGCGTTGCCGCCATCGGCGAATGTCTCGGCCGCGAACCCGAATTATCCACCGCCGGCGGCACCTCCGACGGCCGTTTTATCGCCCCCCTGGGTGCCCAGGTGGTGGAACTGGGGCCGGTCAACGCCACCATTCACCAGTGCAACGAGCGGATCCGGGCGACGGACCTGGAGGCGCTCACCGCGGTATACCGGCGCATTCTGGAAAAACTGCTGATCGACTGACCGCGTTCCGCTGGTCTGCACCCATGGGGTGGGGACACCGGCCACGGCGCAAACTCCCCGGGAGGTGGAAGATGAAACTGTTCCAATCGATCAAATGCGGTCCGCTGTTCCTGTTGCTGGTCCTGTCGGCGAGTACCTGCGCCGACTACCGTTTCAGCATCAACGAGCGGGAGATCTACAGCCCGGATGCGGTGTTCACCGACTACAGCATCGCCGATTCCGGTTTGCGCGGTTGTGTAGAGAGAACCCTGGCCGACCGGCATATCAGCAACGCCAGTCAACTGGAGGAACTCAATTGCAGCAATGCCGGTATCGCCGACCTGCAGGGCATCGAACGATTTACCGGCCTGCTGCGGCTGAAGCTGTCCGCCAACCGCATCGCCGATCTGACGCCGTTGCTGCACCTGCAAATGCTGGTGGAACTGCAGGTGGACGACAATGCGCTGACCAGCCTGCAGGGTCTGCACGGCCTGACGGAACTCCGCCACCTGGATCTGGACGGCAACCCCGGCCTCTCCTGTGGCGAGTTGACCGGCCTCGACCAGCGCGGCAACCTGCGATTGGAAGTTCCGGATCATTGTTAACCCGACGAGTCATTCAAAACACACGATAGCGGCGCTGTACGTGTAGCTGCCTGATGTGGATGGCCTGACGGCGTTGCTCCGGCGTAATCACCGGCATGTCGTCCGGCATGTAATTGCCGACCTGGTCGAAGCGGATCACCTCGCAACGGATCGTGGGCCACTGACCCTCGGGCGGCAGTTCCGCGTAGGCCCAACGATGGGAGAGGAAGCCCCTGGGCAATCCGGTGGTGTCTACCCAGTTCTGAATGCCGGGGTCCCGGTGCGCCACCACCCAACGCTGTACCCGGTCGACGCCAACGTGCATCTGCAACAAATTGAGACTGCTTTGATGATTGGCGTAATCCGGGGATTCGCCCCACATATTGGCTAGGTGCATACCGCTGTAGATCGGATCCCCGGGAAAGGTGGCCTCGATGTAGAGTGCCTCACTCTCCGCCAGTTCATAGATGCCGCCGGCGTAGATGTTTGTGCTCATGCCGCCCCCGGTTTCCCCGGAGGCGGCGTTGGGCCGGTTGTAGGCATTGACCGGCATGAAATAGCGCCCACCCTCCGGGTCATGGCTTTGATTGCTGTTCAACACCGTATCGTAGAAGTTGAGCCAGAAACGCATCTGCCCGCGGACGATGGAACCCATGCGCCGCAGCCTGGCGGCGGTTTTCTCCGGTGTAAGAGCAGCGGGATGCCCGCCGATATTGTCCAGCGGGATGATGGTGAGGTGGATCGGCTCCTCCCGTTCCCAGTCATAAAACAGCTGCCTGCCCGAGACATAGGTCATGAACCGCTCTTCATCTCCCTCCTGCCGCGGCGGTTTGCGACCACACAGGAAGTTGCCGGTATAACCTTCCGGTTTTTCGGGTGCGATCAGGATCTCAAACTCGCCCGTGGGCTCGACCTGCAGTTTCGTGCTGTCAATCGTACCGAAACCCGTGCGGTAGCCGGGTACCAGTTCCGCCAGTTCCCCCGTATCCCCCGCCAGGGGACCGTCACAGGACTCGAAAATCAGGTACTGCGGTGCCAGGGCGCCTGCGTCGGCGCGGGGCCCGCCGCGCCAGTGGTCAAAGTTCGCAGCCTTGCCCTTGACCAGGTAGCGTTGCCGGCCGTCCACCGCCGCACCGAAATAGATCGCGTCAGCGTTATCGATGGTGGCCTTGTTGAACAGGGAGATCAAATTGCGGAAGGCAGGGAAGTCAGGGTCTTCGTGAAACGCCCTCTCCACCCCTTGATGAACAAACCCCGCCAGATACCTGTAGCCCTCCGCGAGTACGCGCGGCGTCGCCCGGGGAGGGAAAAATTCCGGGTTGTCGATCGTATCCCTGGCCTGTTGCAGCTGGTCGATCAATTCATCCCAGGCTTCTCTCAAGCCGGCAGCATCCGTACCTTTGCCTTCGTCGGCTGTCACGTTGTTCTCCCCCTGTCACTCCAATAGTTTCCCCACCCCTGTGAAGAACGGCACCGGGTCGCCTCCCCGGCTCGACGCTGCTCTCAGTCCCGACAATTGGAGGGCAGGTATTTGGCCTGCAGCGTGCCGGGCCCACAGTTCCATTGCAGCCTGCCGCCGTCCGAACTGGCCACCGACATCAGTACGGTGTCGCCCGCGGCGGTATCGCCACCGAGGGCCTTGATGGCCAGTTCAATCACGCCGGCACTATAGTCCATGCCTGCCACCACCTCCGTATCGACGGTGGAATCCAGGCCCAGGCTGGCCGCATCCGCGGGCAGCTCTCCATTGGCGATATAGTATTCGGTCACGCTGGTCTTGGCTTCACCGAGCAGCAGCAGCGCCTCTGTTATTTTGGCACGAATGGTGTAGTCCTGGTATGCGGGCAAGGCCACGGCCGCCAGAATCGCCACGATGGCAATCACGATCATCAATTCGATCAGGGTAAATCCATTTTGACCCTTCATTTTCAGTTCCCTCTTCCTCCCTGTGGTGGTGGCGGCCGTTCCAGGTCCGCCGCTTGCCGGTGCGAGCGAGCACGCGGCAATGGCGAGCCCCAACTGCTGCCGGTACTCACAGTATAGCTCGCATATTTCACCAAGGTTTGCAGCGAGTTTCACCAGGGTTTGTAGCGAAAACGTCGAGACGCCGCTGGGGCAGGGTGCGCGGACCGGCAAGTTTGCCTGCAAAGCTGTGAGGATGTTCTACAATCAATGGAGCGGAAGGCGCGACGCAGGCGATCGACCGGGAGGTTGATCAGGGAAGACCGCGCAATGGGCCCAGGAGGCCGGCATGGATGACAATACTCCCGCACAATTGAGCGGTCTGGCGGGCCGCCTGGTGAACGACCAACTGCTGGATGCGGGGCACGCGCGGGCAGCGCTGCGCGACGCCGCCCACGGCAATACGCCGCTGGTCAGACACCTGGTCGAGCAGCAACTGGTGGACAGCCGCAAACTGGCGCGACTGGTGGCGGAGGAATTCGGCGTCCCCCTGTTCGATATCCGCGCCCTGGACCGGGAGTCGATGCCACGGGAACTGGTGGCACCGGAACTGATCGTCAGGCACCACAGCCTGCCGCTGTTTCGCCGGGGCAACCACCTTTTCGTGGCCGTTTCCGACCCCACCAACCTGGCGGCACTGGACGAGATCAAATTTCACACCGGGATCAATACCGACGCCGTGCTGGTGGAAGCGCAAGCCCTCGGCAAAGCCATCCACGAGTGGACCGAATCCCTGGATTCACTGGATAACGGTCTGGACGACCTGGACGACGCCGAACTGGAACAGCTCGATGTGGCGGCAGTCAGCGAGGCGGGCGGCACCGATGGCGACGGCGAAGTGGACGAGGCGCCGATCGTGCGTTTCGTCAACAAGGTGTTGCTGGACGCGGTCAGGAACGGCGCATCCGACGTCCATTTCGAGCCCTCCGAGAAATCCTACCGGGTGCGCTTTCGCACCGATGGCGTGTTGCGGGAGGTGGTCAGACCATCCAGGAATCTGGCGGGAAGGCTGGCCGCCCGCCTCAAGGTCATGTCACAGATGGACATCTCCGAGCGCCGGGTGCCCCAGGACGGGCGCATCAAGTTGCGCCTCTCCCAGCACCGCACGGTCGATTTTCGGGTCAACACCCTGCCGCTGCTGTTCGGTGAAAAGATCTGCCTGCGCATCATGGACCCGGCCACGGCGCACCTGGGCATCGACAAGCTGGGCTTTGAAGCCGACCAACAGGAACTCTACCTGCAGGCGCTGCACCAGCCACAGGGATTGATCCTGGTGACCGGACCCACCGGTTCGGGGAAAACCGTCTCCCTGTACGGCGGCCTGAATATTCTCAACACGCCCGAGCGCAACATTTCCACGGCGGAAGACCCGGTTGAAAGCAATCTGGAGGGTATCAACCAGTGCCACGTCAACCCCAGGGTGGGGCTGAACTTCGCCGACGCCCTGCGTTCCTTCCTGCGCCAGGACCCGGACGTCATCATGGTGGGGGAGGTGCGCGACCTGGAAACCGCGGAAATCGCAGTCAAGGCAGCCCAGACCGGGCACCTGGTACTGTCCACCCTGCACACCAACAGCGCCGCCGAAACCATTACCCGGCTGCTGAACATGGGGGTGCCCGCCTTCAATCTGGCCACTTCGATCAGCCTGATCATCGCCCAGCGCCTGGCCCGGCGCCTGTGTGCGCACTGCGCCCGGCCCGCCGCGATTCCCCCCGCCACGTTGCACGCGCAGGGCTTCACCGAAACCATGTTGCAGCGGGCTCGGCCCATGCAGGCGGAGGGCTGCCGCCATTGCAACTCGGGTTACAGCGGCCGCGTCGGCATCTACGAGGTGGTGCGCATCACTCCCGGCCTGGCGGACATCATCATGGCCCAGGGCAATGCCATCGAAATCGCCCAGGCGGCGCGGGAGCAGGGTTTCAATGACTTGCGCAAATCGGCCCTGATCAAGGCTGCCCGGGGGGAGATCAGCCTGGAAGAAGTCAACCGGGTCACCACGGACTAGGGGGCGTGGCAACGGCAAGAGTAAGGGAACAGGTCTTTGCCTGGCAGGGCAGCGACCGCCATGGTCGTGCCTGCTCGGGAGAAATCGACGCCATCAGCCGGGCCGTGGCCAGGGTACAACTGCGGCGCCAGGGCATCGCGGTCAACCGGCTGCGCAAAAAAACCGGACCCTGGTTGCGTCGCGCGGACAAGATCACCCCGGCGGACATCGCCCTGTTCTCCCGCCAGTTGGCGACCATGGTGAGGGCCGGCGTACCGCTGGTGCAGTGTTTCGACATCGTCGCCGAGGGTCTGGACCGTCCCGGGATGCGGGACGTGGTGGTGGGGCTCAGGAACGAAGTCGCCTCCGGTACCCGCCTGGCCACGGCGCTGCGAAAACAGTCGCGCCATTTCGATGCGCTGTATATCGACCTGGTCGCCGCCGGGGAAACTTCGGGTACGCTGGAATCCATGTTGCAGCGGATTGCCGGTTACCAGGAAAAATCCGAGGCGCTGAAAGCAAAAATCCGCAAGGCGCTGACCTACCCGACGGCAGTGACCGTGGTGGCCCTGCTGGTGACCACCGTTCTGCTGGTGAAGGTGGTGCCCCAGTTCGCCGCCACTTTCCACAGCTTTGGCGCCGAGCTGCCCGCCTTTACCCGCCTGGTGCTGAACCTCTCCGACGCTGCCGGACAGTGGTGGCCACTGCTGTCGGGTGCATTGCTGGGGGCGATTGCGGTGCTCAGAAAGCTGTTCAGGAGTTCGCGCAAAGCAGCCGAGGCCGCGGACCGGCTGCTGCTGAAAATCCCGCTGCTGGGGGGTATCATGGTCCATGCCAGCGTGGCCCGTTTCTCCCGCACCCTGGCCACCACCTGTGCAGCCGGAGTACCGCTGGTGGAGGCACTGGATGCGGTGGAGGGAACCGCCGGAAACTCCGTCTACCGGCAGGCGGTCAAGCGCATTCGCGCCAATGTCAGCAGCGGTTCACCACTGCACTATTCCATTCGGGCCACGGGGTTGTATCCGTCCATGTTATTGCAAATGGTATCCATCGGAGAGGAATCCGGCCGTCTCGACGAGATGCTGGGGCGGGTCGCCGATCACTACGAGGCAGCAGTGGACCAGGCGGTGGACCGCCTCGGCGAACTGCTGGAGCCGCTGATCATGTCGGTGCTGGGCATCCTGGTCGGCGGCCTGGTGGTCGCCATGTACCTGCCCATCTTCCTGCTGGGCTCGGTGGTCTGAATCGGGTCGGCCGATGGAACTCCTGGCTGCCCTCGACCAACACGCCTGGCTGCTGTTGCTCTGCCTGCTGCTGTTGGGACTGGTGGTGGGCAGTTTCATCAACCTGCTGGTGCTGCGCCTGCCGCTGATGATGGTACGGGAGGAGCGCAGTTACTGCAGTGAAGTGCTGGGCGTGGAAAGCGAACAATTCGAGCGCTTTGACTTGGTGCGACCCGGTTCCCACTGCCCGGTGTGCACACATCGGCTCTCCGCCTGGGAAATCATTCCACTGCTTTCGTTCCTGTTGCTGGCGGGACGATGCCGTCATTGCGGCTGCCGAATTTCCCCGCGCTATCCCCTGATCGAGTTGCTCAGCGGCCTGCTGATGCTCTACCTGGGCTGGCATTACGGGTCGGCCGGACCCCTCCTGCTGGGGGCAATGCTGCTGACCTGGGGGTTGTTGGCCCTGTCCCTGATCGACCTCGACACCCGGCTGTTGCCCGACGCCATCACCCTGCCCCTGCTGTGGCTGGGTCTGTCGTTCAATCTGTTCGGCCAGTTCGCCAGCCTCGGCGATGCCGTGCTCGGTGCCATGGCCGGGTACCTGTTGCTGTGGAGCGTGTACTGGCTGTTCAAATGGTGCACCGGCAAGCAGGGCCTGGGGCAGGGTGATTTCAAGCTGCTCGCCGCACTGGGAGCCTGGTTGGGCTGGCAGGCGCTGCCCCTGGTGGTGCTGTTGGCTTCCCTGCTGGGAATCGCCGGCGCTGGAATCATGACCGTCCTGGGGCGGCGCAGCAGGGGGGCAGCCCAGGCTTTCGGCCCCTGCCTGGCCGGCGCCGGCTGGATTGCCATGCTTTGGGGTGAGACCATTGGCCGCTGGTATTGGCAGATTGCGGGGTTGCAATGAATCGGGTTCTCGGTCTCACCGGGGGAATCGGCAGTGGCAAGAGCGCGGCCGGTGAGCGGTTCTCCGCCCTGGGCATTACCGTGGTGGACGCCGACCAGATGGCGCGGGTAGTGGTGGAGCCCGGCAAGCCCGCCCTGGACGCCATCGCCGGGCACTTCGGCAGCGAGGTGCTGCAAGCCGACGGCAGTCTGGACCGGGCGCGTTTGCGGCAACTGGTGTTTGCCGATCCGGCCCAACGGCAGTGGCTGGAAAAACTGACCCATCCGCTGATCGGGGAAGAAATCCGGTTGCGGCTGCAACGCTCCGAGTCGGCCTATAGTGTGCTGGCGTCACCGCTGCTGATGGAGACCAACCAGCGGGGGCTTTGCGACGAACTGTTGCTCATTGACGTACCCGAGGAACTGCAACTGGCCCGGGCCGCCAGACGCGATGACAACGACGAAGCACAGATACGGCGCATCATGGCTGCACAGATGTCCCGCGCTGAACGACGCTCCCGCGCCGACCACATCATCGACAACAGCGGGACGCTGGAACAGTTGCACAGTGCCATTGACGCGCTGCACACGCAGCTTCTCGTTCGGGCTGCGCTACACCGTCAGTGAACCGAACCACCGGGTCAAGCCCGGCCTGCCAGCGAAAACTGGATCAGGAATGACAGGCCGGCACCGCAAGGCGTTGCCGCTGTTGCACCAGTTTCCTCTGTTTCCTGCGCTCGGTGAAGCGGGCCAATTGCCCCAGGCTGAGTCGCTCGTGGCAATGGTGGCAATGCACCCCCTGCCGGTAGTGGGGTGATTGCCGATCCGCCGCGCTGAGCGGGTGCCGACAGCCATAACACTGCTGGTAGCTACCCGGTTGCAGTTGCCGGTTCAGCGCGACCCGGCTATCGAAAACAAAACACTCCCCTCGCCAGACCGATTGCCGCGGCGGGATTGCGGCCAGGTAGTTGAGTATGCCGCCGCGCAATTGCCAGACCTTTTCAAAACCCTGTTGCAGCAGCAGGGCTGATGCCTTTTCACAGCGAATGCCACCGGTGCAGTACATGGCGACCTGGCGCTGCCGGGCCGGGTCCAGATGCTCGCGCGCATAGGCGGGAAAATCCCGGAAATTGGTGGTCTGCGGGTGCACGGCCCCCGGAAAACCGCCGATAGCCGTTTCATAGCTGTTGCGAGTATCCAGCAACAGCACGTCATCGGCGGCAATCAGCTGATTCCAGCGGGCGGGCTCGACGTGGCCTCCGGTTCCTGCCCGGGGGTCCACTCCCGCCACCCCCATGGTCACGATTTCCCGTTTCAGCTTGACCTTCATCCGTTGAAACGGCGGCAGTGAAGCCCGGCTTTCCCGGGTTGTCAGGTCACTCAGCCGCGGGTCGCGGCGCAACCAGCCCAGCACCTGATCGAGGCTTTCCCGGCTGCCCGCCAGGCTGCCGTTGATCCCCTCCCCGGCCAACAGCACGGTGCCGCGGACCCCGGCGGCAAGGCATTGTTCGAGTAGCGGTTCGCGCAGCAGCCGACAATCTTCCAGGGCGACAAACTTGTAGAACCCGACAACCAGCTGCGACATCAGCCGGCCCCGGCCTTTTCTCCCCCCAGACAGGGAGGAGAATCAGCCACTTGCGGTTCGCGCTCGGCCCACTCGTGTGGCGTGAAGGTGTGCAGCGACAGCGCGTGTACCGGCCCCGCCAACTGTTCGGCCAGCAGGCCATAAATCAACTGGTGACGGGCCACCCGGCGCTTGCCCTGGAACTCATCGCTGACCAGCACCACCTTGAAATGCGTTTCCGAACCCGCCGGCACATTGTGCTGATGACTTTCGTTGCTCACCTGCAAATGGCTTGGCGACAGGCTGGCCAGCCTGGCTTCTATGGAGGCTTGTACTTTCATAACGGAATAGTATAGCGAAGTTTGTTGCCGATTTTCCGGACCGGCCCCTTCACGTCATTCCAGCCCCCACATTCGTCATTCCGGCGAAAGCCGGAATCCTGTGGCTGTCGATCGTCATGGAAAAGACGCTGGATGCCGGGTCAGGCCCGGCATGACGGCAGGGGGTTAGGCCTCAGCCCGGGACGTTACGATTCCTGCGCCGTTGCCTCGCCGAATTCCGCCACTGTGTCGAGCGTCCTGCGCACGTCCTCCCAGGTCGTCGTGTGGTTGATGATGCACATCCGCAGGGCGAATACGCCCTTCAGGGACGTCGAGGACATGAATGCGAGTTCGTCCCAGAACATGCGGGCCAGCACTTTGCGATTCACCTGCTCCAGCGTCGTCTCGTCGCAGTCGCTGCCGGCGGGGTTGACCCGGAAGCAGAGGATGCCCAGCGACACCGGCGCCATCACTTCCAGCGACGGGCTGTCGTGAACGTATGCCTCGGCCCGCTGCACGATGTCCAGTCCGTTCTGAATGGCAGCACGAAATGCAGCCATGCCGAAGGTCTGCACCGACATCCAGATCTTCAGCGCCCGCGCCGCGCGGCTCAACTGTAGTCCGCGGTCGGAGAAGTTGGGGTGGTTCGCACCCCAGATCGTATCCTGCAGCACGTCGTGGCCGATTGCGAAGGCGTTTTCGAGGTGCCCGGCGTCCTTGACCATCAGCGCACCTGCCTCGTAGGGCTGAAAGAACCATTTGTGCGCATCGAGCCCGATGGAATCCGCACGCTTCATATCACCGAGCAGGGCCGCGCCGCCTTCCGTCACCACCGCAAACCCACCGTAGGCGGCATCGATGTGGAGCCAGATACCTTCGGTCTCGCAGAAGTCCGCCATCAAGCCCAGAGGGTCGATCGAGCCGGTGCTGGCGGAGCCGGCGTTGGCACAGATGGCGATGGGTTGCAGACCTTCCGCGCGGTCGACGGCCACGGAGCGGGCCAATTCGCCGACGTCCATGCGGAAGCGATCATCTGTAGGAACCAGACGCATGTTTTCGCGTCGGATGCCAGCGATCAGCGCGGCCCGCTTGAAGGCGCTGTGACTCTGATCGCTCATGTACACCGTTGGGCGGTCGGGGTGCCCTGCGGCTTCCCGCGCAGCCACCATCGCCTCGACGCTTGCTGCGGAGCCCCCACTCGTCAACAGGCCGCCGGCGGTCTCCGGGTAGCCGATCCAGCGTCTCATCCAATCCACCACCACCAGTTCGAGTTGGCTGGTTCCGCTGGCGACCAGCCAGGTACACGAATTGATGTTGAAACCGGCAGCCATGAAGTCCGCTACCACACCCGGCCAGGTGGGAGAGGAAGGAATAAAACCAAAGAAGCGGGGATGGTCCAGCCGGGCTGCGTAGGGCAGCACGTTGTGTGCGGCCTGCTCCAGCACTTCTTCCGCCGGCCGACCTTCTTCGGGTGGCAGTTTCAGCAGGTCTTCCTCCAGCACCTGCCGGAATTCGCCATCCCAGGCGTTCTCCTCACCAAGGCGGCTGATGCGATCCACCAGGATTTCCGTTGCCCGGTGACCCAACTGCCGCATCGTCTCGGGTTGCATTGCCAAGCCCTTCGTCACTTTTCTGGCCATGGCCCCCTCACGGTTCCGATCCTGCCCCTCTTTTTGGCAAGCATACCACGGCGACCATCGGGGTCAGACCTTGCATTTGAAAGTACCGTCCAACCCGCCACACACTCCTTCACCGGGGCTCTGTGGCGCCAGAGCATTTGCGGGTTGTTTTGTCGCTCCATGGGCCATCCATGGCCCATCCCCCTTCCGTCTTC
>CAZUGZ010000046.1:0-13442 GCA_964620555.1 uncultured Alteromonadaceae bacterium
CCCGCAGTGGTGTGTTGCTGTCTGACACTGCTCTCCCCCCTCCTGTGCCACAACCTGAGAAGTGGTACATACAAATGAAGAAAATGTTAATCAATGCGACGCAACCCGAGGAGTTGCGCGTTGCCCTGGTCGATGGTCAGCGGCTCTACGATCTGGATATAGAAAATCGCACTCGAATCCAGACCAAATCCAATATCTACAAGGGCAGGATCAAACAGGTGGTACCCAGCCTGGAGGCTGCCTTTGTAGAGTTTGGCGACGAACGCCAGGGTTTCCTGCCAATGAAGGAAATCGCTCGCGAGTACTTCTCCAAACGACCCCCCAGCGGTAATCAATCCCCACAGATTCGCGATGTAATCAAGGAAGGCACGGAACTCGTAGTACAGGTAGAGAAGGAGGGGCGCGGCAACAAGGGTGCGGCGCTGACCACTTATATCGCCCTGGCCGGTCGCTACCTGGTTCTGATGCCCAACAACCCCAGGTCCGGCGGAATCTCCCGGCGCATCGAAGGCGAACAACGGGCGCAATTGAAAGATGCAATGGATGATTTGGAAGTCCCCCAGGGGATGAGCGTCATCGTGCGAACCGCTGGCATCGGGCGCAGCAAAGAGGAACTGCGTAGCGATCTGGATTATCAACTGCAACTCTGGCAGACAGTCAATGAAGCCGCTGGCACCAGCAAGGCCCCCGCCCTGCTGTTACAGGAAAGCAATGTCATCATTCGCGCCATCCGCGACAACATGCGAGATGACATCGACCAGGTACTGATCGATTCGCCGGAGGCCTTCAATCTGGCCAGGGAGTTCGTCTCTCAGGTCATGCCGCAATTGAAAAACCGGGTCCGGCTCTACGAGGACCCGATTCCCATGTTCAACCGCTTCCAGATCGAGAGCCAGATCGAAACCGCGTTCCTGCGAGAAGTGCAGTTGCCATCCGGCGGCGCCATCGTTATCGATCCAACCGAGGCTTTGGTGTCCATCGACATCAATTCGGCACGCGCCACCCGAGGTAGTGATATCGAAGAAACCGCCCTCAACACCAATCTGGAAGCAGCCACCGAAATCGCCCGCCAACTGCGCCTGCGTGACATAGGGGGGCTGATTGTCATCGACTTCATCGACATGTCGTCGAGCCGCAGCCAGCGAGCGGTGGAAAATCGCATGCGCGAAGCGCTGGAAATTGACCGGGCCCGGATGCAGACTGGACGAATCTCCCGCTTTGGCCTGATGGAAATGTCGCGCCAGCGGCTGCGGCCTTCACTCGATGAAACCAGTGCCATCATCTGCCCCCGCTGCAGCGGACAGGGTACCATTCGGGACGCCAAGTCTCTCGCTCTGGGCATACTGCGACTATTGGAGGAAGAGGCCATCAAGGACCGCTCCGCCGAGGTGAGGGCGATTGTTCCAGTATCGGTGTCAGCCTACCTGCTCAATGAAAAACGTACCGCCCTGGCAGAAATCGAGGAATTGACCAAGACCCGTCTGCTGGTAATACCCAACCCACATCTGGAAACCCCGCATTTTGAGGTACAGCGTCTTCGCGACGACGAGATTGACTCCCACAACGGCCTGTCCCTCGATATCGAGTTCAAACCGGAGCCGGAGCAGCATGGCATCGACAACGGCAACCGCAATCTGAAACCCCAGGAAGCCGTGGTCAAAGGCGTTGACTACCAACCCTCCCCACGCCCGGTGAACAGGACGGCGGCCAAAGGCGCCGACAAGGCACGACGCGGGTCAACCGGAACCGGGGCCGGGACCACAGGGCTACTGACCCGCATCATCGGGGCAATGTTCGGGGGGGGCGCCGGCACCAGGACCCAGCCGCAGCAGCAAACTTCCGGCCGGCGCGCGGCAGCCGACCAGCCGCGGCGGCGCACTCGTGATGACAATCGTTCCAGTAACCGGCGGCGCGGCGGCGGTGACCGGAGTGCCGAGCGCGAAAACAACCGGGAACGCTCCCGCAAACGCAAGTCGACCCGCCGCGAGGCCGGCAATGACAAGCCGCGTACCGAACGCGGTGACAGCCGGGAACAGCAGGCCAGGGACGATCAGGAACATCGGGATCGCCCCCGCAAACGTCCAGCCGAGCGCCGCAGTGAGGAACAACCCCGGCGCCGCCGCCAGGGCAAACGACCGGCCAAAGCCAGCGAAAAAGAGGTCGTGGAGAACCTCGAAATCCAAGCCGCAGATGCGGGGGCGGCGACCGCGAGTGGCGCAGACAACGACGCTGAACAGGCTGCCGTAGACAAAACCGGGACCCAAGGTGAAACTCCACCGCTCACCACACCTGCGAATATTGCAACTGGCCCGACCACAACCGGGAACGCCGCGGCCACCGACCCCACTGCCACGGACAGTGCCGCGCCTGTCGAGGCTGCAGTGGACAGTGCAGACGCAGAGGACGACCAGGCCGAGCCAGGGTCTGCGGAGGCGGAAAACCCGGATACCAGCGCGGATAACGCCGTGGGTATGACCCCAGGCGGGCGGGCTGGCAACGACCCGCGCGAGCGGGCAAAACCGGTCGTCGAGGTAGAAATCACCACCACCCACCCACCACTGTTCGCGACACCGGAAGCGGCTCCGGCAACACCGGTTGGCCGACCAACGGTGCGCGCCGCCAACGACCCGCGCCGAGGGCAGGAAGACGTAGCGGCAGAAAGTAACTGAACGGTGGCCGGTTGTACCGGGGTTGCCGGGCTGTATAATTCCGGCTCGTCCCGGTGGGCTGGCTGAGTGGTCGAAAGCGGCGGTCTTGAAAACCGTTGAACCGAGAGGTTCCCGGGGTTCGAATCCCTGGCCCACCGCCATTATTTTTCTGTAAATTATTGTTTTTTGACCATTTACTGAACGACCTCCGCCCTGTTCAGAAACGACAGAACGCAGCAGGGGCAGCCTCGCGGCCAGCGGGCAGTTGCCTCGTGCCCTTGATTTTCACCATTTCTGCTATATAGTAATGGGTAGGCCATCGTCACGATTGTCCCTGCCCATTGCAGAGTGTCGATAGCACGTACAACTGATATTCGTGGAGTTTTTTGCCATGCAAGAGAAAAGCCTTCATTCCCCCCGGGAGATTGCCGGTCTCGAATCGGTTTTGTCCACCAACAGGGTACTGAAAAATACCTACCAACTGCTGGCAGCTACCCTGTTATTCAGTTGTATGACAGCGGGTCTGGCCATGGTCATGAACCTGGGCCATGGTACTGCGCTGGTATTGATGCTGGTGGGATTCGGACTGCTGTTCGTGGTGCATCGTACCGCCGACAGCGCCAAGGGACTGCTGGCCATATTTGCCTTTACCGGTGTCATGGGGGCCTCTCTCGGGCCCATGCTCAACTACTATCTGGCGATGCCCAATGGCCCGGCCCTGGTAATGCAGGCACTGGGAGGTACCGCGCTGGTCTTCTTCGGGCTGTCCGGCTACGCGCTGACTACGCGCAAGGATTTTTCCTACCTCGGCGGGTTCCTGTTCATCGGCCTTTTACTCGCAATCATCGCCGGCATTGCCAATATTTTCCTGGGGATCCCAGCGCTGTCTCTGACCGTATCGGCAGTGGTGGTGCTGATCATGTCCGGGCTGATTCTGTTTGACACCAGCCGCATCATCAACGGCGGTGAAACCAACTATATTCGCGCCACCGTGGCACTGTACCTGGATATCTACAACCTGTTCATTCACCTTTTGCACCTGCTCACGGCACTGGGTGGCGATGACTGATTCCACGCTCGTCAACGCGCAAGCCCCGGTCCCGCACCGGGGCTTTTTGTTTGTGGGCACGGTGAAAGCGGAGTAGGAAAATGAACATCGCCCTGCTGGTGCTCGCCTCTCCCCTCGCCTCCGGTTCCGCCGACAGCGCCTTTCACTACGCCGAGGCGGCCCTGCGCAATGGACACCGGGTGCCGCGCATATTTTTCTATGACGAGGGGGTGTACCACGGCAATGCCTTGACAGCCCCGGCCCCGGATGAACTGGACCGGGTCCAGCGCTGGGCGGAATTGGCCAGCCAGAAGCCCCTGGAACTGGTGCTGTGCGTCTCATCGGCGCTGCGCCGTGGGATTCTCGACGACGCCGAGGGTGCCCGGCAAAACAGGACCGCAGGCAATATGCACCCGGCTTTCACGCTTGGGGGGCTGGGCCTGCTGGTTGAGGCCGCCGGCAGCTGCGACCGCCTGCTGACCTTTGGCAACTGAACGTGAGTCAGTCCGGCCAACATCCCCAAAAACGGTTGTTGCTGGTTTGTCGGCACTCACCCTACGCCGGCCAACTCAGCCACAGCGCGCTCGATTTTGCACTGGCGGCCAGTGTCTTTGAGCAGGATCTATCCCTGTTGTTCATGGACGACGGCGTCTGGCAGTTGCTGCCCGATCAGCAGGCAACCAGCGTGGGTTACAAGAGTATCGAAAAAACCCTGGCCAGCCTGCCCCTGTACGATCTGGAACTGCTGCACGCGGAGCTCGCTTCCCTGCAACAGCGGCAGTTGGTGACCACGGACCTGAGCACTGCGGTGACCACCCTGGACGCCAGCGAATTGCCGTCCTTCCTCGACGCCTTTGACCAGATTATCAGTTGCTGACATGCTGCTGCACACGGTATCCAAAAGCCCCACCAGCAGCTTTGCGCTGGCGAGTTGCCTGCGCTGCCTCGACGATCACGCCGTGCTGTTGTTGCTGGAAGATGGCGTCTACGCTGCGGTGGCCAACGGCGAGGCCGCCCGGGCCATCGCCAGTCACGGCGTGGCCTGCCACGTCCTGCGCGCGGATGTCGAGGCCCGCGGCCTGAGCGGGAAGCTCGACCCGCGTTTTCAACTGGCCGACTACGACGACTTCGTGAACCTGAGTACCACCTGCCATGCGGTACAGGGTTGGTATTGAACAGCCATGTTTGACCGGGATGGATTTCTGCGGGATGCCAACCAGTGGAGCCCCGCGTTGGCCGGTGAAATCGCCGCCCGGGAAGCGCTGGAACTGACCCCAGCGCACTGGGAGATCATCGAATTGCTGCGCGAGTACTACCAGCAGTTCGAGGCCACACCCGCCATGCGTGCCCTGGTGAAGTACACCAACCAGAAACTCGGACCGGAGAAGGGCCGCAGCATCTACCTGCTCGGCCTGTTCCCGGGCAGTCCGGTCCTGTTGGGTTGCAAGATTGCCGGTCTGCCCAAACCCCGCAACTGCCTGTGATTGGCGCGGCGGTGTGGGGCAGGGCCGCGGCGAGATGTTGATCACCAGCGCGACACCACGGCACTACGCCTCCCAGCTGAAACAGAAAGAGCGGCGCTGCAACGCCCTGATGGCGGAATTCGGCGCCCCCGCCTGCGAGGTATTTGCCTCTCCCGCCACGGGTTATCGACTGCGGGCGGAATTTCGGATATGGCACGACGGCGAGGACCTGTACTACGCCATGTTTGACCCGGGCAAACCGAAAACTCCGGTTCGCGTCGACCACTTCGATATCGCCGCCAGCCGCGTTCAGACGGCCATGCCGAAATTACTGGAGCAGCTGAGGGCTACGCCCATTCTGCGCAGGCGGCTGTTCCAGGTTGAATTTCTCAGTACCTTGTCTGGGCAGCTATTGATTACCCTCGTCTACCATGGTCCGCTGACAGAGAGTTGGGATCCGCCGGCCAGACGACTTGCCCGGAACCTGGATGCCCAGTTGGTGGGGCGTTCCCGCAAACAGAAACGGGTGCCCGGGGTGGATTATGTGGAGGAACGAATGTGTGTGGAGGGCCGGGAATATCAGTACCGGCAGTACGGGCAGAGCTTCACCCAACCCAATGGCTACATCAACGCCAGAATGCTTTCCTGGGCCACCCAGGTGGCCGCTCAGCTCGATGGCGATTTGCTGGAACTGTACTGTGGCGGCGGCAATTTCAGCATTCCCATGAGCCGGCACTTTGGACGGGTACTGGCCACGGAAGTCTCCAAACCCACCATCCGGGCGGCAGCCCACAACGTCGCGGCCAATGGCATCCAAAACCTGGACCTGGCCCGACTCTCGGCTGGCGAAGTGGGCCAGGCCCTGGCCGGCGAACGCCGGTTTTACCGGTTGCGCAATATCCAGCCACTGGATCGATACCGATTCGGCACCATTTTCGTGGACCCGCCGCGAGCCGGGCTGGACAGTGCGACCGAATCGCTGCTGCACCACTTTGAACACATCATTTACTTTTCCTGCAACCCCGAGTCCCTGCCGGCCACCCTGCGCCGCCTGAACGACACGCACACCGTCAAACGGCTTGCCTTGTTCGATCAGTTCCCCTATACCTCACATATGGAGTGTGGACTCTGGCTGAGCAGGCAACAGGGGGGATAAAACTCATGGGCTTACTTTCCAAACGGCAACTGAACGAGGCCCTGACCGGCCTGTCCCAATGGCAACTGCGGGATGGCAAGCTGTTTCGCAGCTTTCAGTTTGCGGATTTTGTCGAGGCTTTCGGTTTCATGAGCCGGGTAGCGCTACTGGCAGAGGCCCGGAACCACCACCCGGAATGGAGCAATGTATACAACCGGGTGGACATCGAACTGGTCAGCCACGACCTGGGGGGCATAACCGAGCGGGATACCGGGCTGGCCGAGGCCATAGACCGGGTCGCCTGAAGAACCGGCCGCTCCCGGGCCAGGCCGGTCTCAGCTACAGCACTCCCGGTAGCGTTGCTCCAGGGCCTGGTAGAGTTTCCCGGCATAATCGGGCATTTCCGGGTGCAGGGCTGAGGCCAGTTCGAGCATGTGTTCGTTGTCTTCCCTGCCCCGCCACTGTTTGCGATAGCTGCCCTCTTTATAACCGTGGTCCTGGCGAAAAAAATTCAACACATTCTTGCGCACGTAGGCACCATGGAGTTGCTCGAAACTCAAATCCACGGCCTCCATCAACTCCAGGAACAGTTGCATCGAAAAGGCCTTTTCAACCAGGGCGTAGGAAGCCAGGTTTTCCGACGCCTCCAGTACCCCTCTCGGGATTGACGAAAACCGGTCCATCTCCCGCAGAATGTGGTTGGCCCCAGCTGCTACGCTACCCTCTTCAACCAGGATGGCGCTCATCCCGAAGTGCCAGATATCCACCACCTCCAGTTGAATCTGGGCCAGATCCGGACGCTGCTCCTTCCACCATTTGTAGCCCTGGTGGTCCATGAGTTCCGCACACTCGACCCACACCGCCCGATACCACGCCAAACTCCTTCCGGTCCAGTTTTCACCGATCCGGGAATTTATTCGATCCTGCATGACCAGCATGTTGGTCAGCGCCTGCCGAATGTTTTCTTCTCTCTCGCCCATGGGCAATGTTCAGTACCAGTTCAGCACCCCGTTGGGCGTCAAGTGAATGGGAATTGCAGATTTCCATGCCGCCAAATCGGTGGCGGTATTGCAAGTCTTCAGAAAAACAGATTAGCTTTCTGGAGATACAAAGGGAAGGGATAGAGACTCATGCAGTTTGAAGCACCCCTGGTGCGCGCGCAATTGATCCGCCGATACCAGCGCTTTCTGGCCGATGTAGCGCTGGCGGATGGCAAAGAGACCACCGTACATTGCCCCAATACCGGGTCCATGCTGGGTTGCCGTACACCCGGTTCCACGGTGTGGTTGCTGCCGGCGAGCAATCCGGCTCGAAAATACCCCCTGGGATGGGAGTTGGTGGAAGCTCGACCGCAGGTGCTGGTGGGCATCAACACCGGACGCAGCAACGCGCTGGTGGCCGAAGCGCTGAATGGTGGTCTCATTCCGGAATTGTCCGCCTACCAGTGCATTCGGCCTGAGGTGAAGGTGCCGGAGTCGCGATCGCGAATCGATTTCCTGCTCAGCGGTCATTCCCAGGCGCCGGACTGCTACCTGGAAGTGAAGAACGTGACCGCCGCGGCAGAAGCCGGCACGGCATTTTTCCCGGACGCAGTGAGCAACAGGGCGGCACGGCACCTGGCCGAGCTGACGACCCTGGTGGAACAGGGGATGCGTGGCGCCCTGTGTTTCTGTGTACAGCGCGCCGACGTGGACAGTGTCAGGCCGGCGGATGAAATCGACCCCGCCTACGGTGCGGCGTTGCGCAGAGCGGTAGACGCCGGTGTGGAGGTGTATGCGCTGGTGGCCGAAGTCAGCCCCACGAGTGTGCGCCTGGTGCGGCGCGTTCCCGTGGACCCGGGGCCACATCGCCAACCCGAAAAGCCGGATACGGACGCGACATTTCTGGAATCTAGATGAAGAAACAGTAATATATTACTGATAAATAAATACTTTCTAGTCTATCGACAATGATCCGGCGGACGCTACGAGTTAGCCCTTTACACTGGTTATGGCACGAAAAACACTTTCCAGATGCCCGCTGTCCTGCGCAAAGTACACCGGCAGAAATTCCAGACAGGTCGCACCTGCATCGATGTAGGCCTGGGCACCAGTCAGCGTCGCCTCCAGATCCGGCACGCCGTCCGGACCAAAGACAACTCTTGGCATCGCACGCACGGCCAGTTCTTCCGATTTCCGACCCGCGTCCTCGAACGCCATGTGCAGTGTCTCTATTCCGCGCGCGATCTCTGCGGGGTCCTGCACGATGGGAATCCAGCCGTCACCCAATTCGGCAATGCGCCGCGCATTTCTGGCCAGCGGCTTGAGCCCGAACCAGATCGGCAGGCGGGCCTGCTGTGGATGCGGGTGGCAGTAGATGTCGTCCAACTCGACGGTCTCGAACGCCAGGCTGACTGACTCCTGTGTCCATAGCTGGCGACAGGCACGGATCTGGTCTTCGAGCATCTGGTAACGGTTATCGTAGTCCAAACCCGAGGCCTCGAACTCCTCGCGCTGCCAGCCGGCGCCCACGCCCATCTGTACGCGGCCGCCGGAGATTACGTCCAGCGTCGCCATTTGCTTGGCGAACAGCACCACAGAGCGCAGGGGACTGATGACGACGCCGGCAGAAAGTTTGATCCGCCGGGTAGCGCCCGCGATTGCCGACAGGACCGTGTGCGGTTCGTACCAGGCGGATTCCGGTGGCAAGGGAAATTCGCCATAGGGGTATCGGTCGGTCCTGGTACCCATGACGACGTGATCGGTAATGCTGATCTGGTCGATGCCGCAGTCCTCGGCAAGCTTTACCGCCTGGATAACCTCCCTCATGCCGCCGCAAATTCCATCCATCCCGTAGACACCTACACACACTTCAATAGCTTTTGTCATCGTTGTTACCCGCTTTTTTTCATTGCGGCCGCCATGGCCCAGGCAGCTTCCCAGTCGGTGGTATAGCCGACCGGACTGATGCGCTGGGCAATATCGCCATAGCGATCCACCAGTTTGCGCGCTACCACATCGGGTGTGCCGCAAATTGCGAAGGTATCCAGTACCTCGTCGGCCACCAGCGCCGACATACCCGGCCAGTCACCCTCTTTCGACAGACGGTTGAGCTCGGGCTGCAACTCACCCAGCCCCTCTGCATCCAGTGCCGGACGGTACGCCGGTGTGGAACCGTAGAAGGCAATCATTTGGCGCATCATGGCCATGGATTGCTCCACCTGCTCCTCGGTGGTACCGACTGCCGTGAGGCATTGCACCGAAACATCGAAGCTGTCGCGCGAACGCCCGGCGATGTCCAGGCCCCTCTGCAGCGCCGGCAATGAGTACTCCAGCAGGAATTTGCGCGTATGGAGCGGATGCACGAGAAACCCGTCGCCGACTTCGCCACAGACCTGCACCATCCTTTCGCCGAATCCGGCAAGGTAAATCCGGGGAGGGCCATGCGGATGCGGACCGGGATTGAAGGTCCGGTCCATGATCGTGTGCGTATAAAATTCGCCGCGAAATTCGAGCTTGCTGTTGCCTTCCCAACAATCCCAGATTGCGCGAATCGCCTGCACCATTTCACGCATTCGAGAAGCCGGTTTCGACCAGGTCATGCTGAAGCGCTTCTCGATGTGGGGCCGGATCTGCGTGCCCAGGCCGAGAATAAAACGGCCGTTGCTGAGCAGGTTCATATCGTAGCCGAGGTTGGCCAGCGTCATGGGATTGCGTGCAAAGGCCACGGCGATTGCGGTAATCAACTCGGCGCGCTCGGTGCCCTGGGCAGCCATCGCCAACGGCAGGAAGGGATCGTGTGGTCCCTCAAAGGTATAGAGCCCGTCGAAGCCGGCGGCTTCCAGCTCACCTCCCAGTGTCACCGCATCCGCCGCATTGCCGACCAGCATTGGAGCGTCAATTTTCATGGCGTCATTTCCCCCATCGCTACGCGACGATACTGCCGCCTTCTCTCCGATTTACGTTTTCGTCGAAACTCGACGGTCCACCTCTCAGTCAACCGCAGGGCTCCGGGTTATTCACCGGTATACATCGGATCACATTGCCGTTGCAATATTTTACATTGTACTTACAATGATAAAATCGGAAAAGTGATCGGAATGGGCAGCGACGAACGCCGGCTGCGTCGAGGGAACCCTGGGCGATGAAAACTCCAATATGTGACCAACTGGGTATCGAGGTACCCATCTTTGCTTTCACCCACTGCCGGGACGTGGTGGTCGAGGCCAGCAAGGCTGGCGGCTTCGGCGTGCTCGGAGCTGTGGGCTTCAGCCCCGAACAATTGAAGGAAGAACTGGATTGGATCGACGAGCATATCGGAGACAGGCACTACGGCGTCGATCTGGTCATCCCGGAACAATACGAGGGCAAGGGGGAGGACGATCCCCAGCGTCTGCTCGGGAAACTGCAGGGAATGGTGCCGCAGGGGCATCGGGACTTCGTGGAAAAACTGATGGAAGAATACGAGGTGCCCAAACTGCCGCCGGAGGATATGCCAAATGGCTTGCAGGGCTGGACCATGGCCACCGCCAGACCCCTCCTGGACGAAGCCCTGCGGCGACCCCGGATGCGGCTGATCGCGAACGCGCTGGGCACCCCGCCCGCAGATGTCATTGAAGAAGTCAAGGCCAGTGGCCGCCTCATCGGGGCCTTGTGCGGCAGGGTCAGGCAGGCGGTGAAGCATCGGGACGCAGGCCTGGATTTCATCATTGCCCAGGGACACGAGGGCGGAGGTCACACGGGGGAGGTAGGCAGCATGGTGCTGTGGCCGGCCATTATCGATGCCGTCGCGCCCGTGCCCGTACTTGCGGCGGGCGGTATCGCCACTGGAAAACAGATCGCCGCGGCCATGACCATGGGCGCGGCCGGCGTATGGACCGGCTCGCTGTGGATAACGGTTGCCGAGGCGATGGCCGGGCCCAGGGAGAAGGAAGCGCTGCTGGCTGCCGGCTACGAAGATACGGTCCGATCCAGAGCGTTCAGCGGAAAGCCTGCGCGAATGCTGCGGAATGCCTGGACCGCGGCCTGGGAGGCCGAAGACGCGCCAGAACCCTTGCCGATGCCACTACAGGGCATGGTTACCGTTGAAGCCATGGTCCGGACCAAGCGCTATGCGAACGTCGGCCGGGTCCAGGACGTTTCAATCAACCCCATCGGCCAGACAATCGGCTTCATCAACCGGGAAGAAACCTGTCGAAGTGTCATGCAGCGTCTGTTGGAGGAGTATGTGCAGGCAATGGAACATGCCAGGGCCCTGCTGCCCGAATAGATAGCGTTTCCCGCTGCGGGCCGCAAAGCCGAGGCAATCGGATTGGTAAAGGGAAATCGACCCGCAGCTCGAAGCTCTCTTCGCGGGGGTACGATAAATTTGCATTTGTACCGCTCAAAAATTTTTGTTTTCGCCTGTCATCTGTTCCGGCGAGAGTTTATGCCGCGGTGATTCAGGACCGCGTGGTCATTCATCCTGCCGCTTGAAATGATGACTGACATTGTATATTAGATGCAAAGAATTATCCGGCATCACCCGGATTCGCCGGACTGGGGAGCAAGTACACGATGAGTGATCTTTTCAATATTGCCACTGTTCTGGAACTTGCCGTAGATCACTACAGCGACCGCGAATACCTGGTTTGCGAAGGCCAACGCAGAACCTACGGCCAGATGGAAGACCGTGCGAATCAACTGGCTCATCACCTGCAATCCCAAGGCATCGGTTACGGCGACCACGTCGGCATTTACGGCCTCAATTGCATCGAATGGGTTGAAACCATGTGGGCGTCGCTCAAGATTCGCTCCGTCTACGTCAATATCAACTATCGCTACGTCGCCGATGAACTCGCCTATATTTTCGACAATTCTGATCTCAAGGCACTGGTGGTAGAGAGAAAATTCCTGCCCCTGGTAAACGAAGTAAAAGCCTCCCTGCCCCTGCTGGAACACATTCTCGTCATAGAGGACGGCACCGAGCCGGGCACAACCGACGTTCAATTTGAATACACCACCTTTGAATCAGCCTTGCGGGGTCAGTCCACCGAGCGCGACTTCCCGCCGCGTTCCGAGAAGGATCACTGGATGGTCTACACGGGCGGCACGACGGGCATGCCCAAAGGCGTCGTTTGGGACCATCGCAATTTCCTGTACTCCCTGGGCGGCGCGGTGGACCAGACCACCCACGACGTCGCTGAACATCCACAGGAGATTATCGACCGCGGCAAAGAAGGCGGCATGGCAATGTTCTCAATCGCACCGCTGATGCACGGGGCCACCCAGTCATCGTGCATTTCCCGCGCTTTCGAGGGCGACAAGTGCGTACTCATGAGACAATTTGAGCCGCACGAGGTCTGGCGTCTGGTAGAGGAAGAAAAGATCAATTCCATTTTTATCATCGGCGATGCCATGGGGAGGCCGATGATCGAAGCCTACATCGCCAACAAGGACCAGATCGACGCCTCCTCGCTGTTCCTGCTCGTCAGTTCGGGGGCGGTTTTTTCTCCGGCCGTCAAGGATCAGTATTTTGAACACTTCCCCGAACTGATCCTGCTGGACAGCGTCGGTGCTTCCGAGGTCGGCGGCAATGGTGTGACCTTTATCAAGGCCGGAGAAACCGAAATGACCGGTGGCGGGCCTACTTTCAATCCCGGCCCCGGCACCGTGGTTATCGACGAAGAAACCATGACCCTGCTCAAGCCAGGCGATGAAAAAATCGGCAAGGTGGCACGCAGTGGTTACATTCCGCTGGAGTATTACAAAGACCCGGAAAAATCGGCGGCGACATTTGTCACCCTGGCCGACGGTGTTCGCTATTCCATGCCAGGCGACTTCGCCAGGTACGAGGCCGATGGCAATATCACTCTTCTCGGCCGCGGTTCCGTGTCGATAAATTCCGGCGGCGAGAAAATCTTTCCCGAGGAAGTGGAAGCCGCCGCCAAGGCCCACCCGGCCATATTCGACTGCGTGGCCGTCGGTGTGCCCGACGAAAAGTGGGGTTCTCGCGTCGCGCTGGTCGCGATGCCGCGCAGCACCGCCGACAAGCCGGACCTGGCAACGATACAAACGCACTGCCGCACCAGAATTGCCGGCTACAAAATCCCCCGCGAGCTTCACTACGTGGACGATATCCCTCGCTCGCCCGCAGGCAAACCCAGTTACGCATGGGCAAAATCCGTGGCG